>NZ_CP125781.1:1550237-1860285 GCF_030053895.1 Trabulsiella odontotermitis
CGCCCAGCGCGGTCGGGTCGTCATGGGTACGTACCACAAAGGTATGCGGGGCATTCAGGCGGGTGGCGAACAGCAGACGGTTATCTTTTTCAGGGGCGATGCTGGCGATATAGCGCATCACTGACGGGTCTTCACGCAGAACGCGAAAAAAGTTCCAGTCAGTAGTCTGGAAGGGAGAAAGGATAAGCCGGGTGGTGGTGATTGTCGCCATAACGTCGCCATTCAGATGAGTTGGCCTTTCACTGTATCATGAGCCTGTTGCGCGCAATCAACCTACCACATCTGACAGGGCTTCTTCTAAGTCATACCAGCGGAATGCGAAACCGGCCTCTTCCAGCCGTTTTGGCAGTGCGCGTTGACCGCCGAGCACCAGCACCGAGGATTCCCCCATCATCAGGCGTATCGCGGTGGCAGGTGCGCGCAGCACGGCCGCGCGGTGCAGCACATGGCCGAGCGTGTGGGCGAACTGCTCGTTACGCACCGGGTAGGGCGAGACCATGTTAAACGGGCCGCGCAGGTCGTTGTCGAGCAGCCAGAGAATGCCGTTCACCATGTCATCGATGTGGATCCACGCCAGATATTGTCTGCCGTTGCCCATCGGCCCGCCAAGGCCGAGCCGGAAAAGTGGCAGCATTTTAGCGAGGATCCCGCCTTTCGGGGCCAGCACCACGCCGGTACGCAGCAGACAAACACGGGTATGATCGCTCTGCGCGCCACTGGCGATTTGCTCCCAGCGGGCACAGAGTTTGTGGGTAAATTCGTTATGTGGCGGTTCTTCTTCCGTCACCACCACTTCGCCGAGATCGCCATAATAACCCGCAGCTGAACCACTGATCAGCACCGCCGGTGGCGTTTCGCTGGCATGAAACAGGTCGACCAGCTTTTGGGTGATGTTCCAGCGGCTGTTGCAGAGCCGCTGCTTCTGTTCGTCAGTCCAGCGCTTATCAGCAATGGGTTCACCGGCGAGATTGATCACCGCATCGATACCGTCCAGATCCTGGCGATCACCGAGCCCTTTCCACAGTGAAACGCGATCACCCAATAGCTTGTGCGCCTTTTCGGGGTTTCGGGTGACCACCGCGACATCATGCCCCAGCGCGAACAGCCGGGGGATCAGATGACGTCCAATGAGCCCTGTACCGCCGGTTATCAGAATTTTCATGCAACCTCCCGGTTGCGCTTAACGTCGCCAGCTCATCGTCATGGATACCGAGTCGGCGTACCGCAGCGCATGAAGTTTGTCGATCTCTACTTCAGCATAAGTGACCCAGTGATGTTCGCGTGCGATGTCGAGCACATCCTGAGTTAATTTTTCCAGCAATGAGAAACGGTTATCTTCAATGTGCCGGATGATGCTTTTGGTGATCGTGCGATAATTCAGCGCATCGTTAATGTCTTCGCTGTTACGTGCCTTATCGGCAGGGTAGTGGATCACGACGTTCACTATCACATCCTGACGATTGGCGATCTCCTCTTCCTTGATGCCGATAAAAGTACGCAGGCGCAGGTTTTTAATTCGAATCATGGCGTCTGGCTGAGACATTGCTGGCTTCCTCTGTATCGTGGTTGCCGCCATGATACATCATCTTATCCGGCTTGCGCTTTTTGCAACGCCCGGACGGTTGCTGGTCGGGTCCGGATGCGCTCAAACCAGTTTTTTACTGCCGGAAAGTTTTCCAGATCAACACGCTGGCGCTCATGGGCATTCACCCACGGCCAGCAGGCGATATCGGCAATGCTGTAGTCTTCACCCCCCATCCACGGCGAGGTTTCGAGCCGTTTGTTAAGCACGTTGTACAGGCGCTGCGTCTCGACCTGAAAACGTTCAATGGCATAAGGCACCGGTTGCGGCGCGAAGTGGTTAAAGTGGTGATTCTGCCCCAGCATAGGCCCCAGACCACCCACCTGCCAGAATAGCCACTGCAGGGTCGTAAACCGTGCGCGTGGCTCCTGGCTGAGCAATTTGCCCGTTTTTTCCGCCAGATAGACCAGAATCGCGCCCGACTCGAACAGACTCAGCGGCGCGCTGCCATCGACTGGCTCGTGATCGACAATCGCCGGGATCTTATTATTGGGCGACACCTCAAGAAACGCCGGACGAAACTGCTCGCCTTTGCTGATATCCACCCGAATCAGGCGGTAAGCCAGTTCGGCTTCTTCGAGGAACAGGGCAATTTTGTGTCCGTTGGGGGTTGGCGCGTAATACAAGTCAATCATCATCACTCCCGTGAATAAGCCGACGTGTTGAAACAAGGAGTATAGAAGCTCATTGAGGAGTGTGAGTTTTGATCAAGTGACAGCGTGCGAAAGAGGCGATATGGTGAAAGAAAACCCGATAGCCCGTTGAGGATACTATGAGCAAACCCGTCATTACGCTGTGGTCTGATGCCAGTTTTTTCTCGCCGTATGTCATGTCCGTCTACGTTGCCTTACAGGAGAAGGGCTTACCGTTTACTCTGAAAACAGTTGATCTGTCCCGCGGTGAGCATTTACAGGCGCAATGGAAAGGTTTTTCCGTCACCCGTCGCGTTCCGTTGCTGGAAGTGGATGCCTTTGAGCTGAGCGAATCGTCGGCCATTGCCGAATATCTTGATGAGCGCTTTGCGCCACCACAGTGGGAACGCCTCTATCCTCATGATCTTGAAAAGCGCGCCCGCGCGCGGCAGATTCAGGCGTGGCTGCGCAGCGATCTGATGCCCATTCGCGAAGAGCGCTCAACCGAGGTCATTTTCGGCGGTGTGAAGAAGCCGGCACTGAGCGCGGCAGGGCAGAAAAGTGCAGAGAAATTATTCCGTACTGCCGGTGAGTTGTTGGCTCATGGTAATCCCAATCTGTTCGGCGAGTGGTGTATCGCCGATGCCGATCTGGCGTTGATGCTCAACCGTCTGGTGCTTAACGGCGACGAGGTGCCAGAACGTCTGGCGGATTACGCCACCTTTCAGTGGCAACGCGCTTCGATACAACGCTGGGTGGCGCTTTCCGCCAAACGCGCGGGCTGATCGGCTACAAAAAATCCGTTAAAATAGCGCGGTTTTTGTGGAGGAAAGGCGTATGAAACTGATGTTTGCCTCGGACATTCACGGTTCGTTGCCCGCAACGGAACGCATGCTCGAACGCTTTGCGCAAAGTGGCGCGCAGTGGCTGATAGTGCTCGGTGATCTGCTGTATCACGGGCCGCGCAATGCCCTGCCGGAAGGCTACGCGCCAGCAGCGGTCGCTGAAGCACTGAACGCGCAGGCATCACGCATCATTGCTGTCCGCGGCAATTGCGACAGCGAAGTGGATCAGATGCTGCTGAAATTCCCTATTACCGCCCCCTGGCAACAGGTGCTGACCGGGTATCAGCGCCTGTTTCTGACTCACGGTCATCTCTTTGGCCCGGATAACCTGCCCGCACTTGCCGCTGGCGATGTGCTGGTTTCCGGTCATACTCATATTCCGGTCGCGGAAAAACGCGGCGAGGTCATCTATTTTAATCCTGGCTCGGTCAGCATTCCGAAAGGCGATTTTGTCGCCAGCTACGGGATGCTGGAGGATGATTATTTGCGGGTTTTAGCACTCAATGACCAACAGGTTATTGCACAGGTAGCGATTAACCCGTAACTTACCCGCAACCGTAAAACGCGCCGTGAGAGCGCTTTGACAGAAGGTTTCCCGATGGTGGATCAGAGTTCTTTGGCAAGCACAGAATGGGTGGATATCGTGAGTGAAGACAATGAGGTGATCGCGCAGGCCAGCCGCGCACAGATGCGCGCGCAGTGCTTACGCCATCGCGCCACCTACATTGTGGTTCATGACGGCATGGGGAAAATTCTGGTGCAGCGCCGCACCGAAATTAAAGATTTTATGCCTGGCATGCTCGATGCCACCGCTGGCGGCGTGGTGCAGGCCGATGAACAACTGCTGGAATCCGCGCGTCGTGAAGCGGAAGAAGAGCTCGGCATTGCCGGGGTGCCATTCGCAGACCATGGTCAGTTCTATTTTGAAGACAAGAACTGCCGCGTGTGGGGCAGCCTCTTTAGTTGCGTGTCGCATGGGCCTTTTGCCCTGCAGGAGGAAGAAGTCAGTGAAGTCTGCTGGATGACGCCGGAAGAGATCACCGCCCGCTGTGATGAGTTTACCCCTGATTCACTGAAAGCGCTGGCGCTCTGGATGAGCCGCAACGCCAGCAATGAAACGGCGAAGGCCGAAGAAGCGGAGTAACCGTCAGCAGCTATCGCGCAGACACAGTTTTGACGCGATAGGTGCACGTTGCGTCCAGTTCCCGTCATTCAGGCGCGCCAGCAGGGCGCGTCCGGCTTCGACGCCAATTTTGCGGTGCGGCACCGCCATGGTGGTCAGCGGCGGCTGGCACACCCGGCTGACATCGCTGTCGCCAAATCCCACAATCGCTAAGTCGTCCGGCACTTTGATACGCCGACGCTGGCATTCGTAAAGCGCCCCGCACGCCAGTTCGTCCGACACGCAGACCAGCGCATCCAGCTCCGGCCAGGCCAGAATAAATTCCGGTAACTGCGCCGCGCCCGTGGAGAAGGTCGGCGGCGCGGCGGCGTTGATCACCCGGTTCGGCGACATATGGTGGCGCATCATGGCTTTGTACCAGCCCTGAAGATGTTGCTGAAAAATCCACTGTTCCTGATTGGCGCACAGCAGACCGATGTTCTGATAGCCGCGCTGAATAACGGTTTGCGTCAGTTCAAACATAGCGGCGACGTTGTCGATGCCGATGTTCATATCGATAGGATCGGTGCGGGTCGCACCCATTTCAATCACCGGGATCGAGGCGTTTTTCAGCCACTGGCGCACTGTATCGCTGTGTTCAACGCTCAGCAGCACCGCGGCGGCAATGTTGGACGCCAGAAGTGTCTCCAGCAGTTTTTCTTCCTGTTCGACACGATGACGCGACTCTGCCAGCATGATCTGATACCCGGCGGGCTGTAGCACTTCCTGCAACCCGGCGAACATTTCCGAACAGCCTGATTCGCCCAGGTTCGGCACCACCATCGCAATCGTCCATGACGAGGCGGAGGCGAGGGCGCTGGCGGCGAGATTGGGCATATAGCCCAGCGTCTCGACCGCCGCTTCAATTTTTTCTCGTAGCTTGTCGGAGACCTGTTCAGGCGTGCGCAGCGCTCGGGACACCGTCATCGTTCCCACACCGGCAAGTTGCGCGACATCCGCAAGAGTGACTTTGCCAGTACTACGACGTTTTCGGGTAAGTGACATGCTTCATCCTGACTGAAATCACAACATAAAGTGCAAGCAGTATACGCCGGAAATCCCTCTTTTTGCTGCGTAATTGCGCAATGATTGTATTTTGATAGCGCTATCACAAATTTACTGTGTGGTTTTTTGGTAGCGCTATCTTTGTGATTATCATCACGGTTAGTCGCCTCACCCTTGCATAAAGTTTGTTCACCTTGTTAGCGAAAGGAGAACGGAATGCTAAGTCAGTGGATCCATGACGGAACGATTTTACTTGAGGAGACGGTCGCTGACTGGAAGCAGGCGGTCGAACTCTGTGCCCGTCCGTTGTTGGATAGCGGAACGATCACACCCGACTACGTGACCGCGATCATCACGCAGCATCAGAAACTCGGGCCGTATTACGTGCTGGCGCCGGGGCTGGCGATGCCGCATGCGCGTCCCGAAGAAGGCGCTAAAGGTATGGGGTTGTCCCTGCTGAAGCTGAAACAGGGAGTGTCGTTCGGGGCGGGTGAATTTGATCCCGTCGACGTCATTGTGATGCTGGCGGCGCCCGACAGCCACAGCCATATCGAAATGATCTCAGCGCTCGCCGCGTTATTCTCAAGCGAGGAAGATTTACTGCAATTACATCAGGCAAAAAGCCAGGAGGAAATAAAAACAATTATTTCACGCTTCTGATTCAGACCCGTACCCGACAATGATTTCATGACGCGTTACCGCGTCGTGCGCTCGTACTCTACCCAAAAAAGGTGACAATAATGAAAATCATGGCGATATGCGGCTCCGGCCTGGGCAGCAGTTTCATGGTCGAAATGAATATTAAAAAAGTCCTCAAGAAAATAAATATTGAGGCTGAGGTAGAACACTCTGATCTCTCCTCTGCCACCCCCGGTGCGGCCGACTTGTTTGTGATGGCAAAGGATATTGCCGCCAGCGCCAGCGTCCCGGACCATCAACTGGTGGTGCTCAATAACATTATCGATATCAACGAGCTCGAAGCAAAACTGAGCGATTATTTTAACAAACAATAACGTTAATAAGCGAGGCGGATATGTTTATCCTTGAAACGCTGAATTTTGTTGTTGATATTTTAAAGGTGCCCTCGGTACTGGTAGGGTTAATTGCGTTAATTGGTCTCGTTGCGCAAAAGAAATCATTTTCTGACGTCATTAAAGGCACCATTAAAACCATTCTTGGGTTTATTGTACTGGGGGGCGGCGCCTCCGTATTAGTCGGTTCGTTAAATCCGTTAGGCGGCATGTTTGAACACGCGTTTAATATTCAGGGCATCATCCCGAATAATGAAGCGATCGTGTCTATTGCGCTGGAAAAATACGGGGCGTCGACGGCGCTTATTATGGCCTTCGGGATGGTGGCAAACATCATCGTCGCCCGTTTTACGCGGTTGAAATACATCTTCCTCACCGGACATCACACTTTTTATATGGCGTGCATGATTGGTGTGATCCTGACGGTAGCCGGCTTTGAAGGGGTGGGGCTGGTGTTTACCGGTTCGCTGATCCTCGGTCTGGTGATGGCGTTTTTCCCGGCGCTGGCGCAGCGTTATATGAAGCGCATTACCGGCAATGATGACATTGCGTTCGGGCACTTCGGTACCCTCGGCTACGTGCTTTCCGGCTGGATTGGCAGCCTGTGCGGCAAGGGTTCCCGCTCCACCGAAGAGATGAACCTGCCGAAAAACCTCAGCTTCCTGCGCGACAGTTCCATCTCCATTTCACTCACCATGATGATTATCTATTTGATCATGGCGGTGAGTGCCGGACGTGAGTACGTTGAAGGCCAGCTCAGCGCCGGTCAGAACTACCTGGTTTACGCCATCATCATGGCGATCACCTTTGCTGCTGGTGTGTTCATTATCCTGCAGGGCGTGCGGTTGATTCTCGCGGAAATCGTCCCGGCGTTTACCGGTTTTTCCGAAAAACTGGTGCCCAACGCCCGTCCGGCGCTGGATTGCCCGGTGGTTTATCCGTATGCGCCTAACGCGGTGTTGATCGGCTTTCTGTTCAGCTTCCTTGGCGGGTTGGTGGGGCTTTTCCTGCTGGGGCAGATGAAACTGGTGCTGATCCTGCCGGGTGTGGTGCCGCACTTCTTTACAGGTGCGACTGCGGGCGTGTTTGGCAACGCCACCGGCGGTCGTCGTGGCGCGATGCTGGGTGCGTTTGCCAACGGTCTGCTGATCACCTTCCTGCCGGTTCTGCTGTTGCCGGTGCTTGGCGCGCTGGGCTTCGCCAATACCACCTTCTCTGACGCAGATTTCGGTGCTGTCGGGATCCTGCTGGGTAATCTGGCGCGCTATCTCTCGCCGCTGGCGATTACCGGGCTTGTCGTCGCGCTGTTCGTCATTCTGGTGATTTACAACGTGGTGAAAGGTAAATCTGCGGGCAACGGCGCCCGACAAGACACAGGAGCGAAATCATAATGTCTGCTGAACTTACTCGACTGGCCCGGGACATCCGCGTGGCGACGCTGAAATCGCTGACGCAGCTCGGTTTTGGCCACTACGGTGGCAGCATGTCGGTTATCGAAACGCTGGCGGTGCTTTACGGCGACGTGATGCGCATCGACCCCGCCGATCCTGACTGGCCGGAGCGCGACTATTTTGTCCTGTCGAAAGGGCATGCCGGCCCGGCGCTTTACAGTACGCTGGCGATCAAAGGTTATTTCCCGGTGGAAGAGCTGAGCACGCTCAACCAGAACGGCACGCGATTACCGAGCCACCCGGACAGGCTGAAAACCCGTGGCGTTGATGCCACCACCGGCTCGCTTGGTCAGGGTATCTCCATTGCCGCCGGAATGGCGTTGTCGCACAAGCTCGCCAGGCGGCCTAACCGCGTTTTCTGTATCGTGGGCGATGGTGAGCTGAATGAAGGGCAGTGCTGGGAAGCATTTCAGTTTATCGCCCATCACAAGCTCAACAACCTGCTGGTGTTTGTCGACTGGAACAAACAGCAACTGGACGGCGAGCTGGATGCGATCATCAACCCGTTCGATCTGGAAGGGAAATTTCACGCCTTTGGCTTTGATGTACACACCGTAAAAGGCGATGACATTCCGGCATTGCAGGCGATTGCTAAACCGGTGCTGGCGGCGGATGCGCGGCCGCGACTGGTGATCCTCGACAGCATCAAAGGGCAGGGCGTGCCGTATCTGGAGCAGCTAAGCAATTCTCACCATCTGCGTCTTACCGAGGAATCGCGAAAGGCGCTTAACGAGACCATTGAGCAACTGGAGGCCACGCATGATTAAGGTCGCCCCGGTCGGGGGGAAAGATGTCACCGAAATGCGCAAAGTGTACGCCGGGTTTGTCACTGAGCAGATCAAAGCAGAGAGCGGCATTATCGCACTGGAAGCGGATCTAATGAGCTCGATGGCGATGGATGGCGTGCAGCGCCAGTTCCCGGATCACGTGATTAACTGCGGGATCATGGAAGCGAACGTGATAGGTACTGCGGCAGGGCTTTCGTTAACCGGACGGAGACCGTTTGTGCATACTTTCACCGCCTTTGCCAGCCGCCGCTGTTTTGATCAGCTGTTTATGGCGCTGGATTATCAGCGTAATAACGTTAAAGTCATCGCCTCGGATGCGGGGGTGACCGCCTGCCATAACGGCGGTACGCATATGTCGTTCGAGGACATGGGTATCGTGCGCGGTCTGGCGCATTCGGTGGTGATCGAGGTGACGGATGCGGTGATGTTTAAAGACATCCTCAATCAACTGATTACCCTCGAAGGCTTTTACTGGGTACGCACCATCCGCAAACAGGCGCCAACCGTTTATGAGGAAGGCTCCAGTTTTACCATCGGCAAGGGCAATGTCCTGCGCGAAGGCGACGATATCACGCTCATCGCCAACGGCATTATGGTGGCCGAGGCGCAGGAAGCGGCACGGCGACTGGAGCGCGACGGTATCAGCGCGGCGGTCATCGATATGTTCACCCTCAAACCCATTGACCGTATGCTGGTGAAAAATTACGCCGAGAAAACCGGGCGTATTGTCACCTGCGAAAACCACAGCATTCACAACGGGCTGGGGTCGGCGGTGGCGGAAGTGCTGGTGGAAACCTGTCCGGTGCCGATGCGGCGCGTGGGCGTGAAGGAACGCTACGGACAGGTCGGCACGCAGGAGTTTCTCCAGCATGAGTATGGCCTGACGGCGGATGACATTGTGAAGGCGGCGAGGGAGCTGCTGTAAATAAAAAAGGCTAGCAGAGAGTTCCGGCTGATCACTATAAAGTTGGTCAGCCGTTTTTATATATCAATTTCCATTGTTGGTTATGGATAAACAAGTCGCTGGTATCGCCCACCAAAGAGGTGGGCAAGTAATGGTATAAATCTAATTATTTTATATAATATACCCCGGATCAATGATAGCATCAGTTACAATTGCTGTATGAGTAATTGAGAGGCCAGAACTCTGACATGTGAGACTTACTGCTTTTCCCTGTGCAGAGTCATATGCTGATTGACCAATTTCAGTTATTGCAAACGCAAATCTTCCTATGTCGTCTATGTTTTTTAATTTGTAATTATATAGTTCTAATGGAACTACAAACCATATAGTATTCAGCGGGTAAATATATGGGGTCCATCTTCCTCGTAACCCAATCGTGCCTGAGTAATATATTGTCTCGTAGTATCCTTGAAAAAGAACTGGCTATGACACATAATTTTATACTCACAATGCAAACACATTAATCCAGAGAATCATACCTATAGCTTTTTAACTTCCATCTCTTGTTTTCCATTTCAAATGTGAATATTTCCTGAACAAATCTCTTTGAGTACTTAGAATAATACACAAAAGATACCTCATTGTTCGAAAACAAACTGCGGGTGATTTTTTCTTGTCTAAGATTAGATTTAATAAATGAGCCAAGATCATTTTCTTTGGCACTTACCATAAAACCAATAAAATCCTTTTCTAATGTGGTTTTTTGAAGGTTGGACGAAGTTAGATCATATACTTTAGAGTAATCCCCTCTCTGATATAATTCATGGAAGGTATTTACGCTTTGTCTTGCTGGTTCTATATTTATAGGTGAACAGCCACATAGTAATAAAGACAGAACCAAAATAACATATCTCATCCTGCATTCCCTGTTAATTTATCAGGCATTCCTGCCATGTTTTACAAGCAAGAGCCATAGCCGAAGCATCAACACCAATACCAGCCCCCACAGATTCTGTTGAAGATTCAGGGTGGTCTATATCAACAGCGTAAGTATACGCAAGATGTCCAATTATCCCACCCCCAGTTGTCGTGCCGATAGATTTACTTACTCCTGACGAAGGCAGAGAGTTAGATTCAGAGTATGTAATCGCCGCGCTAAGCCCCCCACCAATTCCAGCGTGGCCACATGCCGTAGCATAGGCACAAATATCAGAAAGTATTTCCCCTTTCTTTTTGGCGAAAGCAACACCAACTCCAACATGGCCACCTAATGATACCAGGTCACCACCACCAGAAATATCAATAGATGAAGTGCCAGATGAATCATCATGCCACACGTCATATATCAATTGATATAGGTTGTACAACCCCAAAGGATCAACTTGTAGTATGGGGTTATTTGTGTACATATAAGGATTCCACCCACCTCTTAACCCAATCGGATCCTGAGTAATATACCGTCCCTGCTCCGGGTCGTAGTATCGATGACGGTTATAGTACAGCCCCGTCTCTTTATCATACTGCTGTCCCGGCAGCCGGATAAGTTGTTGCAGATTGTCGGGGTTATCCTCACGCAGCATATTCCCCCACTCATCAAACTCTGCACTCCACGCAATCTCCCCGTGAGCGTCAAACAGCGCCAGCGGCAGACCACGGTGGTCGCAGTGATACAGGTGGATTCTCCGTTGCGGACTGTACTCTGGCTCCATCTGCTTTTTCATCTGCTCCGGCGTCAGCCCGCACTGCGTCAGCCACTGCCGGCTTTGCCCGCTGACCTGGTTCGTCTTCAGTTCCCGCTCCAGATTATCCAGCAGCGTCACCAGTTCCGGTACAAAAGCCATCCCCGCATCCTGCTGGAGTTTTTCCGCCAGCGTGCGGCAGCGGGCTTTCGTCAGCTCTCCGGTTGCGGTTTCAATGCGGACTAACGGTGTAAAACTGCCCGGCAGATATACCGTCTGGATACGGGTGGTGTCTGTCTGCGTGGTGGTCAGTCGGTCGCCGTCCCAGCCGTACCATACGGTTTCCTTCAGTTCTGGCTTTGTACACGAACCATCGTCGCAGACCGTATATTTCCATATCCGCTTACCCGTGCGGCGGCCCGTCGGGTCATAGATATACCGGCTTTCCGTCAGCAGGTTGCCGTGCTGCATCTGGCGGTAATGCGCCAGCCGGTGCTGGTTATCATAGCCATAATGATGAGAAAGGCTGCCACGCGGACGGGGGCGACGCTCACCCTTTTCAGTGAGTCTGCCGTGTGCATCGTAATGGTAGAAATTATTCGCATCCTGACCGGTGCGGTTATTCCTGACGTTATCCGGCAGCATCGGGTATTCATCCCGCTCCGCTATCCGGTTGCCCGCCGGGTCAGTCAGGGTCCACTGCGTCAGGTCATGATGTGCTGATTTAATATGCGTACTGCGCAGCCGACCGGCGGAACCGTACTGATAATCACGCTGTTCATTCAGCCCGCTGATGCGGACAAGCTGTCCGCCGGCGTTCCATGTATAGTCACGGTTAAACCGGGGAATGTTCAGCTGGTGGCTCTGCAACTGGCCGCCTGGCGTGTATGCCGTGGTCAGTTCGTAATCGCCAAAGTTGCGCTGCGTCTCGCGGTGCAGGCGGTCACGGGTAAAGTCGAGAAGTGGTTCATCACCGAGCTTCATGCCCGCCAGATAACCGCTGCCATACGTCAGCCATTCCAGCGGAGGCAGGTTATCCGGTGTGACGCGGTTCAGCAGTGCGCTGTCGCTGTAATCGTGACGGGTGTCATGCTGCCATAACAATTCATCCGTGTCCGGGTGATGTACTGTCTGGCACTCGTGGACAGTACGGCCCCGGTCATCGTGCCCGTACTGCACAGTGACGCGGTACCCGTCACTGACGTGGCTGATTTCAGACAACCAGCCGCGCTCACTGTAACGCCACTGCTCCGCCGGTTTGTCATTCACCGTGCGGTGTGTCAGGCGGTCTGATGCGTCGTAGTGCCAGTGGGTGATGAGGCTTTCATCCTCACTGCGGATAAGCAGACCGGTGGTGCTGTACCCGTAACGCTGCGTCCTGCCGTCAAAACCGGTTTCCTGCGTCAGTCTGTCCAGCACATCATAAGTGAATGTTGTGTGGCTGCCGTTCTCATTCGTGAGTTGTGTGACCCGGCCTGCAGCGTCATATTGCATCCGCCGTGTCAGCCCGTCCTGTGTGCTGCTGAGGGTGTGACCCCAGGCGTCATGCGTGGTTTCGCGGCGACTGCCGTCCGGGGCTACCACTGCTGTCAGGTCGCCTGCGATATTGTATTCATAACGCGTTTCGCGACCCTGTGCATCCTGCCGGCTGACCAGCTGGCCCCGCCTGTCATACCTGAAATACCGGCTGACACCTTCCTCGTGATGCACTGCCGTCAGTTGCCCGAAGCGGTCATATTCATGGCGGGTTTCATAGCCGGAGCAGTCGGTAAAGGTGAGTAACTGACCGTAACGGCTCCAGGTCATCTGCTTCCGGTTGCCGGTGGCCTCTTCGGTGGAGGAAGGATATTCGCTGCGCGGATTATCATAAAAAAAACGGGTTGTACTGCCGTTGCGCAGGGTTTCAGCTGTCAGTCTGCCGTGCTCATCATACTCCTGCCGGCTCTGCAGCCCGTCAGGGTGGACTGTGCTGGTCAGCTGACGCTGAGCGTTGTAGCAAAACTCCGTGAGCCTGCCGTCCGGTGTGACGAGCGCCGTCAGTTGTCCGGAGGCGGGGCTGTGCCGGTATTCGGTTTTACGGCCCGCTGCATCCGTCTGCGCGAGCAGTCTGCCCGCGATGTCAATGTCGCTGCGGGTGATGCTGCTGTCGGCGTGCTCCTTTTTCACCACCCGTTTCATCCCGCCGTCGCCGTCGGTATGCAGTACCTCCCGGCGGCCCAGACTGTCGGTGACAGTGACGCTATTGAATCCATAAGCATAGGAATAACTTAAACCTTCCGGATTATGCTGCGCCGTCACGCGCCCGGCAACGTCATAGTGGTAGGATATCTCAGGCCTGCCCGCATAGCGGTGTGCCACCATCCGTCCCGGATGCTGCGTGTCATAAGTCAGGTCATGGACCGCCGTACCGCTGCGGTCATACACTCTCGCCAGTTCACCCCGGGAGGAATATTCATAACGCGCCAGGGGGGCGGCGGGCAGGTTATCCGGGTATTCCGGGTCGCGGGAAAGCCATACTTCGGCGAGGCGGACGCCACTGTCTGTGCCATAACCCGTGGCGGGGGGCGTGTCCCGACAGGAGGTCAGAACCAGCCGGAAGTGGCGGCCTGCGCCGTCTGTCACGGCGGTAATGTTCCCGGAAAATGCGCCGGATGCGGCACGGTGAAAAGTCATTGTCCGCCCGAAACTGTCCGCCAGGCCGGTCAGCACCCGGTACGGTGGCAACGGGGCGGGCAGCGCTTCATCCGGCCCGGGAACGCGCTCAGACCAGCCCAGGATCCACCAGGGCCCCTGAAGGCTGCTGGTTGCAAGGTAGATATGCGGGCTGACACGAATATCCTGCGGAAGCCGCTGCCAGAGTGCATACAGCGGATTACTTTCATGAAGCGCCAGTACACCGCCCCGGGCCAGCCAGAAAGACTCGCTGCGGCTGAAGGCCGTTTCCCCCGGAAACAGCGGGTGAAAATGAATACTGCGCCCGCCGTTGTCGTTGAGTATCAGTTCCGCATCATGTATCTGCAGGTGGATATCAGAGGGCGCTTTCCAGCCGGGGCCAAATATACCCACCGGGGCAGGCGTTCTGGTCTGGTAGCTGCTGTAGGTACGCGAGAGTACAAACGGCAGCGGGCCGGGCAGGGCAATATCGGTTTCGCCGGGCAATACCTTTGCGCCCAGCAGCGGATTGACCGGGTTGCCGGAGGTCATGCCGCCCGGACAGACCGAACAGGCCACGCCGGTCGGTGCGCCAATCATCACCCCCGCCGAGCCCTGGATTATTGGGCCACCTGTCATGGTGCCGTCACCCTGACGTGCTGCCGGTTTTCCGATCATTGTGCTTCCCTTCTGACATTCCTGAATGTGGTGCGTATCATTTCGTTATCACGCCCACGGTTTCTGTGACAGAAGTCGACATTTGTGAGGAAAGGCCAAAGAAAGTATGAAATTAGTGCTTATTTATCAAGTAATTAATTTGTTATATCAATGGTGAATATGAATTCATTTGCTCCGGGAATTAGATACCCCACAGCCCCACAGCCCCACAGCCCCACAGCCCCACAGCCCCACAGCCTCATAGCGTTCAAGACAGGAAATTTTACGCGAAACGATTCTGGAAAAAGTACTGGCCGCTCTGGGCGGCCAGTATTAACAAAGATAGATTTTCCTGGTGGCGCGAGCGCCACCAGGCTTTTTAACTTACTGCTGTGAAGACTGAATCGCGGTCAGTGCGATGGTGTAGACGATATCATCTACCAGCGCGCCACGGGACAGATCGTTAACCGGCTTGCGCATACCCTGCAGCATTGGCCCGATGGAGATCAGGTCAGCAGAACGCTGTACCGCTTTGTAAGTGGTGTTACCGGTGTTCAGATCCGGGAAGATGAACACGGTAGCGCGACCCGCAACCGGTGAGTTCGGCGCTTTGGATTTCGCCACGTCAGCCATGACTGCCGCATCATATTGCAGCGGACCGTCGATCATCAGGTCAGGACGTTTTTCCTGCGCCAGACGTGTGGCTTCACGCACTTTCTCTACATCGCTGCCCGCACCAGAAGTGCCGGTGGAGTAGGAGAGCATTGCCACGCGCGGTTCGATACCGAAGGCAATCGCCGAGTCAGCAGACTGAATCGCGATTTCGGCCAGCTGTTCTGCGGTCGGGTCCGGGTTAATCGCACAGTCGCCGTAAACGTAAACCTGCTCCGGCAGCAGCATGAAGAAAACGGAGGAAACCAGTGAACTGCCCGGCGCGGTTTTGATCAACTGCAGCGGCGGACGGATGGTGTTCGCGGTGGTGTGAACGGCACCGGAAACCAGACCGTCAACTTCGTCCTGCTCAAGCATCAGCGTGCCGAGCACCACGTTGTCTTCCAGTTGCTCACGGGCAACCGCTTCGGTCATGCCTTTGCTCTTACGCAGCTCAACCAGACGTGCGACGTAGCTTTCACGTACCACATCCGGATCAACGATTTCGATGCCCGTGCCCAGTTCAACGCCCTGGTCAGCCGCAACCCGATTGATGGCTTCCGGGTTACCCAGCAGCACGCAGGTTGCGATACCACGTTCAGCACAGATAGCCGCAGCTTTCACGGTACGCGGTTCGTCGCCTTCCGGCAGCACAACGCGTTTGCCCGCTTTACGCGCCAGCTCAGTCAGCTGGTAGCGGAACGCTGGCGGAGAGAGGCGACGGCTGCGCTCGGAGGTCGCAGACAGGGAATCAATCCATTCAGCGTTGATGTAATCAGCAACGTATTCCTGCACTTTCTCGATACGCGCGGTGTCGTCCACCGGCACTTCGAGGTTGAAACTCTGCAGGCTCAGCGACGTCTGCCAGGTGTTGGTGTTTACCATGAATACCGGCAGGCCAGTCGCGAACGCGCGTTCGCACAGTTTGGCAATCGGCGCATCCATGTCGTAGCCGCCAGTCAGCAGCAGCGCACCAATCTCAACGCCGTTCATCGCGGCGAGGCAGGCGGCAACCAGCACGTCAGGGCGATCGGCAGAAGTCACCAGCAGCGAGCCCGGACGGAAGTGTTCCAGCATATGCGGAATGCTGCGCGCACAGAAGGTCACGGATTTCACGCGGCGGGTAGCGATGTCACCTTCGTTAATGATGGTGGCATCCAGGTGGCGAGCCATGTCGATTGCGCGGGTAGCGATCAGATCAAAGCTCCACGGCACCACGCCGAGGATCGGCAGCGGGCTGGAATCTTTCAATTGTGCCGGATCGATCTTCACGACCTTCGCTTTCGACGAATCGTCAAAAATCTCGGACAGATCAGGGCGGGTACGGCCCAGCTCATCAACCGGCGCGTTCAGTTTGTTGATAATCACGCCAGTAATGTTGCTGTTTTTAGAACCGCCGAAGCTGCTGCGGGTCAGTTCGATACGCTCTTTCAGCTGTTCCGGGGTATCAGTACCCTGAGACATCACGAAGATGATTTCCGCGTTCAGCGTTTTCGCGATTTCGTAGTTCAGGGACTGCGCAAACTGGTGTTTGCGGGTCGGAACCAGACCTTCAACCAGAACCACTTCCGCGTCTTTGGTGTTCGCGTGGTAGTTTGCGATGATCTCTTCCATCAGCACATCTTTCTGATTGCTGGAGAGCAGAGATTCAACGTGGCTCATTTTCAGCGGTTCAGCCGCAGGCAGGTTAGATTTTGCCCGCACGATGGTGGTGGTCTGGTCAGGCGCATCGCCACCGGCACGCGGTTGAGCGATCGGCTTAAACACGCTCAGGCGTACGCCTTTACGTTCCATTGCACGGATAACACCGAGGCTGACGCTGGTCAGGCCGACGCTGGTTCCGGTTGGGATGAGCATAATAATACGGGACACGATTTATCCTCTTTCGTTACCGCCGACACGTTTCGGCGGGCTACAAAACAGCACCGCCAGCATTGGCTGGCGGTGTGGAATCAGGCGGTAAGACGGCTGGCGTCTTGCGCGATAACCAGTTCTTCGTTGGTCGGAATGACCACAGCCGGACGGGTGCCTTCTTTGTTGATGAAACCAGACTTGCCGAAACGGGCAGCCAGGTTACGTTCATGATCAACTTCAAAGCCAAGCACGCCCAGTTTGCCCAGGGACAGCTCGCGTACCATCGCCGCGTTTTCACCGATACCACCGGTGAAGACGACCGCATCCAGACGACCGTCCATCAGCGCCGTGTAGGAACCGATGTACTTCGCCAGACGGTGGCAATACACGTCCATTGCACGTTTTGCGTCTTCTTTGCTCGTGTAGTTGTCTTCAACATAACGGCAGTCGCTGGTGACTTCAGTCAGGCCCAGCAGGCCGGATTCTTTGGTCAGCAGCTTGTTGATTTGATCAACGCTCATGCCCAGGGTGTCGTGCAGGTGGAACACAATAGCCGGATCGATATCACCGGAGCGGGTTCCCATCACCAGACCTTCCAGCGGAGTCAGACCCATCGACGTATCAACGCATTTGCCATTGCGAATCGCGCTAACAGAACCACCATTGCCGAGGTGGCAGGTGATGATGTTCAGTTCATCAACAGGCTTGTTCAGTACTTTTGCGGCTTCCTGAGTCACATAGAAATGGCTGGTGCCGTGCGCGCCGTAGCGACGAATGCCGTGCTCTTTATACAGGCTGTACGGCAGGGCGTACAGGTAGGATTCTTCCGGCATGGTCTGATGGAACGCGGTGTCAAACACAGCAACGTTCTTTTCTCTCAGCTGCGGGAAAGATTTAAAGGCTTCAGCGATACCGATCAGGTGAGCTGGGTTATGCAGAGGTGCGAAAGAGGCCGCATCTTTGATACCCTGAACGACGGTATCGTCGATCACCACGGAACGGGTGTATTTTTCGCCGCCGTGAACAATACGGTGACCAATTGCCGTCAGCTGTGCGGACAGTTCTGGTTTTTGTGCCAGAATAGTGTTAACGATAAAGTTCAGCGCTTCACTGTGAGCGGCGCCTGCACCTAAAGCCGCCTCTTGTTTGCTGCCGTCCATTTTCCATTTAATACGGGCTTCAGGAAGATGGAAACACTCGGCTAAACCAGAGAGGTACTCGTCACCGTTAAGCGCATCGATGATAGCGAATTTCAGTGAGGAGCTACCGCAGTTCAGAACCAGTACTAACTTACTCGACATGGAAGTACCTTTTGATACGTGGCTAAAAAAACGTCAAAGAGTCACAAAGCGTAGCGCAGGATGACACCGACATTTATGATTAACATCATGCCTTGGTCGTTTTGAGGCATGAGGGAAATAATACTTATTGATTCTACGTCATTTTGCACAATTTTCAGCCAGCGGCAGAATGTGCGATAATTTGACAAACCTGATGCGTGGGTCTACGCCCATCTCAGGCTGGCACAGGATACCCGATTGCAGGGGACAATGACAAAATCTTTTGAACGTTGTCATGCACAGTTGTGAGTTTGCACATTTTTTTTAATATTTGTTCGTGAAGTTGAGGTAATGCCATGTCGACACCAGACAATCGCCCGGTAAATTTTTTCAGTTTGTTCCGACGGGGACAACACTATGCGAAGACGTGGCCAATGGAAAAACGCCTCGCCCCGGTTTTCGTGGAAAATCGCGCCATTCGGGCCACGACATACGCCACTCGCCTCATGCCGCCTGTCGCGGTCTTCACCCTTTGCTGGCAAATCGCCCTTGGCGGGCAGTTAGGCCCGGCGGTCGCGACGGCGCTGTTCGCATTGAGCCTGCCGATGCAGGGCCTGTGGTGGTTAGGGAAGCGTTCTGTCACACCGCTTCCGCCCACCATTTTGCACTGGTTTTATGAAGTGCGCGGCAAATTGCAGGAAGCCGGGCAGGCGCTCGCGCCGGTAGAAGGAAAACCGGATTACCAGGCTTTAGCTGACACGCTTAAGCGCGCCTTCAAACAACTGGACAAAACTTTCCTTGATGATTTGTAATTGAAGCGAAAAAACGCATATAAAGAAGACACAGAATATGTGTCTTTTTTTATGCCCTACGCGCAACAGGAGTCAAAAAATGGAAATGACCAACGCTCAACGCCTTATCTTGTCGAATCAATACAAGATGATGACGATGCTCGATCCAGACAATGCAGAAAAGTATCGTCGTTTGCAGACGATCATTGAGCGCGGCTATGGGTTGCAGATGCGGGAGCTGGATCGCGAATTCGGCCAGCTGACAGAAGATACCTGCCGCACGATCATCGATATCATGGAGATGTACCACGCGCTGCATGTCTCCTGGGCTAATCTGAAAGATCCCAGCATCATTGATGAGCGTCGCGTGACGTTTCTCGGTTTTGACGCGGCCACAGAAGCACGCTACCTCAGCTACGTGCGTTTTATGGTGAATACCGAAGGCCGTTATACCCATTTCGATGCCGGGACGCACGGTTTCAACTCACAGACGTCTATGTGGGAAAAATATCAGCGCATGCTGGCGGCCTGGCACGCCTGCCCGCGCCAGTATCATCTGAGCAGCAATGAAATCGACCAGATTATTAATTCCTGATGGAGGCGTGTGTGCACTGTAAAGGTTTTCTGTTTGATCTGGATGGCACGCTGGTAGATTCTCTGCCCATCGTTGAGCGGTCATGGTGTCACTGGGCGGATCGTCATGGTCTTGCGCATGATGAAGTCCTGAATTTTATCCATGGTAAACAGGCTGTCACGTCATTACGTCATTTCTTACCGGGTAAAAGCGAGGCGGAGATCCAGGCCGAATTCGCGTACTTAGAAAACATCGAAGCCACCGACACCGACGGAATTGTTCCGCTGCCTGGCGCGCTGGCGCTGCTGAATCAGCTCAATGAAGCCGGTATACCGTGGGCTATCGTCACCTCCGGCACGCGTCCCGTAGCGCATGCGCGTCATAAAGCCGCCGGGCTGCCAACGCCGGAAGTGTTCGTTACCGCCGAGCGCGTGAAGCGCGGTAAGCCGGAACCAGACGCGTATCTGTTAGGGGCCGAACTGTTGGGTTTGTCGCCGCAGGACTGTGTGGTGGTGGAAGATGCGGGGGCGGGCGTACTGTCCGGCCTCGCCGCCGGGTGCCACGTTATTGCCGTTAATGTTCCTGCCAGCGCCCCTCGCCTGCAGGAAGCAGACTTTATCCTGACGTCGCTGGAACAACTGATTATCACCAAAAACGCTGACGGGCAGGTAAACGTGGCATTAAAAGCATAATCCTATGATATAGCCCCGGATTGGCGGGGCTTTTTTATGGCACTATTTCTTCACTTTCATCCCGACATCTGACAAGGACACGTTGTGAACGGTGAACTTATTTGGGTGCTGTGCCTGCTGGCGGTTGCCGTGGTGTTATTTGCCACTGGCAAAGTGCGCATGGATGCGGTGGCATTGCTGGTGATTGTCGCGTTTGTCCTGAGCGACACACTGACCCTGAGCGAAGCTTTTTCTGGCTTCAGCGATCCGAACATTATTCTTATTGCGGCGCTGTTTATCATCGGCGACGGCCTCGTGCGCACCGGTGTTGCCACCAATATGGGGGCCTGGCTGGTCAAAGTGGCCGGTAACAGCGAAACCAAAATGCTGGTCTGCCTGATGCTGACCGTCGCCGGACTGGGCGCGTTTATGAGCTCGACCGGCGTGGTTGCTATTTTTATCCCCGTCGTGTTGAGTGTCTCGATGCGCATGGAAATTTCCCCATCCCGCCTGATGATGCCGTTAAGTTTTGCCGGGCTTATCAGCGGTATGATGACGTTAGTCGCGACACCGCCCAACCTCGTTATTCACAGTGAACTGATCCGCGAAGGGTACGACGGGTTCCGCTTCTTCAGCGTAACGCCACTGGGGCTGGTGGTTCTGCTGATGGGGATTGTCTACATGCTGCTGACGCGCTTTATGCTCAAAAGCGAAAAGCAGGACACCGCGGGCGATGGCTGGAAACGCCCGTCGTTTCGCGATCTTATCCGTGAATATCGTCTGACCGGTCGCGCCCGGCGTCTGGCGATCCGCCCCGGCTCGCCGATGATTGGCCAGCGGCTTGATGATCTGCGTCTGCGCGAACGCTACGGCGCCAACGTTATCGGTGTGGAACGCTGGCGACGCTTTCGGCGGGTGATCGTTAACGTGAACGGTGTGTCTGAATTCCGCGCCCGCGATGTGTTACTGATTGATATGTCTGCCGCTGATGTCGACCTGCGTCAGTTTTGCAGTGAGCAACTGCTGGAGCCGATGGTGTTGCGCGGTGAATATTTCTCCGACCAGTCGCTGGACGTAGGGATGGCGGAAGTGTCGTTGATCCCGGACTCCGAGCTGTTGGGTAAAACCGTCCGCGAAATCGCTTTTCGTACCCGCTACGGCCTGAATATTGTCGGCCTCAAGCGCGGCGGGCAGGCGATGGACGGTGTGGTAGTGGACGAACCACTGCAACTGGGCGATATCATGCTGGTGGTGGGAAACTGGAAACTGATTAGCCTGCTGGCGCAAAACGGGCGCGATTTTGTCGTGCTCAATATGCCCATCGAAGAAAGCGAAGCCTCTCCGGCGCACAGCCAGGCGCCGCACGCCATTTTCTGCCTGGTGCTGATGGTGGCACTAATGCTCACCGACGAAATTCCCAATCCGATCGCGGCGATTGTGGCCTGTCTGCTGATGGGGCGCTTTCGCTGTATTGACGCTGAAAGCGCCTACAAAGCCATTCACTGGCCGAGCATCATTCTTATTGTCGGCATGATGCCATTCGCCCATGCGCTGCAAAAGACTGGCGGCGTCGATTTGATCGTCCGTGGATTGATGGATATCGGCGGTCAGCAGGGGCCGTATCTGATGCTGGGCTGTCTGTTTGTGATGTGCGCGGTGATCGGCCTGTTCATTTCTAATACCGCCACGGCGGTGCTGATGGCGCCGATTGCGCTGGCGGCGGCAAAAACGATGGGCGTGTCGCCTTATCCGTTTGCGATGGTGGTGGCGATGGCGGCCTCGGCGGCCTTTATGACGCCGGTTTCGTCACCGGTTAACACGCTGGTGCTTGGTCCGGGAAATTATACCTTCAGCGATTTTATGAAGCTGGGCATTCCGTTCACGGTGCTGGTGATGGTGGCCTGCGTGCTGCTGATCCCGGTGCTGTTCCCCTTCTGAGATGGCTGCCGGGCAGGGCGCCCGGCAGTCAGTTAAAGCGGCGAATCCTGACTGATTTCATCCAGCGAAAGGTGGAAGCTCGGCACGAAAACCTGCATGAAATAATCCATTTCTTCGCTGCGTCGCGATTCCAGCGTTTTCTCCAGACGCGCTTTGGCGAGCAAAAACTCATTGTTGCCCGCAGACAACTCTTCCAGACATTTCAGATAAGCGCAGAGCGCATCCGCCTGCTTCACGATGGATTTCTCTTCCGCGCTGTACTGCCGGTCATCTATCAGCGGTTCGAAGATATCACGCAGCTCTGCCGGGACCATATCGACCAGCTTTTGCTGCGCAATTTTTTCGATGGCTTTATATTCCTGGGCGATTTGCGAGTTGAAATACTTCACTGGCGTTGGTAAATCACCGGTCAGTACTTCTGAGGCGTCGTGATACATCGCCAGCAACGCAATGCGATCGGCATTGACCTGACCACCGAATTTACGGTTTTTGATTGCCGCCAGCGCGTGTGCCACCATAGCGACCTGCAGACTATGCTCGGAGACGTTCTCCGTGCGGACGTTCCGCATCAGCGGCCAACGATTGATTAACTTCAGGCGTGAAAGATGGGCAAAGAAGTGACTCTGGCTCATAGCGATCCTTAATCAATAACAGCGTTCGGAATATTGTGCGCAGAGATGACCGCCGGATGCAAACGCCGGCGGTCAGGACGATTACGACTGATGATACCCGGAGAGGAAGCGACCGAAGCGGGTGATAGACATTTCCAGCTCGTCAAGGCGGGGCAGGGTCACGATACGAACGTGATCCGGCCACGGCCAGTTAAACGCCGTGCCCTGAACCAGCAGCACTTTTTCCTGTAACAGGAAATCGAGCACCAGTTTCTGGTCGTCGTGAATATTGAAGCGTTTGGCATCAATTTTCGGGAACATATAGAGTGCACCTTTCGGCTTCATGCACGAAACGCCAGGGATTTCGTTAATCAGTTCCCACGCGCGGTTACGCTGTTCGTACAACCGACCGCCAGGCATGATGAACTCACTGATGCTCTGGTAACCGCCGAGCGCTGTCTGAATGGCGTGCTGCGCCGGAACGTTGGCGCACAGGCGCATCGAGGCCAGCATTTCCAGCCCTTCGATATACCCTTTGGCGTGTTTTTTCGGCCCGTTGAGCACCATCCAGCCCTGGCGGAAACCAGCAACGCGGTAAGTTTTCGACAGGCCGTTAAAGGTGATGGTCAGCAGATCCGGCGCCATCGCCGCAATCGAATGATGCTCGGCATCATCGTAAAGAATTTTGTCGTAAATCTCGTCGGCGAAAATAATCAGATTATGCTGGCGGGCGATTTCAACAATCTCCATCAGCAGCTCTTTGGAATAGACGGCACCGGTCGGGTTATTCGGGTTGATGATGACAATCCCGCGGGTGCGTGGCGTGATTTTGGCGCGAATATCGTCGAGATCGGGAAACCAGTCGGACGACTCATCACAAAGATAATGTACCGCTTTGCCGCTGGAGAGCGATACGGCGGCGGTCCACAGCGGATAGTCTGGCGCCGGTACCAGCATCTCGTCGCCGCTGTTCAGCAGCGCCTGCATTGCCTGGACGATCAGCTCAGAAACGCCGTTGCCGATGTAGATATCCTCAACGGTCACATCACGCATACCACGCGCCTGATAATGCTGCATGATGGCTTTACGGGCAGAATAGAGACCTTTTGAATCGCAATAGCCCTGCGCCGTAGGCAGGTTACGAATCACATCAACCAGAATTTCATCGGGGGCGTCGAAACCGAAAGGCGCCGGGTTACCGATATTCAGTTTGAGAACTTTATTGCCTTCTTCTTCTAGACGTTTTGCTTCCTTCAGAACCGGGCCGCGGATGTCGTAACAGACATTATCAAGTTTGCTGGATTTTTCGATGAGGGACATGAATCGTTGACCTTTTAGCTATTATTGTGACTCCCTGCCGTGGAAGTCAGCACGGAATAATGTACTCCCCGCACCGGGCTTTTTGAAGGGTCAACAGACGAAGATTTTGTGAATAGTGGACAATTATTCCGCTCTGTTTTGCTGTTATGACAAACGGAAGTGGCGTTATCTTGCGTGTTTTTGCCTTGTTAGTGGCATGACATGCTTTTATATGATGGTTTTTATGGATTATGTGCTGAGCAAAAAATATGACGTCTATCAGACTCTGTGCCAGGATAGGGAAACGAAGCCGTGAACTGAAAAAGGGAATTATTGCCTTTTTAGTTATTTTCTCTTTTTGAGGTGAAACATTGTCTGTGAAAGCAATGTTAAGTGATGTTAATGATTAAATAATTAAACAATTAATCATCATTTATTAAATTCACAATTTGTCCGTTGGTCAGATTATTTAGGGAAGGTGCGAACAAGTTCCTGATATGAGATCATCATATTCATCCGGAGCGCATCCCAGAGGGACATCATGAGCCATCAACTCACCTTCGCCGATAGTGAATTCAGCACTAAGCGCCGTCAGACCCGAAAAGAGATTTTCCTCTCCCGCATGGAGCAGATTCTGCCATGGCAAAACATGGTGGAAGTCATCGAGCCGTTTTATCCCAAGGCGGGCAATGGCCGACGGCCCTATCCGCTGGAGACCATGCTGCGTATTCACTGCATGCAGCATTGGTACAACCTGAGCGACGGTGCCATGGAAGATGCCCTGTACGAAATCGCCTCCATGCGCCTGTTTGCCCGATTATCCCTGGATAGCGCCCTGCCGGATCGCACCACCATCATGAATTTCCGCCACCTGCTCGAGCAGCATCAACTGGCCCGTCAATTGTTCAAGACCATCAATCGCTGGCTGGCCGAAGCAGGCGTCATGATGACCCAAGGCACTTTGGTGGATGCCACCATCATTGAGGCACCCAGCTCTACCAAGAACAAAGAGCAGCAACGCGATCCGGAGATGCATCAGACCAAGAAAGGCAATCAGTGGCACTTTGGCATGAAGGCCCACATTGGTGTCGATGCCAAGAGTGGCCTGACCCACAGCCTAGTCACCACCGCGGCCAACGAGCATGACCTCAATCAGCTGGGTAATCTGCTTCATGGAGAGGAGCAATTTGTCTCAGCCGATGCCGGCTACCAAGGAGCGCCACAGCGCGAGGAGCTGGCCGAGGTGGATGTGGACTGGCTGATCGCCGAGCGTCCCGGCAAGGTAAAAACCTTGAAGCAGCATCCGCGCAAGAACAAAACGGCCATCAACATCGAATACATGAAAGCCAGCATCCGTGCCAGGGTGGAGCACCCGTTTCGCATCATCAAGCGGCAGTTCGGCTTCGTGAAAGCCAGATACAAAGGGCTGCTGAAAAACGATAACCAACTGGCGATGTTATTCACCCTGGCCAACCTGTTTCGGGTGGACCAAATGATACGTCAGTGGGAGAGATCTCAGTAAAAACCGGAAATAACGCCAGAAATGGTGGAAAAAATAGCCTAAATAGGCTGATTCGATGTGTTTGCGGGAAAAAAATCGGCCCAGATCCGCGAAATTTTAATCAGCGAGTCAGCTTGGGAAGAAATGACCTGCTTATTCGCACCTTCCTTAGGGAAGGTGCGAACAAGTTCCTGATATGAGATCATCATATTCATCCGGAGCGCATCCCAGAGGGACATCATGAGCCATCAACTCACCTTCGCCGATAGTGAATTCAGCACTAAGCGCCGTCAGACCCGAAAAGAGATTTTCCTCTCCCGCATGGAGCAGATTCTGCCATGGCAAAACATGGTGGAAGTCATCGAGCCGTTTTATCCCAAGGCGGGCAATGGCCGACGGCCCTATCCGCTGGAGACCATGCTGCGTATTCACTGCATGCAGCATTGGTACAACCTGAGCGACGGTGCCATGGAAGATGCCCTGTACGAAATCGCCTCCATGCGCCTGTTTGCCCGATTATCCCTGGATAGCGCCCTGCCGGATCGCACCACCATCATGAATTTCCGCCACCTGCTCGAGCAGCATCAACTGGCCCGTCAATTGTTCAAGACCATCAATCGCTGGCTGGCCGAAGCAGGCGTCATGATGACCCAAGGCACTTTGGTGGATGCCACCATCATTGAGGCACCCAGCTCTACCAAGAACAAAGAGCAGCAACGCGATCCGGAGATGCATCAGACCAAGAAAGGCAATCAGTGGCACTTTGGCATGAAGGCCCACATTGGTGTCGATGCCAAGAGTGGCCTGACCCACAGCCTAGTCACCACCGCGGCCAACGAGCATGACCTCAATCAGCTGGGTAATCTGCTTCATGGAGAGGAGCAATTTGTCTCAGCCGATGCCGGCTACCAAGGAGCGCCACAGCGCGAGGAGCTGGCCGAGGTGGATGTGGACTGGCTGATCGCCGAGCGTCCCGGCAAGGTAAAAACCTTGAAGCAGCATCCGCGCAAGAACAAAACGGCCATCAACATCGAATACATGAAAGCCAGCATCCGTGCCAGGGTGGAGCACCCGTTTCGCATCATCAAGCGGCAGTTCGGCTTCGTGAAAGCCAGATACAAAGGGCTGCTGAAAAACGATAACCAACTGGCGATGTTATTCACCCTGGCCAACCTGTTTCGGGTGGACCAAATGATACGTCAGTGGGAGAGATCTCAGTAAAAACCGGAAATAACGCCAGAAATGGTGGAAAAAATAGCCTAAATAGGCTGATTCGATGTGTTTGCGGGAAAAAAATCGGCCCAGATCCGCGAAATTTTAATCAGCGAGTCAGCTTGGGAAGAAATGACCTGCTTATTCGCACCTTCCTTAGATTAAAGCACTTTGAAAACACTAAGAAAATTTGTGTGAGTTTCTTCTCATTAACACTTATAAATATAGTGGTTTTAGGTTAGGATACGGATGTTAATTATTCAGTCTGCTGGCATCTCGCCGCGCGTAAACTGAAAGCTAACGCGAATAACTATATGTTATTGCTGATATTTTGTTTATTTGATGCTGGAGTTTAGTTCTTTTCTTTTTATCGCATGCTACCTGGATTTTTTGCGAAACCTGCATGTTTACTAAAAGGCGAATGCAATTAAGAAGGAACTGAATAACGCCAAAAATCAAGGATAAACAAAAATATGGCTAAGGGGTCTGTTCATACTCGAGCAGGCAGGCGTATTCAATGCAATAACGCTCTTTCAGGCGGTCATCTGGTGAGCTTCAACGGCCAGCGACGCGATTCAAATGGAATTGCCTGAAGATTTGAGCACAGCATTAACCGGGCAGGTCAGCACGAGCAACCTGTATGTGAAGAATCATGATAACTGCAAATCGTCCGATACTGAATCTCGACCTCGATCTGCTGAGAACGTTTGTTGCGGTCGCTGATCTGAATACTTTCGCTGCGGCAGCGTCCGCAGTAGGTCGTACCCAGTCCGCCGTCAGCCAGCAGATGCAGCGCCTGGAGCAACTTGTGGGGAAGGAGCTTTTCGCCCGACACGGGCGTAATAAGCTGCTGACGGAACATGGCATTCAGCTTCTGGGATACGCGAGGAAGATCCTTCGCTTTAACGATGAAGCATGCACATCGTTAATGTTTAGCAACTTACAAGGCACGTTGACGATTGGCGCATCTGATGAGTCAGCCGATACGATCCTGCCGTTTTTACTTAATCGAATCAGTTCGGTATATCCCAAGCTGGCGCTTGATGTTCGCGTAAAGCGCCACGCGGAAATGGCAGATATGCTGCGTAATAACGATGTGGATTTGGCATTGACGTCGCACTGCCTGGTGCCGTTCGACAGCCATATTCTGCGTACGTCGCCGACGTTGTGGTATTGCGCTGCTGAATATGTTATGCAAACCGGTGAGCCCGTGCCGCTGGTGCTGCTTGACGATCCGAGTCCGTTTCGCGATCTCATCCTTGAGGCGCTGGATGCGGCGCACATTCCCTGGCGTCTGGCTTACGTGGCCTCCACGCTCGCGGCGGTGCGCGCTGCGGTGAAAGCCGGACTGGGCGTCACTGCGCGTCCGGTGGAAATGATGAGCCCTGAACTGCGCGTATTAGGTAAAACCGATGGGCTTCCTGTCTTACCGGATACCGAATATTTGCTGAGCCGTAATTTGCACAGCGCGAATGAGCTGGTGGACATCATTTTTCAGTCCATGAGCCAGCAGCATAATCCGTGGTATCGCTACGGATCGTATACTCCGGAAGGAGGAGACGATACCCGCGAGCTTGAGCCCGGTTTTGAGTAGACGTTTGGCTTAATTCTGGTAACAAATTGTAATTCCAGAACCGCGCCACAGTTTTGCATTTTTTGCACTGTGGCCAATTTTTTGCATGGCATTCCTGCCACTTCCCCGTGTTTTGGCGTTTTGTCAATGTGTTTCAGCGAGTTAACCCCCCGCCTCCATACTTTACGTTTCTTTATTTCACCCTCACCGTTTGAGCTGCTAATGTTAAAAAAACGGTAGGATTGTTGCTGTTTTTATTAGGCAATTAACAAAACCGTGTCACAGATCAAAAAAATACTCCTCATTAGGGGGAGGAATCAGGGAGAAATCCTGTCAAAATAGGACGGTAATTCTCGTTTACACATGGGACGGACACGATTCAACAACAGTAAATTCTGATAGCGATTCTGGCTTTTTACACAAAATCGCATTAAATGTTAATGAAATGGGTCTCGTGTAAATTAATGTGAGGATACTTTTGTTAAAGTTGACAAAAGGTTATAGAAAGGAGTAAAAAACCCCAGCGTTTAGCGGCCTGAGAATCACTGCAGGCATCTTACTTGGGTTTTTTGTTCCTCCCCATGAATCGATGTGGCGCTCATCTGCCAGCAAGAGCAGCGTTTTTGACGTCACCACTTTGGTTAAGCAATGCGTATGTCAACATCCACTGAAGTCATCGCTCATCACTGGGCATTCGCTATATTTCTCATCATCGCCATTGGCCTTTGTTGCTTCATGCTGATTGGTGGTTGGTATCTTGGTGGTCGCGCACGCGCGCGTAGTAAAAACACCCCCTTTGAATCGGGTATCGACTCTGTAGGTTCTGCCCGCTTACGCCTCTCCGCGAAGTTCTACCTCGTTGCCATGTTCTTCGTCATCTTCGATGTTGAAGCCCTGTATCTGTACGCATGGTCAACCTCCATCCGCGAGAGCGGCTGGGTAGGCTTTGTTGAAGCCGCCATTTTCATTTTAGTGCTGCTGGCTGGTCTGGTTTACCTCGTTCGTATTGGCGCGCTGGACTGGACGCCTGCACGTTCACGCCGCACGCTGGTAAATCCGGAAACAGAAAGCGCCACTAACCGTCATACGCAGTAAAAGCGAGGCAATAAGATGGATTATACGCTCACCCGCATAGATCCTAACGGTGAGAACGACCGTTATCCCCTGCAAAAACAGGAGATCGTAACCGACCCCCTGGAGCAAGAAGTCAACAAGAGCGTGTACATGGGGAAACTCGAACACGCGCTGCACGACATGGTTAACTGGGGCCGCAAGAACTCAATCTGGCCGTATAACTTTGGCCTGTCCTGCTGCTACGTTGAAATGGTGACGTCATTCACTGCGGTGCATGACGTTGCGCGTTTTGGCGCCGAGGTACTGCGTGCATCTCCGCGCCAGGCTGACCTGATGGTCGTCGCCGGGACCTGCTTCACCAAAATGGCCCCGGTTATTCAACGCCTGTATGACCAGATGCTGGAGCCGAAATGGGTGATTTCCATGGGCGCCTGCGCAAACTCAGGCGGTATGTACGATATCTACTCTGTTGTGCAGGGCGTTGACAAGTTTATCCCGGTTGATGTGTACATTCCTGGCTGCCCGCCACGCCCGGAAGCCTACATGCAAGCGCTGATGCTGCTGCAGGAATCCATCGGCAAAGAGCGTCGTCCGCTCTCATGGGTGGTGGGCGATCAGGGGGTTTATCGCGCAAATATGCAGTCCGAACGCGAGCGTAAACGCGGCGAACGCATTGCTGTCACGAATCTGCGCACACCCGACGAGATTTAACTTGCGCCTGCGGGCTGTGGATTTCCCCTTCGCAGATCACAATAAATAACGCGAAGCCACGCCCGACAGTCACCACGGACCTTTTGCAATGGTGAACAATATGACCGATTTAACCGCGCATGACGCCGCCAGCTGGCAAACACAGGATCACCTTGACGATCCTGTTATTGGCGAACTGCGCAACCGTTTTGGGCCGGATGCCTTTACTGTTCAGCCAACCCGCACCGGGGTACCCGTTGTTTGGGTGAAACGCGAACAGTTGCTGGAAGTGGGCGATTTCCTCAGGAAACTGCCGAAACCTTACGTCATGCTGTTTGACTTACACGGCATGGACGAACGTCTGCGTACCCACCGCGAAGGTTTACCTGCCGCGGATTTCTCCGTTTTCTATCATCTGATTTCAGTAGACCGCAACCGCGACATCATGCTCAAGGTCGCGCTGTCTGAAAACGATCTCCATCTGCCCACCTTTACCAAACTTTTCCCGAACGCCAACTGGTACGAGCGGGAAACCTGGGAGATGTTCGGCATCACCTTTGAAGGCCACCCGAATCTGCGCCGCATCATGATGCCGCTGACCTGGGAAGGGCATCCGCTGCGTAAAGATTACCCGGCGCGCGCCACTGAATTCGATCCGTTTGAGCTGACCAAAGCCAAGCAGGATCTCGAGATGGAAGCCCTGACTTTCAAACCGGAAGAGTGGGGCATGAAGCGCGGTACCGAAAACGAGGACTTCATGTTCCTCAACCTCGGCCCGAACCACCCGTCTGCGCACGGTGCGTTCCGTATCATTCTGCAGCTTGATGGCGAAGAGATTGTCGACTGCGTCCCGGACATCGGTTATCACCACCGTGGTGCTGAGAAGATGGGCGAACGTCAGTCCTGGCACAGCTATATTCCGTACACCGACCGTATCGAATACCTCGGCGGTTGCGTGAACGAAATGCCTTACGTGCTGGCGGTTGAAAAACTGGCGGGCATCACTGTTCCGGCTCGCGTTGACGTTATCCGCGTCATGCTTTCTGAGCTGTTCCGTATCAACAGCCACCTGCTGTATATCTCCACGTTCATTCAGGACGTCGGGGCGATGACACCCGTATTCTTCGCCTTTACCGATCGTCAGAAGATCTACGATCTGGTCGAAGCGATCACCGGTTTCCGTATGCACCCGGCATGGTTCCGCATTGGCGGTGTCGCGCACGATCTGCCGCGTGGCTGGGATCGCCTGCTGCGTGAGTTCCTTGAATGGATGCCGAAGCGTCTGGATTCCTACGAGAAAGCGGCGCTGCGCAACACCATCCTTAAGGGCCGTTCTCAGGGCGTTGCCGCGTATAACGCGAAAGAAGCGCTGGAGTGGGGCACTACCGGGGCTGGCCTGCGCGCGACCGGTATCGGTTTCGACGTGCGTAAATGGCGTCCATACTCAGGTTACGAAAATTTCGACTTTGAAGTTCCGGTGGGCGGCGGGGTTTCTGACTGCTATACCCGTGTGATGCTGAAAGTCGAAGAGCTGCGCCAGAGCCTGCGCATTCTGCAACAGTGCCTCGATAACATGCCGGAAGGCCCGTTCAAAGCGGATCACCCGCTAACGACGCCGCCGCCGAAAGAGCGCACGTTGCAACATATCGAAACCCTGATTACTCACTTCCTGCAGGTTTCCTGGGGCCCGGTGATGCCGGCCAACGAATCCTTCCAGATGGTTGAGGCAACCAAGGGAATTAACAGTTACTACCTGACCAGCGACGGCAGCACCATGAGCTACCGCACCCGTATTCGTACGCCAAGTTTTGCGCACCTGCAGCAAATTCCGGCGGCGATCCGCGGCAGTCTGGTGTCTGACTTAATTGTCTATCTGGGTAGTATCGATTTTGTTATGTCAGATGTGGACCGCTAATTATGCACGAGAATCAACAACCACAAACCGAGGCTTTTGAGCTGAGTGCGGCAGAGCGTGAGGCCATTGAGCACGAGAAGCACCACTACGAAGACCCGCGTGCGGCGTCCATTGAAGCGCTGAAAATCGTTCAGAAACAGCGTGGTTGGGTGCCAGACGGCGCTATCTACGCAATTGCTGACGTGCTGGATATTCCGGCCAGCGACGTAGAAGGCGTTGCGACGTTCTATAGCCAGATCTTCCGCCAGCCGGTCGGTCGCCACGTGATCCGCTATTGCGACAGCGTGGTGTGCCACATCACGGGCTATCAGGGCATTCAGTCTGCCATCGAACGCTACCTGAAGATAGCCCCGGGCCAGACCACCTTTGATGGCCGCTTTACCCTGCTGCCAACCTGCTGCCTGGGTAACTGCGACAAAGGGCCGACCATGATGATTGACGACGACACGCACAGTCATCTGACGCCGGATGCCATCCCTGACCTGCTGGAGCGGTATAAATAATGAAAAACATTATTTTGACTCCTGAAACGCATCCGCTGACCTGGCGTCTGCGCGGTGACAAACAGCCGGTATGGCTGGATGAGTATCAGAGCAAAAACGGCTATGCCGGTGCGCGTAAAGCGCTCGGGGGCATGGCGCCGGACGAGATCGTCAACGCAGTAAAAGACGCGGGCCTGAAAGGGCGTGGCGGCGCAGGGTTCTCCACTGGTCTTAAATGGAGCCTGATGCCGAAAGACGAATCCATGAACATCCGTTATCTGCTGTGTAACGCCGATGAAATGGAACCGGGCACCTATAAAGACCGTCTGCTGATGGAACAACTGCCGCACCTGCTGGTGGAAGGCATGTTGATCTCCGCGTTTGCGCTGAAAGCGTACCGTGGTTACATCTTCCTGCGCGGTGAGTACATCGAAGCGGCGGCAAATCTGCGTCGTGCAATTGCCGAAGCCACCGAAGCGGGCCTGCTCGGAAAAAACATTCTTGGCACCGGGTTCGACTTCGAACTGTTTGTGCACACCGGGGCAGGGCGTTACATCTGCGGTGAAGAGACCGCGCTGATTAACTCCCTCGAAGGTCGCCGCGCGAACCCGCGTTCTAAGCCGCCATTCCCGGCCAGCTCCGGCGTATGGGGCAAGCCGACCTGCGTCAACAACGTTGAAACCCTGTGTAACGTCCCGGCGATTCTGGAAAACGGCGTCGAATGGTACCAGAACATCTCGAAGAGCAAAGATACTGGCACCAAGCTGATGGGTTTCTCCGGTCGCGTGAAGAATCCGGGCGTCTGGGAACTGCCGTTTGGCACCACCGCGCGTGAAATTCTCGAAGATTACGCGGGCGGTATGCGTGACGGCCTGAAATTTAAAGCCTGGCAGCCGGGTGGCGCGGGAACGGACTTCCTGACCGACGCACACCTCGACCTGCCGATGGAATTTGAAAGCATTGGTAAAGCGGGCAGCCGTCTGGGTACGGCGCTGGCGATGGCCGTTGACCACGAGATCAACATGGTGTCGCTGGTGCGTAACCTGGAAGAGTTTTTCGCACGCGAGTCCTGTGGCTGGTGTACGCCGTGCCGTGATGGCCTGCCGTGGAGCGTGAAGATCCTGCGCGCTATCGAACGTGGCGAAGGCCAGCCGGGCGATATCGAAACGCTTGAGCAGCTGTGCCGCTTCCTCGGCCCGGGCAAAACCTTCTGTGCGCATGCGCCAGGTGCGGTTGAGCCGCTGCAGAGTGCGATCAAATATTTCCGTGACGAATTCGAAGCAGGCATCAAGCAGCAGTTCAGCAATACTCATCTGATTGATGGGATCCAGCCGAACCTGCTGAAGACGCGCTGGTAATCAAAGCTTTATTAATTTTGGAAGCATGCTAATGGCTACGATCCATGTAGACGGCAAAGAATACGAGGTGAACGGGGCGGACAACCTGCTACAGGCTTGTCTCTCGCTTGGCCTTGATATTCCTTACTTTTGCTGGCATCCGGCGCTGGGAAGCGTTGGGGCTTGCCGCCAGTGTGCGGTGAAGCAATATCAAAACGCGGAAGACACGCGTGGCCGCCTGGTGATGTCCTGTATGACACCGGCATCTGACGGCACCTTTATCTCTATTGATGACGACGAAGCGAAACAGTTCCGCGAGAGCGTGGTCGAGTGGCTGATGACTAACCACCCGCACGATTGCCCGGTCTGTGAAGAGGGCGGCAACTGCCACCTGCAGGATATGACCGTCATGACCGGTCACAGCTTCCGTCGCTACCGTTTCACCAAACGTACCCATCGCAATCAGGATCTGGGGCCGTTCATCTCGCACGAAATGAACCGCTGCATCGCCTGTTACCGTTGTGTGCGTTACTACAAAGATTACGCGGACGGCAGTGATCTGGGCGTTTATGGCGCGCATGACAACGTCTACTTTGGCCGCCCGGAAGACGGTACGCTGGAAAGCGAGTTCTCCGGCAACCTGGTGGAAATCTGCCCGACCGGCGTCTTCACCGACAAAACGCACTCCGAGCGTTACAACCGTAAATGGGACATGCAGTTTGCGCCAAGCATCTGCCAGCAGTGCTCCATCGGCTGTAACACCAGCCCGGGTGAACGTTACGGTGAACTGCGTCGTATCGAAAACCGTTACAACGGTACCGTTAACCACTACTTCCTCTGCGACCGGGGTCGTTTTGGCTACGGCTATGTGAACCTGAAAGACCGTCCGCGTCAGCCGGTTCAGCGCCGTGGCGATGATCTGATCACCCTCAACGCCGAACAGGCGATGCAGGGCGCGGCAGATATCTTGCGTCAGTCGAAGAAAGTGATCGGTATCGGCTCTCCGCGCGCCAGCATCGAAAGCAACTTCGCGCTGCGTGAACTGGTGGGCGCGGAAAACTTCTACACCGGTATCGCCAAAGGCGAGCAGGCACGTCTGCAACTGATGCTGAAAGTGCTGCGCGAATCGGGCGTTCATACGCCGTCCCTGCGTGACATCGAATCTTACGATGCGGTGCTGGTGCTTGGCGAAGACATCACCCAGACTGGCGCACGCGTTGCGCTGGCGGTGCGTCAGGCGGTGAAAGGCAAAGCGCGCGACATGGCGGCGGCACAGAAAGTGGTGGACTGGCAGATTGCGGCCATCCTTAACATCGGTCAGCGTGCGAAACACCCGCTGTTCGTCACCAACGTCGATAACACCCGTCTGGACGACATCGCCGCGTGGACGTATCGCGCGCCGGTGGAAGATCAGGCGCGCTTAGGTTTCGCTATCGCCCACGCTCTGGATAACAGCGCCCCGGCGGTCGACGGTCTGAGCAATGATCTGAAAGGCAAAGTTGACGTTATCGTTCAGGCGCTGGCTGGCGCGAAAAAACCGCTGATTATTTCCGGAACTAACGCCGGAAGTGCGGAAATGCTTCAGGCTGCAGCGAACGTTGCCAAAGCGCTGAAAGGCCGTGGCGCCGATGTCGGTATTACGATGGTTGCCCGTGCGGTTAACAGCGTCGGTCTTGGCATGATGGACGGTGGTTCGCTGGAAGCCGCGCTCGATGAACTGGAAAGCGGCGCTGCCGATGCAGTCATCGTGCTGGAAAACGATCTTCACCGCCACGCATCTGCCGCGCGCGTTGACGCTGCGCTGGCAAAAGCGCCGCTGGTGATGGTGGTTGACCATCAACGCACCGCGATCATGGAAAAAGCCCATCTGGTACTTTCCGCCGCAAGCTTTGCCGAAAGTGACGGCACGGTCATCAACAACGAAGGCCGCGCACAGCGTTTCTTCCAGGTCTATGACCCGGCGTACTACGACAACAGCAACGTGATGCTGGAAAGCTGGCGCTGGTTGCATTCGCTGCACAGCACCGTGGAAAACCGCGAAGTCGACTGGACGCAGCTTGACCACGTGATCGACGCGGTCATTGAAAAACTGCCGCAGTTCGCCGGGATCAAAGACGCCGCGCCGGACGCGACCTTCCGTATTCGCGGCCAGAAACTGGCGCGTGAACCGCATCGTTACAGCGGTCGTACGGCGATGCGCGCGAACATCAACGTTCACGAGCCGCGTCAGCCGCAGGATAAAGACACCATGTTCGCCTTCTCAATGGAAGGGAATAACCAGCCCTCCGCGCCGCGTTCGCAAATTCCGTTCGCCTGGGCGCCGGGCTGGAACTCCCCGCAGGCCTGGAACAAATTCCAGGACGAAGTGGGCGGTAAACTGCGCCATGGCGATCCGGGCGTGCGTCTGATTGAAGCCTCCGAAAGCGGTCTTGAGTACTTCACCACCGTACCGGCAGGCTTCCAGGCGGAAGAAGGTAAATGGCGTATCGCGCCGTACTACCATCTGTTCGGCAGCGATGAACTGTCGCAGCGTTCGCCGGTCTTCCAGAGCCGCATGCCGCAGCCGTACATCAAGCTCAACCCGGCTGATGCCGCGAAACTGGGCGTGAATGCGGGCGCGACGGTGGCCTTCAGTTACGAAGGTCAGACACTCCGTTTGCCGGTCATTCTTTCTGAAGGGCTGACGGCAGGGCAGGTAGGATTACCGATGGGCATGCCGGGCATTGCGCCGGTACTGACCGGGGCGCGAATTGATAATCTGCAGGAGGCCAAAGCATGAGTTGGTTAACACCGGATGTTATCGACATTCTGTTAAGCGTCCTGAAAGCGGTTGTCATTCTGCTGGTGGTGGTCACCTGCGGCGCGTTCATGAGCTTCGGCGAGCGTCGTCTGCTCGGCCTGTTCCAGAACCGTTATGGACCGAACCGTGTGGGCTGGGGTGGTTCACTCCAGCTGGTTGCGGACATGATCAAGATGTTCTTCAAAGAGGACTGGACGCCGCGTTTCTCGGACCGCGTGATCTTCACGCTGGCGCCGATGATTGCCTTCACCTCGCTGCTGCTGGCCTTTGCGATTGTTCCGGTCAGCCCGAGCTGGGTGGTGGCTGATCTCAACATCGGTATCCTGTTCTTCCTGATGATGGCAGGCCTGGCGGTGTACGCCGTGCTGTTTGCCGGCTGGTCGAGTAACAACAAATACTCGTTGCTGGGTGCGATGCGTGCTTCTGCGCAGACGCTGAGCTACGAAGTGTTCCTCGGTCTGTCATTGATGGGCGTGGTGGCGCAGGCGGGGTCATTCAATATGACCGATATCGTCAACAACCAGGCGCACCTGTGGAACATCATCCCGCAGTTCTTTGGCTTTGTGACTTTCGCTATCGCGGGCGTGGCAGTGTGCCACCGTCACCCGTTTGACCAGCCGGAAGCCGAGCAGGAACTGGCGGACGGCTACCACATTGAATATTCCGGCATGAAGTTCGGTCTGTTCTTCGTGGGTGAATATATCGGCATTGTCACCGTGTCCGCGCTGATCGTCACGCTGTTCTTTGGCGGCTGGAATGGTCCGTTCTTACCTCCGTTCATCTGGTTTGCGCTGAAAACCGCATTCTTCATGATGATGTTCATTTTGATCCGCGCCTCATTGCCGCGTCCGCGTTATGACCAGGTAATGTCCTTCGGCTGGAAAGTCTGCCTGCCGCTGACGCTGATCAACTTGTTGGTAACGGCGGCTGTCATTCTCTGGCAGGCGCAATAAGGGGTGAAAAGACCATGACCTTAAAAGAATTATTGGTAGGCTTCGGCACCCAGGTTCGCAGTATCTGGATGATCGGCCTGCATGCGTTCGCCAAACGCGAAACGCGCATGTATCCCGAGGAGCCGGTTTATCTGGCACCACGCTATCGCGGACGCATTGTCCTGACGCGCGACCCGGACGGTTCCGAGCGCTGCGTCGCCTGTAACCTGTGTGCGGTAGCGTGCCCGGTAGGCTGTATTTCTCTGCAAAAAGCCGAGACCAAAGACGGCCGCTGGTATCCGGAATTTTTCCGCATCAACTTCTCACGCTGCATTTTCTGCGGTCTGTGCGAAGAAGCGTGCCCGACCACGGCGATTCAGTTAACCCCGGACTTCGAGCTGGGCGAGTACAAGCGTCAGGATCTGGTGTACGAAAAAGAGGATCTGCTGATTTCCGGTCCGGGCAAATACCCGGAATATAACTTCTACCGGATGGCGGGTATGGCAATCGACGGCAAAGATAAAGGCGAGGCGGAAAACGAAGCCAAACCTATCGACGTCAAGAGCCTGTTACCGTAAGGAGAGGGGCAATGGAATTCGCTTTTTATATCTGTGGCCTTATCGCCATCCTGGCCACCCTGAGGGTCATTACCCACACTAATCCGGTGCATGCTTTGCTGTACCTGATTATTTCGCTGCTGGCGATCTCCGGGGTGTTCTTTTCGCTGGGCGCTTACTTCGCCGGTGCGCTGGAGATCATCGTCTACGCCGGGGCCATCATGGTGCTGTTCGTCTTCGTGGTGATGATGCTCAACCTGGGCGGTTCTGAAATCGACCAGGAACGCAAATGGCTGCAGCCGCAAATCTGGATTGGTCCGGCCATTCTGTCAGCGGTACTGCTGGCGGTGATCGTATACGCCATTCTCGGCCTTAATGATCAGGGCATCGATGGCAACGCCATCAGCGCGAAAGCCGTCGGCATTACGCTGTTCGGGCCGTACGTCCTGGCGGTTGAACTGGCGTCCATGCTGCTGCTGGCGGGCCTGGTGGTTGCCTTCCACGTCGGGCGTGAAGATCGTGCCGGTGAAGTGCTGAGCAACCGCACTGATGATCGCGCGAAAAGAAAAACGGAGGAACACGCATGATCCCCTTAACACATGGACTGATCCTCGCCGCGATCTTATTCGTTCTCGGTCTTACTGGTCTGGTTATCCGCCGCAATCTGCTGTTTATGCTGATTAGCCTGGAAATCATGATCAACGCCGCCGCGCTGGCGTTCGTGGTTGCCGGCAGCTACTGGGGCCAGACCGACGGTCAGGTGATGTATATCCTCGCGATTAGCCTTGCGGCTGCGGAAGCGAGTATTGGCCTGGCGCTGCTGCTGCAGCTCCATCGTCGCCGCCAGAATCTGAACATCGATTCAGTAAGTGAGTTGCGTGGATGAACATGCTTGCCTTAACCATAATTCTGCCATTGATTGGCTTTGTACTGTTGGCCTTCTCCCGTGGCCGCTGGTCGGAAAACTTGTCCGCCACGGTTGGCGTGGGTTCGATTGGCCTGGCGGCGCTGGTCACCGCGTTGGTTGGCGTTGATTTCTTCAATAATGGCCAGCAGGCGTTCAGCGTTCCGCTGTGGACCTGGATGTCAGTCGGCGACTTCAACATCGGCTTCAATCTTGTGCTGGACGGTCTGTCGCTGACCATGCTTTCCGTGGTCACCGGCGTGGGCTTCCTGATCCACATGTTCGCCTCCTGGTATATGCGTGGTGAAGAGGGTTACTCCCGCTTCTTCGCTTACACCAACCTGTTCATTGCCAGCATGGTGGTTCTGGTTCTCGCCGACAACCTGTTGCTGATGTATCTCGGCTGGGAAGGCGTGGGCCTGTGCTCTTACCTGCTGATCGGTTTCTACTACACTGATCCGAAAAACGGTGCGGCGGCAATTAAAGCGTTCGTTGTGACCCGTGTCGGCGACGTGTTCCTCGCGTTCGCGCTGTTCATTCTCTACAACGAACTGGGCACCCTGAACTTCCGCGAGATGGTAGAACTGGCCCCGGCGCACTTTGCCAACGGCAACAACATGTTGATGTGGGCAACGCTGATGCTGCTCGGCGGTGCAGTTGGTAAATCCGCACAATTACCGTTGCAGACCTGGCTTGCTGACGCGATGGCGGGCCCGACGCCGGTCTCCGCGCTGATCCACGCCGCGACCATGGTGACCGCGGGCGTCTACCTGATTGCACGTACGCATGGCCTGTTCCTGATGACGCCGGAAATTCTGCATCTGGTCGGTATCGTTGGTGCGGTCACGCTGGTGCTGGCAGGTTTTGCGGCGCTGGTGCAAACCGATATCAAACGTGTGCTGGCCTATTCCACCATGAGCCAGATTGGCTACATGTTCCTGGCGCTGGGTGTGCAGGCGTGGGATGCGGCGATTTTCCACCTGATGACCCACGCGTTCTTCAAAGCGCTGCTGTTCCTGTCGTCAGGCTCGGTGATCCTCGCCTGCCATCACGAACAGAACATCTTCAAAATGGGTGGCCTGCGTAAGTCGATTCCGCTGGTGTATGTCTGTTTCCTGGTGGGGGGCGCCGCGCTGTCTGCGCTGCCGCTTATCACCGCGGGCTTCTTCAGTAAGGACGAAATCCTTGCCGGTGCGATGGCGAACGGTCATATCAATCTGATGATCGCAGGTCTGGTGGGGGCGTTTATGACCTCGCTCTACACCTTCCGTATGATTTTCATCGTATTCCACGGCAAAGAGCAGATCCACGCGCACGCAGGGAAGGGAATTACCCATCATCTGCCACTGATTGTTCTGCTGATCCTCTCCACCTTCGTTGGCGCCATGATTGTGCCGCCGCTGGCGGGCGTGCTGCCGCAGACGACGGAACTGGAACATGGCCGCGTAATGACCCTGGAAATCACCTCCGGCGTGGTCGCGATTGCAGGCATTCTGATCGCTGCCTGGCTGTGGCTGGGTCAACGCACTCTGGTTACCGCGGTGGCCAACAGCGGTCCTGGCCGCCTGCTGGGCACCTGGTGGTTCAATGCGTGGGGCTTCGACTGGCTGTATGACAAAGTCTTTGTGAAGCCATTCCTCGGCATTGCATGGCTGCTCAAGCGCGATCCGCTGAATGCGCTGATGAACATTCCGGCAATTCTGTCTCGCTTTGCAGGCAAAGGTCTGCTGTTCAGCGAGAACGGGTATCTGCGCTGGTATGTGGCATCCATGAGCATCGGCGCCGTGGTGGTATTAGCGCTGTTGATGGTATTGCGTTGATTTCAAGTACTGAATTTAGAATATAAGGGACATACGCAGCTATGTTATTACCTTGGTTAATTTTAATCCCGTTTATCGGCGGCTTCCTTTGCTGGCAGACCGAACGCTTCGGTGTGAAGGTGCCACGCTGGATCGCGCTGATCACAATGGGACTGACGCTGGCGCTTGGCCTGCAACTGTGGTTGCAGGGCGGCTACTCTCTGACGCAATCCACCGGTATTCCTCAGTGGCAGTCTGAATATATCCTGCCGTGGATCCCGCGCTTCGGCATCAACATTCATCTGGCTATCGACGGCCTGTCGCTGCTGATGGTGGTGCTGACCGGCCTGCTCGGTGTGCTGGCGGTGCTCTGTTCCTGGCGTGAAATCGAGAAATATCAGGGCTTTTTCCACCTCAACCTGATGTGGATCCTGGGCGGCGTTATCGGCGTGTTCCTTGCCATCGACATGTTCCTGTTCTTCTTCTTCTGGGAAATGATGCTGGTGCCGATGTACTTCCTGATTGCACTGTGGGGTCACAAAGCGTCAGACGGTAAAACGCGTATCACGGCGGCGACCAAGTTCTTCATCTACACCCAGGCGAGCGGTCTGGTGATGCTGATTGCCATCCTGGCGCTGGTGTTTGTGCATTACAACGCGACCGGCATCTGGACGTTCAGCTACGAAGACCTGCTGAAAACCCCGATGTCCCACGGCGTGGAATATCTGCTGATGCTCGGCTTCTTCATCGCTTTCGCGGTGAAAATGCCAGTGGTGCCGCTGCACGGCTGGCTGCCTGATGCGCACTCTCAGGCACCGACCGCGGGTTCTGTTGACCTCGCGGGGATTTTGCTGAAAACCGCGGCCTACGGTCTGCTGCGTTTCTCGCTGCCGCTGTTCCCGAACGCTTCTGCGGAGTTTGCGCCGATTGCCATGTGGCTGGGCGTGATTGGCATCTTCTACGGCGCGTGGATGGCCTTCGCACAGACGGACATCAAGCGTCTGATTGCTTACACCTCCGTATCGCACATGGGCTTCGTGCTGATTGCTATCTACACCGGCAGCCAGCTGGCGTATCAGGGTGCGGTGATCCAGATGATTGCGCATGGTCTGTCCGCAGCGGGTCTGTTCATTATCTGTGGTCAGCTGTATGAACGTCTGCACACGCGCGACATGCGCATGATGGGCGGTCTGTGGAGCAAAATTAAATGGCTGCCAGCGCTGTCACTGTTCTTTGCCGTGGCGACGCTGGGTATGCCGGGTACCGGGAACTTCGTGGGCGAATTCATGATCCTGTTCGGCAGCTTCCATGTAGTGCCGGGCATTACCGTGATTTCAACGTTCGGTCTGGTCTTTGCGTCCGTTTACTCACTGGCGATGCTGCATCGCGCTTACTTCGGTAAAGCAAAAAGTGAGATTGCGGCGCAGGAACTGCCGGGGATGTCGCTGCGTGAGCTGTTTATCATCCTGTTGCTGGTCGTGCTGCTGGTGCTGTTGGGCTTCTACCCGCAGCCGATTCTGGATACTTCGCACTCTGCAATGGGCAATATCCAGCAGTGGTTTGTTAATTCTGTTTCTACTACAAGGCCGTAAATCGCCATGACAATAACTCCACAACAACTGATTGCGCTGCTACCGCTGCTGATCGTCGGCTTGACGGTGGTGGTTGTGATGCTCTCCATTGCGTGGCGACGCAACCATTTTCTCAATGCCACGCTGTCGGTCATTGGGCTGAACGTCGCACTCGTATCGCTCTGGTTTGTTGGCCAGGCTGGCGCGATGGATGTCACGCCGCTGATGCGCGTAGACGGCTATGCCATGCTCTACACCGGTCTGGTGCTGCTGGCGAGCCTCGCCACCTGTACTTTTGCCTATCCGTGGCTTGAGGGCTACACCGACAACAAAGAAGAGTTCTACCTGCTGGTGCTGATCGCAGCGCTGGGTGGGATCCTGCTGGCGAACGCGAACCATCTGGCAGCGCTGTTCCTCGGTATCGAACTGATCTCTCTGCCGCTGTTCGGCCTGATTGGCTACGCGTTCCGTCAGAAACGTTCTCTGGAAGCGAGCATCAAATACACCATCCTCTCTGCTGCAGCGTCGTCATTCCTGCTGTTCGGTATGGCACTGGTGTATGCGAACTCCGGCAACCTGTCGTTCGTGGCGCTCGGTAAGAGCCTGGCGGACAACGCCCTGCACGAACCGCTGCTGCTGGCGGGACTGGGTATGATGATCGTCGGCCTTGGCTTCAAACTGTCGCTGGTGCCGTTCCATCTGTGGACGCCAGATGTATATCAGGGGGCGCCTGCGCCGGTCTCCACCTTCCTGGCGACTGCCAGCAAAATCGCCATTTTTGGCGTGGTGATGCGTCTGTTCCTGTATATGCCGGTCGGCGACAGCGAAGCAGTACGCGTGGTGCTGGGGCTTATCGCCTTCGCCTCTATCATCTTCGGTAACCTGATGGCGCTGAGCCAGACTAACATTAAGCGTCTGCTCGGTTACTCCTCCATCTCTCATCTCGGCTACCTGCTGGTGGCGCTGATTGCCCTGCACAGTGGCGAGATGTCGATGGAAACCGTCGGCGTTTACCTGGCCGGTTACCTGTTCAGCAGCCTCGGCGCCTTCGGCGTGGTGAGCCTGATGTCCAGCCCGTACCGCGGTCCGGACGCAGATTCCCTGTTCTCCTACCGTGGTCTGTTCTGGCACCGTCCGATCCTCTCAGCTGTCATGACGGTGATGATGCTGTCACTGGCGGGTATCCCGATGACGCTCGGCTTTATCGGTAAATTCTATGTACTGGCAGTGGGTGTGAATGCGCACCTGTGGTGGCTGACAGCGGCGGTGGTGATTGGTTCTGCCATCGGTCTCTACTACTACCTGCGTGTCGCAGTGAGCCTGTACCTGAGCGCGCCGCAGCAACTGAATCGCGATGCACCGACCAACTGGCAGTATAGCGCCGGGGGTATCGTGGTGCTGATCTCCGCGTTGCTGGTGCTGATCTTAGGCGTCTGGCCGCAGCCGCTTATCAGCATTGTCCAGTTGGCGATGCCGATGCTGTAAAAGAACTTTATTATTGAGAAACCGCTGGCATTGTCCGGCGGTTTTTTTTGTGATGAGCAAAATTGCGTAACGCTGCGCATAATTGAAACGGTAATGACATAGCTCTATGTTTACGCTGTAATATGCTGATAGTTGGCGTGATATGAGGGATTAACGATGCAGCAGGTGTATCGGTTAGAAAGTGTTACCTTAAAAGGTATTGGTGTCTTTGAGCACACCCACATTGATTTTCCACCGATTAAGCATGAAGGGCAGGACGCCAGAAAAGCGGAAATCCATATCTTCACCGGGCCAAATGGCTGCGGAAAGAGCACGATGCTGTATGCGCTGGCAAGCATCTTAGATTTCGGTCGAGAGGCGTATGCATTAATTCAAAAGCGCTACCATAGTAAAGAAAGTTGTGTTTGTTTTCAATTTGCTGGAATAAAGGGAATGAACCTGATTGCGCATCAGCCCTTACCTTCTGGTTATAAAAAAATCCTCTCTTCAACAGGATATCAAATAGTCATAGAACAGAACGCGGTTGATAATCTTGTTAAAAATCAGCCGTATCTTAATGTTAACGATAGTTTGAATATCAAGAGTTTTGATTTTGCTGCCTTTGCTTATTCAGGTAGTCGAAACCAGGTATCGAATTTTGAAGTGACTGCAATTCAGGAGGTTAAGCAATCTCCTTTTGAACATGCTCTTTCGTTTTCCAATACAGTACGGCCACAAATTCTTACCCAGTGGATTGCGAATAATCGAACCAAAGCGGCGCTGGCACGGGCAGAAGAATCAGAAGACGAAGCACTTTCTTATGACAGCGCATTAGAGCGAATCTCACAATTTATTCAGGACGTATGTGGTATTGAGGCTGTATTTCAGTTGAAACGCAACCCCCTGACCGTTGTGATAAATGTCGAAGGGGAATCCATTGCCTTTGACACCTTGCCGGAAGGATTAAAATCGATAATAACCTGGGTTGCGGATCTCGCTTTGCGACTGGAAGGGATCCCCTGGAAAGAAAAAAAGGATATTTTCTCTCAGCCGATTATTTTATTCCTGGATGAAGTCGATATCCATCTTCACCCTAAATGGCAAAGACGGATCCTGCCCGCAATACAAAAGCTATTACCTAATGCGCAAGTTTTTGTTTCAACCCACTCACCCTTCGTGGTGGGATCGGTAGAAGATGCATTTGTTTATCGATTACCAGAACCACAGCATAACGTTTGTCGGGATCCATCGGTGCCAGATATTGTGTCTGCAATTGATTCCAAAGCAGGGAAAAGTTACCAACTTATACTGTCTGATGTTTTTGGTATCGATGAAGAATTTGATGTTGAAACTGAGGAACAATTAGCAGCATTCAAAGCGCACATCCGCGAGCATTTAGTGACAGGGCAGCATAATGAAGTTATAAATTCGCTTGCGAAAACGCTGAGTGATAAAGGTGAAGAGCTTTCCGAAATAGTTCGGCTCGAATTACGGCAGATGCAACGGCAACTGAGCAAAAAACAAGGATAAGTTATGTATTCCTTTGAAAGGACGCCATGCCCGGATTACCTTGCCGAGTGTTGGGAAGCTTTAGGGGCTCAATTTGATACTGCTAAACAGCAAAATCCAGCGTATCAGTTTTATTGGTATGCCGCATTTCGCTACGAAGATACTCGAAAATTACTCAACCAAATGACGGCTGGTCACTGTGCGTTCTGTGATGGTGGTGACCTTGGGGCACTCAGTCGTGAGACCATTGAGCATTTTCGTCCTAAAAGCCGATCCGAATTCAGAAGGATCGCTTTCCAGTGGGAAAACCTGTATCCGTGCTGCGATCAGTGCCAGAGTGTGAAACGCGAGGATTTTGACGATCGCCTTCTTGTGGCCGATGCACAGGGGTATCGGTTCGAGGATTATTTCATTGTTGATTATCAAACGGGCGAAATACAGCCAAATCCGCTCGCTTCAGCGGATAATCAAGATAGAGCTGCGCTCACACTCGATTTTTATGGCCTTAACATCGCAGTACGGAAACACTGCCGCAAGAAAGAACTCAAACGGTACCATCAACGTGATCCGGAAGAAGATGTGATCGACGATTTTAGTTATCGCTATTTCCTGATGGATGCCTGAATCAGGCATCCATCAATCAATATTACGCGATTTGCCGACGGCTGATCAGCGGTCCGCCGGTTTTCTGGTCGGCACGCTCCAGCACTTCTCCAATCACTGATGACAGCTCGTTGATTTCAAATTTCGCTACGTAGCCATCGGCGCGCACTTTGCGGATATGGTCTTCGTTAGCATTGCCTGACAACGACGAGTGGATCACTACCGGAATATGCTTCAGCCGCTCATCCGTTTTGATTTTGCGCGTTAAAGTAAAACCGTCCATTTCCGGCATTTCGAGGTCAGTAAGCACCAGCGCGATTTTATCGGAGATCGGCACGCCCGCGGCCTGGGCTTCTTCTGCCAGCTTCTCGATTTTTTCCCACGCTTCTTTGCCGGTCACATGCATCTGCGCCGGGATATCCATCGCCTTCAGCCCCTTTTCGAGCATCGCGCGCGCTACTTTAGAATCTTCAGCGACAATCGCCGTCGCGCCCGGTTTGATCTTCAGCTTTGGTGCCTCAAGGTGCGTCGCGTGGAGATCGTGGTCAGCAGGGACGATGTCATACAGGATCTGTTCCACGTCGATCACCATCGCCAGGTTATTGCTGTCCTTGTCATCATCCAGACAGGCGATGCTGGTGATGTACTGACCGTTAACCGCTTTTTCCGCCGTGTGGATCTGCGTCCAGTCGAGGCGAATAATGTTTTCAACTGACTCCACAGCAAATGCCTGCACGCTGCGCGCATATTCGGTAATCAGCAGAATGTTGAGTCCGTTAACCGGCTTGCAGCCAGCGACCGACGGCAGGTCGATGACCGGAATGATTTGATCGCGGATGTTGACCATGCCCAGCACGGGATGCTTAATACCGGCAGGTCTGGTGTAGGCGGGCATAGGGACGATTTCGCGCAGCTTGAAAACGTTGATGCCAAACAGTTCTGATTTTTCACCCTGCACAGTTTCACCAAGACGAAACAGCAACAGCTCAAAGCGGTTAGACAGGGTGAGATTCGCCCTGTCATCAATATCTTTCTGGAAATTATCCATCGTGCCCTCAGAAGAAAGGAAAATGCTCTACTCCTGAGTTATCGGCATACCCGGACAAAAGTGCAGCGTCTTTTAGCCATTAAAGCGAAATTGTCATAAAGTCCTCCGCCAGCAGCGTGTTAGCGAAGCGCGAGCGGGATTCGTCCAGCAAACGCTGGCATCCTTCGGCGTCGTAACGCGAACTGACGTGAGTGATGACCAGCCGTTTGACGCCTGCCGCTTGCGCCACTGCGGCGGCCTGAAGCGAGGAAGAGTGCCCGCGACTGTTGGCTTTTTCCTCCATTGCCGCTTCGAGCGTCGCCTCATGCACCATCAGGTCAACCCCGCGCGCTAACTCCAGCGCCGCCGGGCAGGGGGCGGTATCGCCAAAAATCGCCAGGCTCCGGCCAGGTGTGGCGGGGCCGAGATAGCGTTTGCCGTCGATAGTGCGGCCATCTTCCAGCGTCACCGCCTGGCCCTGCTTGAGCAACTGGTACAACGGTCCGGGCGGTACGCCGTCCTCCGCCAGCGCTGCGGCGTTCAGCGCGCCGGGTTTGTCATGTTCTTCAATGCGATAGCCGTAACATTCCAGCGGATGGTTAAGCGGGAACGCTGTCACTGTGTAGTGTTGATCGTCAAATACGCGTCCTGAGGAAATTTCTTCGACGGTTAACGGGTAGTCGGTCCACGAACCGCTGAGCCGCAGCGCCACCTCGACAAACTCTTTCAGCCCTTTGGGGCCGTACAGCGTCAACGGCAGTGAGTTTCCCTGCATTGAACGGCTGCACAGCAGGCCGGGCAAACCGAACAGGTGATCGCCGTGCAGGTGCGTGATAAAGATTTTATTCAGCTTGCCAGGATGCAGATCCGTTTTCAGAAACTGATGCTGCGTGCCTTCGCCGCAGTCAAAAAGCCAGGTTTCTGCCAGCGTAGGCTGTTGCAAATTCAGTATTATCGACGTCATATTACGGGTACGGGTCGGCACGCCGGCGGATGTCCCCAGAAAAATCAATTCCAAAACCGTTTCCCCATTACCGCATTCACGAAAGTAAACAGTATAACGGAGCACAACATGATTCAGTGGCAGGATCTTCATCATTCTCAACTTTCCGTTCCGCAACTTTACGCGCTGTTGCAACTGCGCTGTGAAGTGTTTGTCGTGGAGCAAACGTGCCCGTATCAGGACGTCGATGGCGAAGATCTGCTGGGGGAAAACCGACATATTCTTGGCTGGCGCGGTGACCAACTGGTGGCGTATGCGAGGATTCTGAAAAGCGACGACGAGCTGGAGCCGGTGGTCATTGGCCGCGTCATCATCAGCCCGGCGGCGCGCGGTGAAAAACTTGGATATCAGTTGATGGAGAAAACGCTGGCAAGCTGCCGTCAGCACTGGCCGCAGAAGGCGTTGTACCTCGGTGCGCAGGCGCATTTACAGGGATTTTACGCTCACTTTGGCTTTGTGCCGGTAACTGATGTGTATGACGAAGATGGCATTGCGCATATCGGCATGGCGCGCGAGGTTGTCCCTCTTTGACTATAGTTAGCGGACAGGCTCAAAAAAATGGGAGAAAAAGTAATGTCTTATCATTCTTATGATTCACGTATTGATGACGACCTGACCCTGCTAAGTGAAACGCTGGAAGAGGTGTTACGCTCCTCCGGCGACCCGGCTGACCAGAAATATATCGAACTGAAAGCGCGCGCCGAACAGGCGCTGCACGATGTGAAAACCCGCGTCAGCCAGGCCTCGGATACCTACTATTACCGTGCAAAACAGGCGGTTTACCGTGCCGATGATTACGTGCATGATAAACCGTGGCAGGGGATTGGCGTCGGCGCCGCGGCCGGGCTGGTGTTAGGTCTGCTGCTGGCTCGCCGCTGACAGGCGGAACCTCCCTAATTCGGGGTACTGCTCTTTTTCAGTAGTACCCTGTATAGTATGTGGTTTTTAGTTCCGGGGAGGTTCACGTGCAATCCATATCCGCTGCGCTGGAGGATCTGCAGGCCGCATTAGACACCGGTTTTCCGGATTCGCCTGGCCTGCATGTTCTCGACACCGCCTTCCCGCTAAATGATTCCTTCGATCCGCTCTCCTGGTTGTGCAGCCAGCGCTGCTGGCCGCAGTTTTACTGGCAACAGCGTAACGGCGATGATGAAATCGCCGCGCTGGGGGCGGTAAAATCTTTCTCGTCGCTCGCCGATGCCAGCCATTTTCTGCAAGCACCGGAACTCCCCGACGATTTACGTATTTGCGGTATGAATGCGTTTAATCCGCAGCAGGGAGCGTTATTTCTGCCGCGTCTGGAATGGCGACGCAATGCCGGGAATGCTTCGCTACGGCTGGTGCTATACAGCGATCGTTCACTGCGCGATGACGCGGCGCAGGCGCGTGAGTTTTTCGCTTCCCTGAAAGAGGGCAAACTGTTGCCGCCGTTGCAGGTGACTTTGCAGGCGGAGCGGCACCATCCCGAACATCCTCAATGGATACAACTGGTCAGCGACGCTGTCTCGACCATCGCCAGCGGTGCGCTGGACAAAGTCGTGCTCGCCAGAGCCACCGATCTTGAGTTTACCGATACCCTCAACGCCGGGGCGATCATGGCCGCCAGCCGCCGTCTGAACCTGCGTTGCTATCATTTCTATCAGGCTTTTGATGCCGGTCACGCTTTCCTGGGATCTTCGCCCGAGCGGTTGTGGCGTCGCCGTGGCAAACTGCTCCGCACCGAAGCGCTGGCAGGCACGGTGGCGAGCGACCCTGATGAGGCACAGGCGCAATTGCTCGCCGACTGGCTGATGAAGGACGATAAAAACCAGCGTGAAAATATGCTGGTAGTGGAAGACATTTGTCAGCGCTTACAAACAGCGGTGCAGACACTGGAAGTGCTCCCACCGCAAGTGGTCACGCTGCGCAAAGTGCAGCATCTGCGGCGTTGCATCTGGACGGAGCTGGCGCATGCGGATGACGAGCGCTGCCTGCATTTACTGCAACCCACCGCCGCCGTCGCAGGTTTGCCCCGCACTCCGGCTCGCGCGTGGATCGAACAGCATGAGCCCTTCACCCGTGAATGGTATGCCGGGTCGGCGGGTTATCTGTCCCGCCAGCAAAGCGAGTTTTGCGTGGCCCTGCGCTCCGCAAAAGTCGACGGTAAAACGCTGCGCTTATACGCTGGTGCCGGAATAGTAAGCGGTTCTGACCCGGAACAGGAATGGCAGGAAATCGATAATAAAGCGGCAGGTTTGCGGACGTTACTATTTGATTGAATAATCATTGAGACGACTCATATCAAAAACCCATCCTTACGTATTATCTATACTGAGTCGCAATATTGATACCGGACAAACTCATGTCAGTAAGCGCATTTAACCGACGCTGGGCGGCGGTAATTCTGGAAGCATTAACTCGCCACGGCGTGCAGCATGTCTGCATTGCGCCTGGCTCGCGGTCGACGCCGCTGACACTGGCGGCGGCAGAAAACCGCTCACTCATTCATCACACCCATTTTGACGAACGCGGCCTGGGGCATCTGGCGCTCGGGCTGGCGAAAGGCAGCAAACAGCCGGTGGCCGTGATTGTGACCTCCGGCACGGCGGTGGCGAATCTCTATCCGGCGTTGATCGAAGCGGGTCTGACCGGGGAAAAACTGATCCTGCTGACTGCGGATCGACCGCCGGAACTGATTGACTGCGGTGCGAATCAGGCGATTCGTCAGCCGGGCATGTTCGCGTCACACCCAACGCAAACTCTCTCGTTACCGCGTCCGAGCCAGGATATTCCGGCGCGCTGGCTGGTGTCCACCCTTGATAACGCCCTCGCTCAGCAACACGCGGGCGGCGTGCATATTAACTGTCCGTTTGCCGAGCCGCTGTACGGCGAGCTGGATGAAACAGGCCTCGACTGGCAACAGCAACTGGGGGACTGGTGGCAAAGCGACAAACCGTGGCTGCGGGAAGATATCCAACTGGAGAGCCAGCAGCAGCGCGACTGGTTCTTCTGGCGGCAGAAACGCGGCGTCGTTGTCGCCGGGCGAATGAGCGCTGCCGAAGGGAAACTGGTGGCAGAATGGGCGAAAACACTCGGCTGGCCGCTGATTAGCGACGTGCTGTCGCAAACGGGGCAGCCGCTGCCCTGTGCGGATCTCTGGCTCGGCAATGCCCGCGCGGTGGCGGAACTGGCGCAGGCGCAAATCGTGGTGCAGCTTGGCAGCAGCCTGACCGGTAAACGTCTGCTGCAGTGGCAGCAAACCTGTGAACCACAGGAATACTGGCTGGTCGATAACCTGACCGGACGGCTTGATCCGGCGCATCACCGCGGGCGTCGTCTGGTCAACAGCGTTGAACGCTGGCTGGAACTGCATCCGGCAGAAAATCGCACGCCCTGGAGCACCGAAATCCCGCGTCTGTCAGCGCTGGCCTGGGACGCGGTCGTTGCAACACGCGACGTATTCGGCGAAGCACAACTGGCGCACCGCATCAGCAACTATCTGCCGGAGCAAGGGCAACTGTTTGTCGGCAACAGCCTGGTAGTGCGCCTGATAGACGCGCTGGGCCAGCTTCCGGCCGGATACCCGGTTTACAGCAACCGCGGTGCCAGCGGTATCGACGGCCTGATTTCCACCGCGGCAGGCGTTCAGCGCGCCAGCGCCAGACCGACACTGGCCATCGTTGGTGATCTCTCCGCGCTCTACGATCTTAATGCGCTGTCGCTGCTGCGGCAGACTTCCGCGCCGCTGGTGCTGATTATCGTCAATAACAACGGCGGGCAGATTTTCTCTCTGCTGCCGACGCCGCCAGAGGCGCGCGAACGTTTCTACAGCATGCCGCAGAACGTCCGCTTTGAACATGCCGCCGCCATGTTTGGTTTGCGCTACCACTGCCCGCAAAACTGGCAGGCGCTGGAAGCCGCGCTCGACGGCGCGTGGTGTGCGCCGGTGACCACCATTATTGAACTGGTAGTCAACGAGACAGACGGCACGCAAACGCTGCAACAATTGCTGGCACAGGTCAGCACGTTATGACGCTGCATGCCGTTGCCCGGCGAGGTGATCCGGCGCGTCCGTGGCTGGTCTTCCTGCACGGCTTTTCCGGTGACTGCCGCGAATGGCAGGAAGTGGGCGAGCGGCTGAGCGACTATTCGCGCTTGTATGTCGATCTCCCCGGTCACGGCGGTTCTGCGGCGGTAACGGCACGGGATTTCGCTGACGTTCGCGAACAGCTTCATACCACATTAGTTAGTTACAACATACTAAGTTACTGGCTGGTGGGGTACTCGCTCGGTGGCCGCATTGCGATGGACTATGTCTGCCAGCCGGGTGTGACGGGGCTGGTGGGCATTATTGTTGAGGGTGGGCATCCTGGTCTTCAACAGCCTGAAGCGCGCGCGGAACGCCTGTGTTCCGACAACGCCTGGGCCGCACGTTTTTCCACTGAACCGTTGCGCCAGCTGTTTCACGACTGGTATCAGCAGCCGGTTTTCGCCACCCTGACGGCGGAACAACGCGCAGCGCTGGTGGCGCTTCGCGCACAAAATAATGGCGTTGCGCTGGCCGCCATGTTGCAGGCTACGTCGCTGGCGGTGCAGGACGATTTGCGTCCGGCATTGCGTCAGCGCGATTATCCTTTCTGGTACTTATGTGGTGAGCACGACAGCAAATTTCGGGCGATTGCCGAAGAACTGGCCGTGCCTTGCTTTCTGATCCATAACGCCGGACACAACGCGCATCGGGAAAACCCCGATGACGTGACAGAACGTCTGGCTCAGATTCTGCGTCTCTGACTAAAGGACACACTATGATCTACCCTGATGAAACAATGCTTTACGCGCCGGTTGAATGGCATGACTGTTCCGAAGGCTACACCGACATTCGTTATCAGAAGTCGGCGGACGGCATTGCCAAAATCACTATCAACCGCCCGCAGGTTCGTAACGCATTTCGTCCTCTGACCGTCAAAGAGATGATTCAGGCGCTGGCAGATGCACGTTACGACGACAATATTGGCGTCATCGTTCTGACCGGGGAGGGCGACAAAGCATTCTGCGCCGGTGGCGACCAGAAAGTGCGTGGCGACTACGGCGGCTATCAGGACGATTCCGGCGTTCATCACCTGAACGTCCTCGATTTTCAGCGCCAGATCCGCACCTGCCCGAAACCGGTGGTGGCGATGGTGGCAGGCTATTCCATCGGCGGCGGGCACGTGCTGCATATGATGTGTGACCTGACGATCGCTGCTGAGAACGCCATTTTCGGTCAGACCGGACCGAAAGTCGGTTCCTTTGATGGCGGCTGGGGCGCCTCCTACATGGCGCGCATTGTTGGTCAGAAGAAAGCGCGCGAAATCTGGTTCCTGTGCCGTCAGTACGATGCGAAACAGGCGCTGGATATGGGGCTGGTCAACACCGTGGTGCCGCTGGCGGATCTGGAGAAAGAAACCGTACGCTGGTGTCGCGAAATGCTGCAAAACAGCCCGATGGCGCTGCGTTGCCTGAAAGCGGCGCTGAATGCGGATTGCGACGGGCAGGCGGGCCTGCAGGAGCTGGCGGGTAACGCCACCATGCTGTTCTATATGACCGAAGAAGGGCAGGAAGGGCGCAACGCGTTCAACGAGAAGCGCCAGCCGGACTTCAGCAAATATAAACGGAATCCATAATGCGTTGCGTACAGCTTTATCGCTGGCAGATCCCCATGGACGCTGGCGTGGTGCTGCGGGAACGGCGACTGAAAACCCGTGATGGTCTGGTTGTTCGTTTAACCGATGACGAACGCGAAGGCTGGGGGGAAATTTCCCCGTTACCGGGGTTCAGCGTTGAAACGCTCGACGCAGCGCAGGAAGCCGCCATCGACTGGTTGCAGGCCTGGCGACAGGGTTCAACGTTGCCATTCCCGGCATTACCGTCGGTCGCGTTTGGCCTGAGCTGCGCGCTGGCCGAGCTGGCGGATGCACTGCCGCAGGCGGCGAATTACCGTGCGGCACCGCTGTGTACCGGCGATCCAGACGATCTGGTGCTCCAGCTTGCCGACATGCCGGGCGAGAAAGTCGCCAAAGTGAAAGTGGGGCTGTACGAAGCCGTGCGCGACGGAATGGTAGTAAATCTGTTGCTGGAAGCGATCCCTGATTTACATCTGCGCCTGGATGCCAATCGCGCCTGGACGCCGCTGAAAGCACAGCAGTTCGCCAGATACGTTAACCCGGACTACCGCGCGCGTATCGCGTTTCTTGAAGAGCCGTGCAAAACCCGCGACGATTCCCGTGCCTTTGCCCGTGAAACCGGCATCGCCATTGCCTGGGACGAAAGCCTGCGGGATGCGGATTTTGCGTTCGTGGCAGAGCCCGGCGTGAAGGCGGTGGTGATCAAACCAACGCTGACCGGCAGCCTGGAGAAAGTGAAAGCACAGGTCGCCGCCGCGCATCAGCTCGGGCTGACGGCGGTCATCAGTTCTTCCATAGAGTCCAGTCTGGGGCTGACGCAACTGGCGCGCATCGCCGCCTGGCTGACGCCGGACACCATCCCGGGGCTGGATACGTTAACTCTGATGCAGGCGCAGTTGCTGCGCCGCTGGCCGGGCAGTGAACTGCCTTGCCTTGACAGCACCATGCTGGAGCCGTTGCTGTGATGTTTGCCGACTGGCCATGGCGACACTGGCGCGCGGTGCAGGGCGATCGCCCTGCGCTGCGGCTGGATGACGTTACGCTGAACTGGACGGCGCTCTGCCAGCGGGTGGACAGCCTGGCGAGCGGTTTTCAGCAACAGGGCGTCGCGGAAGGCGATGGCGTGATGCTGCGGGCGCGCAACAGCGAGCAGACGCTGCTGGCCTGGCTCGCGCTGTTGCAGTGCGGCGCGCGCATCCTGCCGGTTAATCCCAAATTGCCAGTTGGGCTGCTGGAATCGCTGGCGCCCGGACTGACGCTGACATTTTTGCTGGATCTGGAAGACAGCGCGCAGACTTTCTCTCTCACCCCGTTGCGGCTCGTTGAACGTGCAGGCGATTTCGCGCTGCCATGGCAACCGCAGCGCCTTGCCTCCATGACGCTGACGTCTGGATCGACCGGTTTACCCAAAGCGGCGGTGCATACCTGCGCCGCGCATCTGGCGAGCGCGCAGGGCGTGCTGGCGCTGATCTCTTTTAAGCAACCGGATTGCTGGCTGCTTTCACTGCCGTTGTTTCATGTTTCCGGACAGGGGATTGTCTGGCGCTGGTTGCTTTCTGGCGCGCAACTGGCCGTCAGTGAGCGCCCGCTTGCGCAGGCGCTGGACGGATGCAGCCATGCGTCGCTGGTGCCGACTCAGCTCTGGCGGTTACTGAAAGACAACGTCTCCCTGACGTTGTGCGCGGTGCTGCTGGGCGGTGCCGCAATTCCGGTGGATCTCACTGAACAGGCCAGCCGTCAGGGGATCGCCACATTTTGCGGCTACGGGCTGACGGAGTTTGCCTCGACGGTCTGCGCCAAAGTGGCAGACGGCGGAGATGATGTTGGCGTACCGTTGCCCGGCAGAGCGGTCCGCCTCGTTGACGGCGAGGTCTGGCTGCAGGCGGACAGCATGGCGTCGGGCTACTGGCGCGACGGGCAACTGACGCCGCTGGTGAATGACGAAGGCTGGTTTGCGACGCGTGATCGCGGTGAATGGCGCGACGGGCGGCTGGTGATTGCCGGGCGACTGGATAATCTTTTTTTCAGCGGCGGCGAAGGCGTGCAGCCAGAAGCGGTGGAGCGGGTGATCGCCCGCCATCCGCAGGTGCGCCAGGTGTTTGTGGTGCCGCTGGACGACGCCGAATTCGGCCAGCGCCCGGTGGCGGTGGTCGAGTGTGAATCGCCAGACGTACTGCCTGCGCTGGCCGTCTGGACGAAAGATAAACTGGCGGGATTTCAACAACCCTGTCGCTGGCTGGCCTTGCCGGAAAGCATAAAAAATGGCGGGATTAAAATCTCCCGCCGGGCGTTACAGCGCTGGGTGGCAGAGCAGCGCGACGAAGAATAACGGGAGCTGCGGCTCCCGTTTCCTTTCGAAATGCAAAAAAAAGAGTAACTAATTACAATTGCGATGTTTTTCCGCTTTATTAGTCCATTGATTCTTCGCGTTTCAGTTGTACAATCCAGCGGTTTTGGGACGTTAACTTTCTTTCTTATCCGGAATACAAAAAATGAATAAAAAAGCATTAGTTGGATTAGCTGCGCTAATGAGTATTTCAGCCGCAGCCAATGCAGTCAGCATCAGCGGGCAAGCAGGCAAAGACTACACCAACATTGGCGTCGGGTTTGGTACCGACACGTCCGGGCTGGCGTTGAGCGGCAACTGGACGCACAACGATGACGACGGTGACGTTGCCGGTCTGGGTCTTGGCCTGAACGTACCGGTAGGACCGTTCCTGGCAACCGTCGGCGGCAAGGGGATTTACACCAACCCGAACGCCGGTGACGAAGGCTATGCGGCGGCAGTGGGTGGCGGTCTGCAGTGGAAAATCGGCAGCAGCTTCGGCCTGTTTGGTGAGTACTATTACTCGCCGGATTCGCTCTCCAGCGGTATCGACAGCTATCAGGAAGCTAACGCCGGTGCGCGCTGGAACATCATGCGCCCGATTACCGTTGAAGCCGGTTACCGTTACCTGAATCTGGCGGGTAAAGACGGTCACCGTGATAACGCTGTGGCCGATGGCCCGTACGTGGGCGTCAGCGCAGGGTTCTGATCCTCCGGCGCGGCGCGCTGCCGCGCCAGTTTTCTTTTTTTTCAGGCCACTGATTGCGCTATAGTACATCGTCCTCTTTTGCTGGAGAAAACGATGATCAACGTGGAGATGCTGTCCACTGGCGACGAAGTGCTGCACGGGCAAATCACAGATACCAATGCTGCCTGGCTTGCAGATGTCTTTTTTAATCAGGGATTACCGCTAACGCGCCGCAACACGGTGGGCGATAACCTTGATGATCTGGTTGCAATTTTGCGCGAGCGTAGCGAACACGCCGATGTGCTGATCGTCAACGGCGGACTTGGCCCGACCAGCGATGATTTAAGCGCGCTGGCCGCTGCACAGGCAAAAGGCGAATCGCTGGTACTGCACGAGGCCTGGCTTGCGCACATGGAAACGTTCTTTTCCGAGCGCGGACGAGTGATGGCACCGAGCAACCGCAAGCAGGCGGAAATTCCCGCCAGCGCGGAGCTGGTCGATAACCCTGTCGGTACCGCCTGTGGTTTTGCGGTGCAACTGAATCGCTGCCTGATGTTCTTCACCCCTGGCGTACCGTCCGAATTTAAAGTCATGGTGCAGCAGGAAATTCTGCCGCGCCTGCGTGCGCGTTTTGCGTTGCCGGAACCGCCGCTGTGCCTGCGCCTGACCACTTTTGGCCGTTCCGAGAGCGATCTCGCGCAGGCGCTCGACCCGCTTCCGCTGCCGCCGGGCGTCACCATGGGTTACCGCTCATCAATGCCGATCATTGAGCTGAAACTCACGGGGCCGGCGAGTGAGCGTGATGCGATGCTGGCACTGTGGCCCGAGGTCAAAAAAGTCGCTGGTGAGAGCCTGATTTTTGAAGGCACCGAAGGGCTGGCGGCACAGATTTCCCGCCGTCTGCAGGAAAAACAACTCAGCCTGACGCTCAGCGAGCAGTTTACTGGCGGGCTTATTGCTCTCCAGCTAAACCGGGAGGGTGCGCCGCTGCTGGCGAGTGAAGTGGTGCCGCCGCAGCCGGAAACGCTGGCGCAAACGGCACACTGGACGGCGGAACGTCGCGTGAATCATTTTGCCGGGGTCGCGCTGGCGGTGAGCGGGCTGGAAACGGACCATCTCAATTTTGCGTTGTCGACAGCGGAAGGCACCTGGGCGCTGCGCGTGAAATTCAGCACTAACCGCCACAACCTGCAAACCCGCCAGGAAGTGGGGGCGATGATGGCGCTGAATATGCTGCGCCGCTGGCTCAACGGTCAGGAAATTGCCAGTGAACATGGCTGGATCACCGTCGTTGAATCCCTCTCTTTTTAGTCGCACCTGCCGCCGGGACGCCCGTCCCGGCAACTCAGGCAAGCGCCTGAGCCAGCAGCGTAATCGGATGTTCACAGCGCTTGCTGGTGGACATCTCAATCTGCCATTTACAGGTTTCGCAATCGGTGATCACCAGGTCCGCGCCGCTCTGTTCAATCTGCTGAAACAACGGCGCGCCGATGGCCTGCGAGGTGGGATAGTTCTCAGATTTAAAGCCGTAGGTGCCGGCAATTCCGCAGCACTGCGAATCCAGTACCGTCAGCTCAAGGCCGGGGATCTGGCGCAGCAGTTCAAGGGTGTACAGCGACCAGCCCATTTTTTCCATATGACATGGCGTGTGATACACCACTTTCAGCGGCAATGGCTTCAGTGGCAGCGTTTGCCCGGCGTCCAGCTTGCGCCAGATCCAGCGCGTCGCCAGTTCAATGTGCTGACGCAACCCGCTGTTATCCACATCCAGCAGATGCGGGTATTCGTCGCGCAGGGTGAAGGTGCAGGTCGATGAGGTGGCAATTACCGGGATTTGCTTGTCGATAATCGCTTCACGCATTGAGGCCACATTGGTGAGCGCCTGCTTGCGCGCTTTATCGGTAAAACCGTTGGCAATCAGTGGCACACCACAGCATTTCTCTTTACTCAACAACTGCACGCCAGTCCCCATCGCGTTGAGCACGCGGATCATGTCTTTACCGAGTTGCGGATGGTTGTAATTGACGTAACAGCCGTGGAAAAACGCCACCTGATCGGCAAAGGCGGCCTGTTCGGCGGCCACGCTGCGATACCAGCGGCGGAAGGTGCCGAAGCCATATTTTGGCAGCGTCCGACGGTGATCGATTTTCAGCGCGATATCCAGCAACTGGCGCACCGGTTTGAGCCCGGTGGTGGCGTTGATGATTGGCGCAAAGGGGGTGGAGAGCGTCCCCATTAAATCGGTATGGCTGAGGATGGTGTCGCGCAGGGTCGGTTTTTGCGTACTGTACTGCGCCCGTGCACGCTGGATGATATCGCCAATTTTCACGTCAGACGGACAGGCGACTTCGCAGCGCTTACAGTTGATGCAATATTTCAGCGCGTCGTCATACAGCGCCCCGTCTTTAATGCGCAGACGCTCGCCGTCCGGGCCGGCCTGTTTTGGCCCCGGATAGCTCGGCTTGACCCGGCTTACCGGACAGGCCGTCGTGCAGACGGTACACTTAATGCAGCTTTCGAAGCGGGTATCGTTCATGACTGACCTCCTGCCAGGGCGAGGATTTGCCGGGCCGCATGCTGAGCGGTGATGGCGCTGACGCCACCGCCGCAACCGAGCTGGATGGCGTCGAAACCGCCAATCAGCGACCCCACCGCGAACAGATTGGTAAAGGAGGCGCCGTTCTGTGTCGGGTGCAGATTATCGTCCGTCGCCAGACCGAAACGTTGCCAGGGCTGAGAAGCAAAGAAATCCTGTTGATACCAGTCGCTGCGGGATGCGGCCTGTTGCACATCCAGACCCAGAATCGGTTCCCGAACGCCGGTGCGTGTGGCGACCAGACCATTACTGAAAAAGCTGCCGCTGGCCAGCACGGTGAAGCGTGCGCGTAGCGGAACATCGTCGTGATTACGCGTCCAGACGGCGCTGACGGTGCCGTCATGATGACTCACTTTCACCACTTCATCACCCGCAAGCCAGGTTCCGCCCGTCTGAATAAACTGATGCTGTAAGGCGCCATGCAGACGCATGCCCGGTACCGAAGGCGGCAGCGTCGGCAGCAGGCGAAGCGGGCAGGGAAGACGCTCGTTAAGCCATTGCCACAGGCGCGAATTCTGCAGGCCAAAACAGGCGGGCATCAGCAGCATGTCGTGCTCCTGCGCCAGTGGCGTCAGCGCCGCCAGCAGCACCGGCCAGGCAGGTTCGTCATCCAGCACGCGGGCAATGTTTGCGGCGCGAAATTCGGTGGGGCTGTCGCGCAACACGTCCAGCTCCGGCAGGTCTATCTCCAGTGTATCGGTCTGCAAACCGCGCTGATTCAATGAGGCGGCGGCGAGGTGCGGCTGAAAATCGAGAAAGCCGCTGATGCCGACGATGCCGATACGTTTGCCGGGCAACGGCATCACCGGGACTTCGGCGGGGCTGAGCCAGGCGCTGCGCAGTGTGCCGAGCGGCGTGATGCGCTGATGATGTTGCGCAGCGGTGCCCTGCATGGTCACGCCACACTGGCGCAGCAGCTGTTCAGTCGCCTGTGCGTAATCCATGACGTTTTCAATGCCGATCCGGGCGTAAGGGTGTTCTGGCATCATCGTAACCAGTTTTTCCAGCCCGCTCCGGGTGTCAGTGACCGCGTCGCCATCCGGCAGGGCAGAGAGCAGATCCAGCGAGCCGGACGAGAAGTGCAGCGCACTTTGTCCGCGGCTGACGATGGCGCAGCGTAGACCGTGCTGGTTCAGCGTCAATCCGCAGAGCAATCCGGCCAGGCCGCCGCCGATAATCACCGTATCAAACTTCATCCTGATGCTCCTTTTGCAGGCCGCACAAACCAAGGTAAACCCAGCGGGTGAATTCGCTTTCGCGCAGCGCATCGCCCCAGGCGACGGGTTGCACGCCTTTCCAGCGCTCGTTAAGGAACTGCGACAGCTGCGTCAGGGATTGTGCCGGCGTGCTGACATTGAAGCGCTGCAACAGCCCGGCGGCGCGACAGGCGCACAATTCGCCCTGGCAGGTGCCCATGCCGACGCGGGTGCGCCGACGCAGGTCGAGCAGATTTTTCACCGCCAGATTCTCCACCGCATACTGCACTTCACCGGCGGTCACTGCTTCGCATTCGCAGACCAGACTGCGGTGCTGGCGGGAGTCGCCCAGCCAGACCGGAGTGCGGTCGCCATGCCGGTAAACGGCAGAACCACGCAGCGGCGTCGGCAGAGAGACGATTTTGCGCAGCGTGGTTTCCGCAGGTTCCTGCGAGCCGGGCAGCGGGCGCTCGGCGGTGGTGCAGGTGGCGTTATTGCCGAGCTTGCGGCAAATCGCATCGGTGGCCCATTCCGCCATCAGGCGGTAAGTCATCAGCTTGCCGCCGGTAATAGTGATAAAGCCTTCCATGCCGTCGCGTTTCGCGTGATCGAGCAGCACGATGCCGCGGCTGACGTTGCGCCCAGACGGATCGTCATCGCTGGCAACCAGCGGACGAACACCGGAATAGGCGCGCAGCACGCGCGTTTGCGCCATCACCGGCGCCAGTTTTTCGCCTTCGCGCAGCAAAATGTCGACTTCCGCAGGGGTAACGCGGTTGTCGTCGATATCGTCGTAATCAATATGTACCGAGGTGGTGCCGATGAGCGAAATGGTATCGCCAGGCACCAGAATGTCGGCATCAGCCGGTTTACGGCAGCGGTTGATCACGTGCTGGTTAATGCGATGGTCGAGGATCAGCAGTGACCCTTTCGCCGGGAACATGCGGATTTTCAGGTCGGCATATTCCGCAATCCGTTGTCCCCAGATCCCCGCGGCGTTGATCACCACAGCGGCATACAGCGTCAGCGCTTCGTGGCTGTTGTGGTTCCACAGCGTCACGCCGCGCACGCGGTCGCCTTCGCGCACCAGCCCGGTGATTTCGCAACCGGTGAGAATGGTGGCGCCATGTTCGCGGGCATCCAGCATGTTCGCGGCGGTCAGACGGAAAGGGTCGACCGTGCCGTCCGGTACTCTGACGGCGCCGGTTAATGTCGGGTTGACTGACGGCTCAACCCGTCGCGCCTGTTCAGGGGTCAGCGCTTCTGCCTCAATGCCCGCCCGTAGGCAGGCGGCAATAAACGTGCTCTGAAAAGCCAGGTCGTCTTCCGGCAGAGTGATAAACAGGCCGTTGGTGGGTTCAATGCAGTGGCGCGCAATGCGCTTGAGGATCTGGTTTTCGGCGATGCATTCGCGTGCCGATTCGCTGTCAGTGACGGCATAGCGCGCACCGCTGTGCAGCAATCCATGGTTGCGTCCGGTGGCGCCAGTGGCGATATCAAAGCGTTCGACCAGCACCGCCCGCAGGCCGCGCAGGGCGCAGTCACGGGCAATGCCCGCGCCGGTAGCGCCGCCGCCGATAATGATGACATCGCTTTCACGAGTATCAGGCATCATTGTTGTTATCCCTTATCATTTTCCTGATTTTCATTTAGCCACAAAAAAAGTGCGTATTGTTTGATTTCGAGCACATTCGAGCAATAAACGAAAATGAAACGTGATTCCGTGCTCATATTGGAACTTTCTGTCATAAATCTGTAACAATATGTGCGATGTTTCACAGTAACGTTAAGTTAAATCTCATACCATCGCGGCTATAATTTTTAACCTTATGAATTTACTTGTTTTTAATAAGGTTATTATCACAAACAAAAAAGGGCCACGGAGGCTATCATGTTGAGTATTTTTAAACCCGCGCCGCATAAAGCGCGCGTGCCGGACGCGCAGGTCGATCCGCTCTATCGTCGCTTGCGCTGGCAAATTTTTCTGGGGATTTTCTTCGGTTATGCCGCGTACTATCTGGTCCGCAAGAACTTTGCTCTGGCAATGCCTTATCTCGTCGAACAGGGGTTTTCCCGCGGCGATCTCGGCTTTGCGCTGTCAGGGATCTCCATCGCCTACGGATTTTCGAAATTCATCATGGGGTCGGTTTCTGACCGTTCGAATCCGCGCATTTTCCTGCCGGCAGGTCTGATTCTGGCCGCGGCCGTGATGCTGGTGATGGGGTTTGTGCCCTGGGCCACCTCCAGCATCATGATCATGTTTGTTCTGCTGTTCCTGTGCGGATGGTTCCAGGGCATGGGCTGGCCGCCATGCGGTCGTACCATGGTGCACTAGTGGTCGCAGAAGGAGCGTGGCGGTATCGTGTCGGTGTGGAACTGCGCGCATAACGTCGGCGGCGGGATCCCACCGTTGCTGTTCCTGCTCGGGATGGCGTGGTTTAACGACTGGCATGCGGCACTGTATATGCCTGCCTTTGGCGCGATCATCGTGGCGATCTTCGCTTTCGTGATGATGCGCGATACCCCGCAATCCTGCGGTTTGCCGCCGATTGAAGAGTATAAGAACGACTATCCGGACGACTACAGCGAGAAGCACGAAGAAGAGCTGACCGCGAAGCAGATCTTCATGCAGTACATTCTGCCGAACAAACTGCTGTGGTACATCGCGTTTGCCAACGTATTCGTTTATCTGCTGCGTTACGGCATCCTCGACTGGTCGCCGACCTATCTGAAAGAGGTAAAACACTTTGCGCTGGATAAATCGTCCTGGGCTTATTTCCTCTACGAATATGCAGGGATCCCCGGGACGCTGATTTGCGGCTGGATGTCGGACAAAGTGTTTAAAGGTAACCGTGGCGCGACGGGTGTGTTCTTCATGACGCTGGTGACCATCGCGACTATCGTTTACTGGATGAACCCGGCGGGTAATCCGACCGTCGATATGGTGTGTATGATTGTCATCGGCTTCCTGATTTATGGTCCGGTTATGCTGATTGGTCTGCATGCGCTTGAACTGGCACCGAAAAAAGCCGCAGGGACGGCAGCCGGTTTCACCGGGCTGTTTGGCTACCTCGGCGGGTCGGTCGCGGCGAGTGCGATTGTCGGCTATACCGTTGATTTCTTCGGCTGGGATGCAGGCTTCTATGTCATGATCGGCGGTAGCATTCTGGCGGTACTGTTGTTAATCATCGTTATGTTTGGCGAAAAACGTCACCATCAGGAACTGTTGGCGAAACGCGGCGAATAAGGAGATTCAAATGAAATTCACTCGTAATTCACTGACTATCGGCCTGTTGTTGGCCGGTGCGGTCAGCAGCTTCACCGCAGTGGCGGCGGAGGCGATAGTCATCGCCCACCGTGGCGCCAGCGGGTATCTGCCAGAACATACGCTGCCTGCGAAAGCGATGGCTTACGCGCAGGGGGCGGATTATCTCGAGCAGGATCTGGTCATGACCAAAGATAACCGCCTGGTGGTGCTGCATGATCATTACCTCGATCGTGTGACCGATGTTGCCGAACGCTTTCCGAATCGCGCCCGTAAGGACGGGCGTTATTACGCGATCGACTTTACGCTGGACGAAATCAAATCGCTGAAGTTTACCGAAGGGTTTGATCTCGTGAACGGCAAGAAAGTGCAGGTCTTTCCGGGGCGTTTCCCGATGGGGAAATCCGATTTCCGTGTTCATACCTTTGAAGAAGAAATTGAGTTTGTTCAGGGGCTGAACCACTCGACCGGTAAAAACATCGGTATCTACCCGGAAATCAAGGCGCCGTGGTTCCATCATCAGGAAGGCAAGGACATCGCCGCGACGACGCTGGACGTCCTGAAAAAGTACGGTTACACCAGTAAAAACGACAAAGTCTATCTGCAGTCTTTTGATGCCGACGAACTGAAGCGCATCAAAAATGAGCTTGAGCCGAAGATGGGCATGAACCTGAATCTGGTGCAGCTCATCGCCTATACCGACTGGAATGAAACGCAGCAGAAACAGCCGGACGGCAAATGGATTAACTACAGCTACGACTGGATGTTCAAGCCAGGCGCGATGGCGCAGATTGCGACATATGCGGACGGCATTGGCCCGGACTACCACATGCTGGTGGCGGAAGGCTCAACGGTAGGGAATGTGAAACTGACGGAGATGGCGAAAGAGGCGCACGCCAGTAAGATGCAGGTGCATCCGTACACCGTGCGGGCTGACCAGTTGCCGGAATACACTGCCGACGTCAACCAGCTGTATGACGTACTGTACAACCAGGCGAAGGTCGATGGTGTCTTCACCGACTTCCCGGACAAAGCCGTGCAGTTTCTGAAAGATAAACACTAAACTGCCCGGCGGCGCTGCGCTTGCACGGGCCTACGAACGCTGTAGGCCGGGTAAGCGTAGCGCCACCCGGCAGAATTACATCTCGATTTCGATATCGCCTTTTGCCCGGCAACAGCAGGGCAAAATCTCCCCTTCGTTGATCAGCGCCAGCGGTTCGGTGAGCCAGTCGACCTGCCCGGCGACCAGACGACAGCGGCAGGAACCGCAGTAGCCTTCGCGGCACTGATACTCCACCTCAACCCGATGCGATTCCAGCGTCGCCAGCAGCGAAGGATGCTCGTCCTGGCACACCAGTTGGGTGCCAGACCGGCTCAGGGTGATGCGACTCATCAGAGCTGGAAGCTGCTCAGATCGTCAGTATCGACTTCAGAGTCAATCTGACCGACCAGATAAGAGCTGACTTCCACTTCCTGCGGCGCCACCTGTACGTTATCAGACACCAGCCAGGTGTTGATCCACGGAATCGGGTTTGAGCGCGTCTGGAACGGCAGATCCAGCCCTACAGCCTGCATACGAATGTTAGTGATGTACTCGACGTACTGGCAGAGAATGTCTTTGTTCAGGCCGATCATCGAGCCGTCACGGAACAGATAATCCGCCCACTCTTTTTCCTGCTGCGCCGCTTCCACAAACAGGTTATAGCTCTCCTGTTTGCACTCTTCGGCAATCTCCGCCATTTCCGGGTCATCCGCACCGGAACGCAGCAGATTGAGCATGTGCTGGGTGCCGGTCAGGTGCAGCGCTTCGTCGCGGGCGATGAGGCGGATAATCTTGGCGTTGCCTTCCATCAGTTCGCGCTCGGCAAACGCGAAAGAGCAGGCGAAGCTGACGTAGAAGCGAATCGCTTCCAGTGCGTTGACGCTCATCAGGCACAGGTAGAGCTTTTTCTTCAGTTCGCGCAGATTCACGGTCACGGTTTTGCCGTTGACGGTGTGAGTGCCTTCACCAAGCAGATGCCAGTAGCTGGTCAGTTCGATCAGGTCGTCGTAGTAGCAGGAGATGCCTTCGGCGCGTTTTTTGATCTGCTCGTTAGTGACGATATCGTCAAACACAATCGCCGGATCGTTGACGATATTGCGGATGATATGGGTGTAAGAGCGGGAGTGGATAGTTTCCGAAAACGCCCAGGTTTCCACCCAGGTTTCCAGCTCCGGTATGGAGATCAGCGGTAACAACGCCACGTTCGGACTGCGGCCCTGAATGGAGTCGAGCAGTGTCTGATATTTCAGGTTGCTGATGAAAATATGCTTTTCGTGTTCCGGCAACGCCTGATAGTCGATACGGTCACGCGAGACGTCAACCTCTTCCGGACGCCAGAAGAAGGAGAGCTGCTTTTCAATCAGCTTTTCGAAAATGTCATATTTTTGCTGATCGTAGCGAGCCACGTTAACCGGCTGACCAAAGAACATCGGCTCTTTAAGCTGATCATTTTTCGTCTGTGAAAAAGTGGTATATGCCATTGAAGTGAGTCCTGTTAAGGTTTTATTGCCCGGCGGCACTGTGTTTGCCGGGCCTAAAAAACCGTAGGCCGGGTAAGCAAAACGCCACCCGGCAAAATGCTTAAATCTTACATGCGCCGCTTTCGCAGCCATCGTCCTGAATGGATGGCGCCAGATCATCCTGCGCATCTTCCGCACCGTCGCGGGTGTTCTGATAGTACAGGGTTTTCACGCCAAATTTATAGGCGGTGAGCAGGTCTTTCAGCAACTGCTGCATTGGCACTTTACCTGACGGGAAACGCGTCGGGTCATAGTTGGTATTGGCAGAGATCGACTGGTCGATGAATTTCTGCATGATACCGACCAGTTGCAGGTAACCGTCGTTATTCGGCATTTCCCACAGCAACTCATAGTTGTTTTTCAGATGCTCATAATCCGGCACCACCTGGCGCAGAATACCGTCTTTCGACGCCTTGATACTGACGTGACCGCGCGGCGGCTCAATGCCGTTGGTGGCGTTAGAGATCTGCGACGAGGTTTCAGACGGCATCAGCGCAGAAAGCGTGGAGTTGCGCAGACCGTGTGTTTTGATGGACTCACGCAGGGCTTCCCAGTCGTAATGCAGCGGCTCGTTAGTGATCGCGTCCAGGTCTTTCTTGTAGGTGTCGATCGGCAGAATGCCCTGTGAATAAGTGGTTTCGTTGAACCACGGGCAGGCGCCTTGCTCGATCGCCAGTTCATTAGAGGCTTTCAGCAGGTAATACTGGATTGCTTCGAACGTTTTGTGCGTCAGGTTGTTGGCGCTGCCGTCGGAATAACGTTTGCCGTTTTTCGCCAGCCAGTAAGCAAAGTTGATCACGCCAATGCCCAGCGTACGGCGACCCATCGCGCCACGTTTTGCTGCCGGGATCGGGTAATCCTGATAGTCGAGCAGAGCATCCAGCGCGCGAACCGCCAGCACCGCCAGCTCTTCCAGCTCGTCCAGATTCTGAATGGCGCCGAGGTTAAAAGCGGAGAGCGTACAGAGCGCGATTTCGCCGCTTTCGTCGTTCACATCTTCCAGCGGTTTAGTCGGCAGGGCGATTTCCAGGCACAGGTTGGACTGGCGCACCGGCGCGACAACCGGATCGAACGGGCTGTGGGTGTTGCAGTGGTCAACGTTCTGAATATAGATACGGCCGGTAGAAGCGCGTTCCTGCATCATCAGTGAGAACAGATCAACCGCTTTCACACGCTGCTTGCGAATGCTGTCGTCTTTTTCATATTGGGTGTACAGACGCTCGAACTCGTCCTGATCGGCGAAGAACGCGTCGTACAGGCCCGGGACGTCAGACGGGCTGAACAGGGTGATCTCTTCCCCTTTCAGCAGACGGGTGTACATCAGCTTGTTGATCTGCACGCCGTAGTCCATGTGACGTACGCGGTTGCCTTCCACGCCACGGTTGTTTTTCAGCACCAGCAGGCTTTCGACTTCCAGATGCCACATCGGGTAGAAGAGGGTGGCCGCACCGCCGCGCACACCGCCCTGCGAGCAGGATTTCACCGCCGTCTGGAAGTGCTTATAGAACGGAATACAACCGGTGTGGAACGCTTCACCGCCACGGATCGGGCTACCCAGCGCACGGATGCGACCGGCGTTGATGCCGATACCGGCACGTTGAGAAACGTATTTCACAATCGCGCTGGAGGTGGCGTTGATGGAGTCCAGGCTGTCGCCGCACTCGATCAGCACGCAGGAGCTGAACTGACGGGTCGGGGTGCGCACGCCGGACATGATCGGCGTCGGCAGGGAAATTTTAAACGTGGAGACCGCGTCATAAAAGCGCTTCACGTAGTCCAGCCGCGTTTCGCGTGGGTAGTTGGAGAACAGGCAGGCGGCGACCAGAATATACAGGAACTGCGCGCTTTCGTAGATTTCGCCAGTGACGCGGTTCTGGACCAGGTACTTCCCTTCCAGTTGTTTAACCGCGGCGTAAGAGAAGTTCATATCGCGCCAGTGATCGATAAACTCGTCCATCTGCCGGAACTCATCGACGGTATAGTCTTCCAGCAGGTGATGATCGTATTTGCCGAGCTCAACCATCTTCACGATGTGGTCGTACAGCGCCGGCGGTTCAAACTGACCGTAGGCTTTCTTACGCAGATGGAAAATCGCCAGGCGCGCCGCCAGATACTGGTAATCCGGCGCGTCACGGGAGATCAGGTCCGCAGCAGCTTTGATGATGGTTTCATGAATGTCGGCAGTTTTAATGCCGTCATAAAACTGGATATGGGAACGCAGTTCAACCTGAGAAATCGAGACGTTATTCAGTCCCTCTGCTGCCCAATCCAGTACCCGATGGATTTTATCGAGATTGATGCGTTCAGTACTACCATCACGCTTTGTCACCAGCAGACTCTGATTCATGTGGTTCCTACCTGTCTGAAATGAATAGTATCCCCGGCTTATCCACAGAAGACCTTTGTGACTAACTCTGTGGATAAATACTACATATAGGGGTTCTTTGAATAATTAAACGCTATATGGTGAGTATTCTAGTAAGGATTCTTTTCAGTACAAGAGTTGATTTTGAGGTTAAATTGAGGTTGCGAAAGGGTAATAATCGCTAAGTCCTCGCCAGATAAGGGCTGGCGGTGATGTCAATATTTTGCAAAAAAAAATGAAAATTTGATCGAGTGCTGATTTCTTCAACGAGACGGGTGAGTTGCGCAGCCGGAACTGCGCAAGTTTGATAAGAAAATCTGATGTACTTAGTCGAATTTCGCCTTAGTATGCAACATATAATTAACATCCACGCCCGGCGCTAACTTAAAGGTGTTGGTGAACGGATTGTAATGCAGACCGGTGATGTGCTGTTCTTGCAGTGGCGTTTCATCCACCCAATGTAACAGCTCCGCGGGCTTAATAAATTTCTTCACGTCGTGCGTGCCCTTTGGCACCATGCGCATCACATATTCCGCGCCTACAACGGCCATCAGCCACGCTTTACCGTTACGGTTGATGGTTGAGAAAAAGACATGGCCGTCCGGTTTCACCAGTTGCGCGCAGGCGCGCACCACAGATTGCGGGTCAGGAACGTGTTCGAGCATTTCCATGCAGGTCACCACGTCATATTGCTGCGCGTGTTTTGCCGCATGCTCTTCGACGGTTTCCTGAACGTACTCGACATCAATACCGGTTTCCAGCGCGTGCAGGCGCGCAACCTGCAATGGTTCAAAACCCATATCCAGCCCGGTGACGGTCGCGCCTTCACGCGCCATGCTCTCCGCCAGGATCCCGCCGCCGCAGCCGACATCAAGAATTTTCTTGCCAAACAGGCCGCCGGAACGCTCTGCAATATAGCCCAGACGCAGCGGGTTGATACGGTGCAGAGGCTTAAACTCACCGTCGAGATCCCACCAGCGGGACGCCACCGCTTCGAATTTTGCAATCTCTTCGTGATCAACGTTGTGAGCCGCCTGAGGTTTTTCGGCATTCATGGGCGTTTTTACTCCGTAAATTAAAGACGATGAAGTATATCAGGTTAGTAAAGCAAATTGGTTTATAACCCTGCGGGTGTGTTATAATTTGCGACCTTTGAATCCGGGATACAGTAGAGGGAAAGCGGTTAGATGAGCGACCTTGCGAGAGAAATTACACCGGTCAACATCGAGGAAGAGCTGAAGAGCTCCTACCTGGATTATGCGATGTCGGTGATTGTTGGCCGTGCGCTGCCGGACGTCCGAGATGGCCTGAAGCCGGTACACCGTCGCGTGCTTTACGCTATGAATGTATTGGGCAATGACTGGAATAAAGCCTACAAAAAATCGGCCCGTGTCGTGGGTGACGTCATCGGTAAATACCATCCCCACGGTGATTCCGCGGTGTATGACACCATTGTTCGTATGGCGCAGCCGTTCTCGCTGCGTTACATGCTGGTGGATGGTCAGGGTAACTTCGGTTCCATCGACGGCGACTCTGCGGCGGCAATGCGTTACACGGAAATCCGTCTGGCGAAAATTGCCCACGAGCTGATGGCCGATCTGGATAAAGAAACGGTCGATTTTGTGGATAACTATGACGGCACGGAGCAAATTCCGGACGTCATGCCCACCAAAATCCCTAACCTGCTGGTAAACGGTTCTTCCGGTATCGCCGTAGGGATGGCCACCAACATTCCGCCACATAACCTGACGGAAGTGATCAGCGGCTGCCTGGCGTACATCGAAGATGAAAACATCAGCATTGAAGGGCTGATGGAACATATTCCGGGGCCGGACTTCCCGACTGCTGCCATTATCAATGGTCGTCGTGGTATTGAAGAGGCCTATCGCACCGGTCGCGGCAAAATCTACATTCGCGCCCGCGCGGAAGTCGAAACCGACGCCAAATCCGGCCGCGAAACCATCATTGTTCACGAAATTCCGTATCAGGTGAACAAAGCGCGCCTGATCGAAAAAATCGCCGAGCTGGTGAAAGACAAACGCGTGGAAGGCATCAGCGCGCTGCGCGACGAGTCTGATAAAGACGGTATGCGCATCGTCATCGAAGTCAAACGCGATGCAGTCGGCGAGGTGGTGCTGAATAATCTCTACTCCCAGACGCAGCTTCAGGTCTCCTTCGGTATCAACATGGTGGCATTGCACCATGGTCAGCCGAAGATCATGAACCTGAAAGAGATCCTCGAAGCGTTTGTCCGTCACCGTCGTGAAGTGGTGACCCGCCGTACTATTTTCGAACTGCGTAAAGCCCGCGATCGTGCACACATCCTCGAAGCACTGGCTGTGGCGCTGGCGAACATCGACCCGATCATCGAGCTTATCCGCCATGCACCGACGCCAGCGGAAGCGAAAGCTGGGCTGGTTGCGCGTCCGTGGGATCTGGGTAACGTCGCCGCCATGCTGGAACGTGCGGGCGACGACGCTGCGCGTCCGGAGTGGCTGGAGCCCGAGTTTGGCGTGCGTGACGGTCAGTACTACCTGACTGAACAGCAGGCCCAGGCGATTCTGGATCTGCGTCTGCAGAAACTGACCGGCCTTGAGCACGAAAAACTGCTCGACGAGTACAAAGAACTGCTGGAGCAGATCGCTGAACTGCTGCACATCCTCGGCAGCGCTGATCGTCTGATGGAAGTGATCCGCGAAGAGCTGGAGCTGGTCCGCGACCAGTTCGGCGATGAACGTCGCACCGAAATCACCGCCAACAGCGCCGATATCAACATCGAAGACCTGATTAACCAGGAAGACGTTGTCGTCACCCTGTCGCATCAGGGCTACGTGAAGTATCAACCGCTGACGGATTACGAAGCGCAGCGTCGTGGTGGTAAAGGGAAATCTGCTGCCCGTATTAAAGAAGAAGACTTTATCGACCGTCTGCTGGTGGCCAACACCCACGATACGATCCTCTGCTTCTCCAGCCGTGGTCGCCTCTACTGGATGAAAGTCTACCAGTTGCCGGAAGCGAGCCGTGGCGCCCGTGGCCGTCCGATCGTCAACCTGCTGCCGCTGGAAGCGAACGAGCGTATCACCGCTATCCTGCCGGTTCGCGAGTACGAAGAGGGCGTCAACGTCTTTATGGCGACCGCCAGCGGTACCGTGAAGAAAACCGCGCTGACCGAGTTCAGCCGTCCGCGTTCAGCGGGTATCATCGCCGTTAACCTTAACGAGGGCGATGAACTGATTGGCGTGGATCTGACCTCCGGTTCTGACAACGTGATGCTGTTCTCTGCGGCCGGTAAAGTGGTGCGCTTCAAAGAGAACGCGGTGCGTGCGATGGGCCGTACCGCCACCGGTGTTCGCGGCATCAAACTGGCCGGTGAAGACAAAGTTGTTTCCCTGATCGTACCGCGCGGCGAAGGCGCTATCCTGACCGTGACGCAAAACGGCTACGGTAAACGTACGGCTGAGACGGAATATCCGACCAAGTCTCGCGGGACGCAGGGCGTTATCTCCATCAAAGTGACCGAACGCAACGGCTCCGTGGTGGGCGCGGTACAGGTAGACGACTGCGACCAGATCATGATGATCACCGATGCCGGTACGCTGGTGCGTACTCGCGTGTCTGAGATCAGCATTGTCGGTCGTAACACCCAGGGCGTGATCCTCATCCGTACTGCGGACGACGAAAACGTGGTGGGTCTGCAGCGCGTGGCTGAACCGGTTGATGACGAAGAGCTGGATTCCATCGACGGCAGTGTGGCGGAAGGTGATGATGACATCGCGCCGGAAGCAGACACCGATGACGATGTGGCGGACGATGGCGATGATGAGTAATCGTCTGTAAAATGCTGCGAAAGGGCCGGTTGATACCGGCCCTTTTTGTTTCGACGTTGCGGGACACCCATTTTGCCGCTACCTTAAGCACATCTTTCTGCACGCACACGGCCAAACGTTGAAATACCTTGTCTCTTTTCGTACCACACTGAAAGTTTCCCGCTACCTTTTCCGGGCGCTGGCATTGCTGCTCTGGCTGCTTATTGCCTTTGTGTCGGTGTTCTACATTGTTAACGCGCTGCATAGCAAAGAATCCGAAATCAGACAGGAATTTAACCTCAGCTCCGATCAGGCGCAGCGCTATATCCAGCGTACCGCAGACGTGATGAAAGAGCTGAAATACATCGCCGAAAACCGCCTGACCGGCGACAATGCTGCGCTCCTGTCACGCGCCGGCGGGCAGGACGTCGATGTCCCCGAATTTGAGCCGCTGTTTTCCGATTCTGACTGCACCGCAACGGGCAACACCTGGCGCGGTTCGCTGGAATCGCTGGCGTGGTTTATGCGCTACTGGCGCGATAACTTCTCCTCTGCTTACGATCTCAACCGCGTGTTCCTCGTCGGCAGCGATAACCTCTGTATGGCGAATTTTGGTCTGCGCGATATCCCGATGGAACGTGACCGGGTGCTGAAAACGCTGCATGAGCGCATTGTGCAGTACCGCAACGCGCCGCAGGATGAGCGGGGCAACAACCTGTTCTGGGTGAGCCAGGGGCCACGTCCGGGCGTCGGTTATTTCTATGCGCTGACACCGGTCTATCTGGCCAACCGCCTGCAGGCGCTGCTCGGTACCGAGCAGAGTATTCGCATGGAAAACTTCTTCACGCCGGGCAGCCTGCCGATGGGCGTCACCGTGCTTGATGAAAACGGCGAGTCGTTGATCTCGCTCGCGGGCCCGGAAAATAAACTCAAAGTGGATCCGCACTGGATGCAGGAGCGGTCGTGGTTCGGCTATACGTCCGGTTTCCGCGAGCTGGTCTTGAAAAAGAGTCTGCCGCCGTCATCACTAAGCATTGTCTACTCTGTGCCGGTGGATCAGGTGCTGGAACGCATCCGGATGCTGATCCTCAACGCCGTTCTGCTGAATGTGCTGGTGGGGATTGGGCTGTTCACATTGGCGCGAATGTATGAACGCCGTATCTTTATTCCGGCGGAAAACGATGCCCAGCGGCTGGAAGAGCATGAGCAGTTCAACCGTAAAATCGTCGCCTCGGCGCCGGTGGGGATCTGTATCCTGCGCACTCAGGATGGCACCAATATTCTCAGTAACGAACTGGCGCATAATTACCTCAACATGCTCACCCATGAGGACCGGCAACGGCTGACGCAAATCATCTGCGGCCAGCAGGTTAACTTTGTCGATGTGCTCACCAGCAATAACACCAACCTGCAAATCAGCTTTGTGCACTCGCGCTATCGCAATGAGAACGTGGCGATCTGCGTGCTGGTGGACGTCAGTTCGCGCGTCAAAATGGAAGAGTCGTTGCAGGAGATGGCGCAGGCGGCAGAGCAGGCCAGCCAGTCGAAATCGATGTTCCTGGCGACGGTCAGCCACGAGCTGCGTACGCCGTTGTACGGCATCATCGGTAACCTTGACCTGTTGCAGACTAAAGAGCTGCCGAAAGGGGTGGGGCGGCTGGTGACGGCGATGAACAACTCCTCCAGTCTGCTGCTGAAGATCATCAGCGATATCCTCGATTTCTCGAAAATTGAATCTGAGCAGCTGAAAATCGAGCCACGGGAGTTTTCGCCACGTGAAGTGATGAACCACATCACCGCCAACTATCTGCCGCTGGTGGTACGTAAACAGCTCGGGCTGTACTGCTTTATTGAGCCGGATGTGCCGCAGCAGATGTCAGGCGACCCGATGCGCCTGCAACAGGTGATTTCCAACCTGCTGAGTAACGCCATTAAATTTACCGATGTGGGCTGCATCATTCTGCATGTGCGCTGCGTGGGTGATTACCTGAGCATCAGCGTGCGGGATACCGGCGTCGGGATCCCGGCGAAAGAAGTGGTGCGATTGTTCGATCCTTTCTTCCAGGTGGGGACCGGCGTGCAGCGCAACTTCCAGGGAACCGGGCTGGGGCTGGCTATCTGTGAGAAGCTGATCAGTATGATGGACGGCGACATCTCTGTGGATACTGAACCGGGCATGGGTAGTCAGTTTACGGTCCGCATTCCGCTGTATGGTGTGCAGAATCTGCCGGTGCTGGCACCTGACGGGCTGGAGCATAAACATTGCTGGCTGGCGGTGCGTAATGCGTCGCTGTACCAGTATCTGGCGTCACTGCTGACGCATCGTGGGTTGACGGTGAGCCGTTATGAAGGCCAGCAGCCGGACGCCGACGATACGCTGATCACCGACGACGAGCTTGAGCAGCCGTGGCCTGGCAGAGCGGCGGTGATTTTCTGCCGTCGCCATATCGGTATTCCGCTGGAACGTTCGCCTGGTGTGTGGCTGCAAAGCGTGGCGTCGCCGCACGAACTGATTGCGCTGCTTGGGCGTATTTACCGCATTGCAATGGAAAGCACGGATACAGCGACAACGCTGCCTGCCGCGGAAACCGCCACGGTCAACGATGACATGATGATCCTCGTGGTGGATGATCACCCGATTAACCGGCGTCTGCTGGCTGATCAACTGGGCTCACTCGGTTATCAATGTAAAACGGCGAACGACGGCGTTGATGCGCTGAATGTATTAAGCAAAAACCATATCGATATCGTTCTGAGCGACGTCAACATGCCGAACATGGACGGTTATCGCCTCACGCAGCGCATCCGTCAACTGGGGCTGACGCTGCCGGTAGTGGGCGTTACGGCGAACGCGCTGGCAGAAGAGAAGCAGCGTTGTATTGAATCGGGGATGGACAGTTGTCTGTCAAAACCGGTAGTTCTGGACGTACTGAAACAAACGCTGGCGGTGTACGCCGCGCGAGTCAGAAAGGCGAGAGAATCATAAGAGGCCTCCCGGCAACTGCTATCTGCCGGGGGGACCTGAGAGGTGCTTACTCTTTATCCGCAGGCGTCAGCGTGACGGAGGAAAGGTAGTTCAGCAGCGCAATATCGTTTTCCACACCCAGTTTCATCATCGCCGATTTTTTCTGGCTACTGATGGTTTTGATGCTGCGGTTTAGCTTCTTGGCAATTTCAGTCACCAGGAAACCTTCAGCAAACAGGCGCAGGACTTCGCTCTCTTTTGGAGACAGGCGCTTGTCACCGTAACCACCGGCGCTGATTTTTTCCAGCAGGCGGGAAACGCTTTCCGGGGTGAATTTTTTCCCTTTTTGCAGTGCCGCCAGTGCTTTCGGCAGATCAGTCGGCGCGCCCTGTTTCAGGACGATACCTTCGATATCCAGATCCAGCACGGCGCTAAGGATAGCCGGGTTGTTGTTCATAGTCAGAACAATAATGGACAGGCCAGGGAAGTGGCGTTTGATGTATTTGATCAACGTAATGCCATCACCGTACTTGTCTCCAGGCATGGAGAGGTCGGTGATCAGAACGTGCGCGTCCAGTTTAGGCAGGTTATTGATCAGTGCAGTGGAGTCTTCAAATTCGCCAACAACATTCACCCACTCGATCTGTTCAAGTGATTTGCGAATACCGAACAGTACAATCGGATGGTCATCGGCAATAATTACGTTCATATTGTTCATGTATTAGGCTACCTTGCTACAGCAAGCTTTTGACGTAAACGTCAATGTCGCTGATATATTTCTCTGTTCCTGGAGCATCCTTTTCACGGATAAGATGTTCCAGCGTTTCACATAACTGCTTGCCGGGTACCAGATTTAGCATGGCAAACACACCTTTAAGTCGGTGTGCGGTCTGCGCCAGCGCCGCAAAATCATGCGCTGCCGATTCAGTATACAACCTCTGCACATCATCCGGTACCGTATCAACAAACAGCGCGTAATAGCCGCTGGCGTGGAGTTCGGCGTTTTCGCTCGCGCCGCCTGGAGAGGCTTCCACGATCTCATCCTGAGCCAGTTGCTCTTCGATAAGTTGTAGTACGGCTTCCTGCATGGCATTACTCATATTGAAGTTTACACGCAACTGGCCAGGGCCGATTTTGCGAATGCCAGCCTCATCATCGCTTAAAAGCAAGCCTGAGGCAGTAAGATTAGACGGATTATCAGTTAAAAAGAGATCATAATCTTGACTTACGAGTCGCTCGTCGGGCGAAATGCAGGTCGCCCCCCAGTTTTCGAGCTGCCGTACGACAATCGTCCGGATTTCACTGGAAGTGATATCGGTCATCACCACCACGTCATCCAGCAGGCGCTCTTCTGATTCCACAACCTGAGCGCGTGGTGCCATTTTAACATGGACGGAATAACGGGTACCGAGAGTTTCTCTGGATTTTATGTTCAAATGCCCGCCCAGCTTGCGCGCCAGCTGATCGCACAACCAAAAAGTCAGGGCGTTCGCTTTTCCGTAACGGTCAGACTGCGTGTCGTTCAGGAACGGGAAGTGCAGATTATCAATTTCGCTGTTGCTGACTCCATCGCCGGTATCGAGGATACGAAAGGTCAACCGATCTTCTGCTGATTCGTCGGTGCTCACTTCAAGCGTAATCTTGCCGATCTGCGTAGTGGTCACGGCGTACTGAATTAACAACAGCAGGATCCGGCATAGTGCCTCACGATCGCCATGACGCTGCTCGTTGGCTGGCAGCGAGTTGTTGATCAACAACTGCAGACCTTTGCGTTTGATCACCGGTAAAACTTCCGGCACCACTTCATCAATCAGATCCTGAATGGCAAACAGCGTCGCGTTGCCTTTCCAGCTGTCGTTTTCCAGCATGTTGGCCAACTGGATTTCATCGACCAGGCGAACCAGCATGTCCGCGCGGTTTGCCAGCTTCAACGCCTCATCGCCGCCGATTGCCGCAGCCTGCTCTGCCAGTGATCGCGCAGGCTGTTTCAGCGCTTCGCCAATGTTCTGCATAAAGGTGGCGCGACCCTGCTGGTTTTTCTCGTACAGACGCTGCGCCTGCTTGAGCTTTTTATTCACCAGCACTTCACGGTCCTGATCACGAATAATGAAAATTTGCGTACGTGGCGCGACCTGGCTGCGGAACTGGCGGATCTCGTAGAGCTCGTTGTTAATCGTCGCCTGAATCACCCCCTGATGCTGATCGGCCATGCTGGTGATGTTCTGCAGATTCAGATGCGGTAACAGATGATCGGCGATCTTATTGCTAATGATGGTCCGGTTGGACTCCTGGTCGTGTACCAGCAGACCTAACGGCAGCAGGGAAACAATCTCTTCATTAATAGCTTTTAGTGCGCGCATTTCGCTGCTCGCCGCCACCGGTGAGGTCGCGTCACTCTGACGGCCCGGCTGGTTGCGGAAGGTGGTAAAGCCAAACAGCGCCAGCGCCAGTAAGCCAATGTTAAGCAACAGCGGCAAAAGGATGTTTTGCAGCGTGTCCAGCAGCAACGTGCCGAACGGCACCTGCCACACCAGACGCATGCCGGTGGTGTTCACCGAAGACGAGATCTCAATGCGCGAGCTGTTGAAATTAATGCTTACGCTGTCGGCGGCTTCTTTATCCTGATTACGAGCCGCGGCATTTTGCGTCAGATCCTGCTCCAGACGGAAGCTGTCCAGTGTCATGCCAGGCGGGATGAGATCGTTAATCGGCAAATCAAAGGCCACCACGGTGGCCAGATGACCCGGCTGGTTAAAGGTGGTGCGCAGCGTAAAGTAATGGCCGTTCTGCCACGCCAGACGGCGCAGCGACGAGAAGGTTTCACGTTCATCCAGCGTGTTGGCCTGCTGTAGCATCTCGGCGCGGCGGGAATCAACAATGTTGCCGATAGTGGATTCTTTAAAGCCGGACGAGAGATCTTTCAGCGGCAGCGTGGAAATGAGGATCAGGCTGTTGTCCTGACCGTTCAGATAGTACATCGACCATGGCACCGTCTCCGCGCCCCACAGCGTATCCAGATAGCTCGACATCTTTTGCGTGATGTCGAGTGTGGCGCTGTCGTGGGAGCCAAAAATCAGCGCTTCGGTTTTACGGCGCGGTTTTTCCAGATAATAGACGTCCTGCTTGAGGCGTGTTTCCTGAAGCCCGTCGCCAGACGAGGAAGGGGCGCTGGCGGCGATGTTGTCATAGATTTGCCAGGTGGCGTAGCGCCAGGTGTCGATACGCTTATGCAGCGCATGAGTGACGTCGACAATCTGATAGCTTCTGTCCTTCAGCCAGGCGTTGACCGCGCTCTGAATCATGACGCCCATCGTCACCAGCAGGACGATGATCATTAATAGAAAGAAACGCGTAATGCTGCCTGGTATCAAGGAGAATTTGTTCGGGATCATCGTGTCGGAGTGACTCATTATTGTGTGTAACCCATTATGGCAACGGCGCCATAAGCTGTCAGAGCCTGTGGCAAAAGCGTTCTCGCCGGGCAATGTCCTGCTGGCAGTATAAAGGCTGTTACGCCAATTTCCAGACTCGTACGCCAATCCAGCGCAATTTTTAACCCTCTTTCAGGTGCTTTTCTGGCGACTATGTTTAAGAAGCAATATTTGTACATTTTTACAATTTTTGTACAATAATTTGATAATGATCATTAAAAAATAGCACGAAATAACAAGCAATTAATTATCTTAGGATCCTAATGATAATTTTTCTTTGCAGATCGAATTAGTTAATAGTCGTTACTATTTCTGATCGGTAGCACAAAAAAATTAAAGTTGTGTAAAGAAGGGCAAAAAAAAACCGAATGCAGAGCATTCGGTGGAAATTGGGGTAAACAGACATTCAGAACTGAATGACGGTAATAAATAAAGTTAATGATGATAGCGAGGATATTCTAGATCCCATCTGAGAATTTGTTTTGGCATTCAGTGCTATAGAGTGTAACTCGTGTAACTTACTGATTTGTATGTTATTTTATATTTGTTTTGATTATTCGTGCTTATTTCTTTAGCTTTTCGTGTCATAAAAAGTTCCCCTAAATTTACATTTTGAAACATCTAGTGAGTGATCTGAAACACCTTAAAAGTTTTAGTATCATTTTCTTGTTGGATTATTCTGCATTTTGCAGCAAAATGAACTTGCCGACTGATTAGAGGGTTAATCAGTAAGCAGTGGCATATAAAAAGGCATATAACAGAGGGTTAATAACATGAAAGTTAAAGTACTGTCCCTCCTGGTACCGGCTCTGCTGGTAGCGGGCGCAGCAAATGCGGCTGAAATTTATAACAAAGACGGCAACAAATTAGATCTGTACGGTAAAGTTGATGGTCTGCACTATTTCTCTGATGACAAGAGTGCTGACGGCGACCAGACCTACCTTCGTTTCGGTTTCAAAGGTGAAACCCAGATCAACGATCAACTGACCGGTTACGGCCAGTGGGAATACAACGTTCAGGCGAATAACACTGAATCTTCAAGCGATCAGGCATGGACCCGTCTGGCGTTTGCTGGTCTGCGTTTTGGCGAAGCCGGTTCTTTCGACTACGGTCGTAACTACGGCGTCGTTTACGACGTAACTTCATGGACCGACGTTCTGCCGGAATTCGGCGGCGACACCTACGGTTCTGACAACTTCCTGCAGCAGCGTGCTAACGGCGTTGCAACCTACCGTAATACTGACTTCTTCGGTCTGGTTGATGGCCTGAACTTTGCGCTGCAGTACCAGGGCAAAAATAGCGGCAGCGGTGAAGGTGCAACCAACAACAGCCGTGGCTGGAACAAACAGAATGGTGACGGCTTCGGCGGATCTCTGACCTATGATCTGGGTGAAGGCTTCAGCGTTGGTACTGCTATTGCCAGCTCCAAACGTACTGACGAGCAGAATGCTCGCTTCTTCGGTGAAGGCGATAAAGCCACCACTTACAGCGGTGGTCTGAAATATGACGCGAACAACCTGTATCTGGCAACGCAGTACACCCAGACTTACAACGCGACCCGTTTCGGCAGCGACAGCTTCGGTGGCTTTGCTAACAAAGCACAGAACTTCGAAGTGGTTGCACAGTACCAGTTCGACTTCGGTCTGCGTCCGTCCGTGGCTTACCTGCAGTCTAAAGGTAAAGACCTCGAAGGCGGTTACGGCGACCAGGACCTGCTGAAATATGTTGACGTAGGTGCGACTTACTACTTCAACAAAAACATGTCCACCTATGTTGATTACAAAATCAACCTGCTGGATGAAAACGACTTCACCCGCAACGCTGGCATCAGCACTGATGACATCGTAGCGCTGGGTCTGGTTTACCAGTTCTAATCCAACTGAATACCACCATAAAGGGGCCCCGGGCCCCTTTTTTTGTGTCTGACTTTTCCAAAACTGGTGTACCCTTGCGCCTTCAGCAAGAGGATAACAACGAATGGACATGACAATTTTTCGCGCCGCATGGTTGGCGACGTTGGTACTGATAGCAGGCTGTGACACCGCAACGCCCCCCAAAGCAGCAAAACCCGCCGCGACCGTACTGGAAGGGAAGACAATGGGCACCTTCTGGCGGGTCAGCGCGATTGATATCGATGAAACCCGCGCCACCGCGCTGCGTCAGAAAGTGCAGACGCAACTGGATGCCGATGATCAACTGCTCTCCACCTGGAAGAATGATTCCGCGCTGATGCGCTTTAATCAGTCGCAAAGCACAACCCCGTGGCCGGTCAATGAAGCGATGGCGGATATCGTCACCCAATCGCTGCGCATTGGTGCAAAAACCAGTGGCGCGATGGATATCACCGTCGGGCCGCTGGTAAATTTATGGGGATTCGGACCGGACAAGCAGCCGGTAAAAACGCCAACTGAGGCGGAGATCGAGGCGGCGAAAGCGCGCAGCGGGCTGAAACATCTTTCGGTCATCAATCTGGCCGGACAACAGTTCCTGCAAAAAGATATTCCCGATCTGTTTGTTGATCTCTCCACCGTCGGAGAAGGCTACGCCGCCGATCATCTGGCGCGTCTGATGGAGCAGGAGGGGATCTCCCGCTATCTGGTGTCCGTCGGCGGCGCGCTGGTCAGCCGGGGGATGAACGCCGAAGGTCAACCGTGGCGTGTGGCGATCCAGAAACCGACTGATCGTGAAAACGCGGTACAGGCTATCGTTGATATCAACGGTCATGGTATCAGCACTTCAGGCAGCTACCGCAACTATTATGAGCTGGACGGTAAGCGTATCTCCCACGTTATCGATCCGCAAACTGGCCGACCGATCGATCATAAGCTGGTCTCGGTGACGGTGATTGCGCCCACAGCGCTGGAAGCTGATGGCTGGGATACCGGGCTGATGGTGCTCGGCCCGGAAAAGGCCAAAGAGGTGGTGCGCGAGCAGGGGCTGGCAGTGTACATGATCATCAAAGAAGGTGATGGCTTTCGTACCTGGATGTCGCCGCAGTTCAACGGATTTCTGGTGAACGGGAAAAATTAAAAAGCAAGATTGCGGGTTTTTTCTTACGGTCTGTCCGGCAAAGTAAGGCTAACCTTTACATGAAGGAGCCAACCATGAAACGTAATACGCTACGCACTGAAGCGTCCCGCTGGCAGGCGGTGCTTGATCGCGATCCGCAGGCGGACGGCGCGTTCGTTTTCGCCGTACAGACCACCGGCATTTTTTGCCGTCCTTCCTGCCGTGCGCGCCATGCGCTGCGCCAGAATGTGCAATTTTTCCCTGACGCGCAGGCGGCGCTGGCAGCGGGTTTCCGTCCGTGCAAGCGTTGCCAGCCTGACAAGCAAGAGCCTCAACAACAGCGGATAGAAAAAGTGGCGCAGGCCTGCCGGTTGCTGGAGCAGGAGATGCCGGTCACGCTGGATGAACTCGCCCGTCAGGTGGGCATCAGTCCGTTTCATCTGCATCGCCTGTTCAAAGCCACCACCGGCATGACGCCGAAAGCCTGGCAGCAGGCATGGCGTGCGCGCCGCTTGCGTGAATCGCTGGCAAGAGGCGAGACCGTGACCGAATCCGTGCTGGCGGCCGGGTTCCCTGACAGCAGCACTTACTATCGCGCAGCCGATGCGGCGCTGGGAATGACCGCCCGCCAGTATCGTCGCGGCGGCGAAGATGCATGCATTCACTTTGCCACCGGCAACAGCGAGATCGGCCGTTGCCTGGTCGCCGAAAGCGAGCGCGGCGTCTGTGCGGTGCTGCTGGGCGACAGCGAAAGCGAACTGCTCGCCGAGCTGCAGCAGGTTTTCCCGCGGGCGCAGTTACAGCCAGGAGACGCGGCATTTCAGGAGCGGGTTAATCTGGTAATTGCCAGCCTTAACAATCAGCATCAGCCGCTGATGCTGCCGCTTGATATCCGCGGCACCGCGTTCCAGCAGCAGGTCTGGCAGGCATTGCGCGCCATCCCGCCGGGTGAAACGCGCAGCTACCGCCAGGTGGCGGCAAGCATCGGTAAACCCAACGCGGTGCGTGCCGTGGCGGGGGCGTGCGCCGCCAACAAACTGGCGATTCTGATCCCCTGCCACCGGGTGGTGCGGGACGATGGTGCGCTGTCAGGCTACCGTTGGGGTGTCGCGCGAAAAGCGCTATTGTTGCGACGTGAATCGCCGCGCGAGGAGTCGTAATGCTTGATCTCTTTGCCGATGAACATCCCTGGCAAGAGCCGTTAGGGCCAGGCGCCGTGATCCTGCGGCGCTTCGCCTTCGCCCGTGCAGAAACACTACTGGCGGACATCGCCAGTGTGGCGGCTGTCTCGCCGTTTCGTCAGATGGTGACGCCCGGTGGCTACACCATGTCGGTGGCGATGACCAACTGCGGCGCGCTCGGCTGGACCACCGACCTGCACGGTTACCTCTATTCCCCGAACGATCCGCAAACCCACCAGCTCTGGCCGGCGATGCCGGACAGTTTCCGGCAGCTTGCCGACCACGCCGCACGGGAAGCGGGTTACCCCGATTTCCGGCCCGACGCCTGTCTTATCAACCGCTATGGCGTTGGCAGCAAACTCTCTTTGCATCAGGATAAAGACGAACACGAGCTGCGCGCGCCGATTGTCTCTGTTTCGCTGGGCTTACCGGCCATCTTTCAGTTTGGCGGCCTGAACCGCAACGATCCGCTGCATCGCGTGTTACTCGAACATGGTGATGTGGTGGTGTGGGGCGGGGCATCACGCCTGTTTTACCATGGTGTTCAGCCGCTTAAAGAGGGTTTCCACCCGGCGACCGGACGTTATCGCTTAAATCTGACCTTTCGCCAGGTGTGTAAGAGCGAATAAAAATAAGAATTATTATTGATGTAACCCGTAAGCAGTTTACACTGCGGGCTGCGTTTTCTTGTCCGGGTTGTCTTATGGAACTTCTCCTGCTTGTCTGGCGCCAGTACCGCTGGCCCTTTATCGCCGTAATGGTGCTGAGCCTGCTGAGTGCAGCGCTGGGCATCGGGCTGATTGCCTTTATTAATCTGCGACTCATCACCGTCGTGGATACCTCGCTGACCGTGCTGCCGGAATTTCTCGGGCTGTTGCTGCTGTTAATGGTCGTCACGCTGGGGTCACAACTGGCGCTCACCGCGCTGGGGCACCATTTCGTCTATCGTCTGCGTAGTGAATTCATCAAGCGCATTCTGGATACGCAAATCGAACGCATCGAAAAGCTGGGCAGCGCCGCGCTGCTGGCCGGGTTGACCAGCGATGTTCGCAATATCACTATCGCCTTTGTGCGTTTGCCGGAACTGGTGCAGGGGATCATTCTGACCTTTGGTTCTGCCGCTTATCTGGCGTGGCTGTCGGGCAAAATGCTGCTAATCACCTCGTTATGGATGGCATTGACCATCCTGGGCGGGTTTATCCTTGTGGCGCGGGTTTACAAACACATGGCGACGCTGCGGGAAACGGAAGACAAGCTGTATCACGACTACCAGACGGTGCTCGAAGGTCGCAAAGAGCTGACGCTCAACCGCGAGCGCGCCGAGTACATCTACCAGAACCTCTATATTCCTGATGCCCGCGAGTACCGCCACCATATCATTCGCGCCGACACGTTCCATCTCAGCGCCGTGAACTGGTCTAACATTATGATGCTGGGCGCGATTGGCCTGGTGTTCTGGATGGCGAACAGCCTGGGCTGGGCAAATACCAGCGTGGCGGCGACCTATTCATTGACCCTATTGTTTCTGCGCACGCCGCTGCTCTCTGCCGTGGGGGCGCTGCCGACGTTGCTCAGCGCGCAGGTGGCATTCAATAAACTGAATAAGTTCACGCTGGCACCGTATGCGCCTGAGTTTCCACGCCCGGAAGCGCACCCTGACTGGCAGACGCTGGAACTGCGCGATGTCGCGTTTCACTATCAGGACAACAGCTTTGCGATAGGGCCTGTCAACCTGACGCTGAAGCGCGGCGAGCTGGTGTTTCTGATTGGTGGCAACGGCAGCGGAAAATCGACACTGGCGATGCTGCTGACCGGGCTGTATCAGCCGGTATCAGGGGAGATCCTGCTGGACGGCAAACCGCTGTCCGCCGGGAAGCCGGAAGATTATCGTAAACACTTTTCGGCGGTCTTCACCGACGTCTGGCTGTTTGACCAGTTGCTGGGGCCGGAAGGCAAACAGGCCGATCCGGTACTGGTCGAAAAATGGCTCGAACAGCTGAAAATGCGCCACAAATTGCAGCTTGAGAACGGCAAAATCCTCGATCTTAAGCTGTCAAAAGGGCAGAAAAAACGCGTGGCGCTGTTGTTAGCACTGGCTGAAGAGCGAGACATCATTCTTCTGGATGAATGGGCAGCAGATCAGGATCCGCATTTCCGCCGTGAATTTTACCAGGTCCTGCTGCCGCTGATGCAGCAAATGGGCAAAACCATTTTTGCTATCAGCCACGATGACCACTATTTTACGCATGCCGATCGTCTGCTGGAGATGCGCAACGGTCAACTGACGGAGCTGACTGGCGAAGAGCGTGCCGCCGCGTCGCGGGATGCGGTCGCCCGTACGGCCTGAGGATGTAAGGAAACTAACAGATGCCCGTGTTAACCAAAAACAGCCCCAGGCTGCGCGACGAAGAGCGTGCGCGGCTGATCTGGCTGCTGACCACCGATAAAGCGGTCACCTCCACCCTGTTGGGAAAACTGACTTTCGCCGAGCAGTATGACGACGGGACGCTGGCGGACGATCTCGCCGAAGTGAGCGCGCTGGTGGCCCATCTTCCGGCGCCGGACCTGGCGGATACACTCGAAGCGTTGCCCTCGGAAGAGCGCCATGCGCTGTGGCGAATGGTGGAGGACGATAAACGCGGCAAGGTACTGCTGGAGGCCTCGGAAAACGTCTGGGACGATCTCATTGATGAGATGAGTGACAAAGCGCTGCTCGACGCGCTGACGACGCTGGACATCGACGAACAGATTTACCTGGTTCAGCATCTGCCGCGAAATTTGACCGGGCGGCTGCTGGCGTCATTGCCAGCGGATGAACGGGCGCGTGTTCACCAGGTGATGAACTACGCCCGCAACAGCGTCGGCGCCATTATGGAGTTCGGGGTGATCACCCTTCGCCCGGACGTGACGCTGGGCGCCGTGCAACGCTACTTGCGTCGACTGGGCAAAATGCCGGAGAACACCGATAAGCTGTTTGTGATCTCGCGTGATAACACCCTGCTGGGTGAGCTGGCGCTGCAAACCATTCTGCTGAACCCGGCGCAGCGGCGGGTGGAAGAGGTGATGGACGCTGAGCCCGTCGCTTTTCATCCGCAGGAAAGTGCAGAAAAAGTGGCGCGCACTTTTGAGCGTGACAACCTGTTGAGTGCGGCGGTGGTAGACGCGGAAGGCAAATTAATGGGGCGTCTGACCATCGATGAGATCGTCGATGTGGTGTACGAAGAAACCGACAACGACATCCGTCAGATGAGCGGTCTCAGCAACGAAGAAGATATTTTTGCGCCGGTGACCCGGGCGGTAAAGACGCGCTGGGCCTGGCTGGCGGTGAATCTCTGCACCGCGTTTATTGCCTCGCGCGTTATTGATGGTTTCGAGCACACCATTTCGCAACTGGTGGCACTGGCGTCGCTGATGCCGATTGTGGCAGGCATTGGCGGTAATACCGGCAACCAGACAATCACCATGATCGTCCGCGCGCTGGCGCTTCAGTACATCCAGCCGGGGAACTTTTCTTTTCTGATCCTGCGTGAAATGGGTGTGGCGCTGATCAACGGCGTGGTATGGGGCGGGATCATGGGGCTCGTCACCTGGTGGCTGTATGATGATCCGCATCTGGGTGGCGTGATGACACTGGCGATGGTGCTGAACCTGCTGGTTGCGTCGCTGATGGGCGTGCTTATCCCGATGGTCATGATTAAGTTCGGTCGCGATCCGGCTGTCGGCTCCAGCGTAATGATCACCGCAATCACCGATACCGGCGGGTTTTTTATCTTCCTGGGACTGGCGACGCTGTTCCTGCTCTAGCGGTATCTCTTCTGTGCGCTTCATCACAAAACGGAGGATATTACCGCTTCATGTCACATTTTTCCAGCCGGAACTCTCTTTTGTGTCCACATTTTTTCAACATTTCCATAACAGATCTCAAAACTAAATTTAAAGTTTAAACAATATTTAAATTTTTCATCGTCAGTGATAACGTTGATTCCCCGAATCGTTTCACCTGCGCTAATACCAAACGCGAGTTTATGTAAGGCTTTCATACAATGAAAAAAAAGATGGCCGTACTCCGCTCACAGGTGTCTGTTTCTGACGTTGCCCATGCTGACGCCCGAACCCACACTCGTACTGAGCAAGAGACGGATGTATTACTGATCGGCGGCGGGATCATGAGCGCCACGTTGGGCACTTTGCTTCAGGAACTGGAACCGGACTGGTCCATCACCATGGTCGAACAGATGGAGCGCGTGGCCGAAGAGAGTTCCAACGGCTGGAACAACGCCGGTACCGGCCATGCTGCGCTGATGGAGCTGAACTATACGCCGCAGAAAGCCGACGGTTCCATCAGCATTGAGAAAGCTATCAGTATTAACGAATCCTTCCAGATTTCGCGCCAGTTCTGGGCGCATCAGGTCACACGCGGCGTGCTGCGTCAGCCAAAAAGTTTCATCAACACCGTACCGCACATGAGCTTTGTCTGGGGCGAGGACAACGTCAATTTCCTGCGCGCGCGCTACCATGCGCTACAACAATCCGCCCTGTTTCGTGGCATGCATTATTCTGAAGACCATGCGCAAATCAGCGCCTGGGCACCGCTGGTGATGGAAGGGCGTGACCCGCAGCAAAAGGTTGCGGCGACGCGCACGGAAATTGGTACCGACGTCAACTACGGTGAAATCACCCGCCAGCTCATCCGTGCGCTGCAACGGCAGGAAAACTTTTCCCTGCAACTGAATACGACGGTGTGCCGCTTTAAACGCAATGCGGATAACAGCTGGACCGTGACGGTCTGCGAGGCGAATAACCCTCATGCCAGACGTACTATCAGGGCGAAATTCATTTTCATTGGCGCAGGTGGCGCGGCACTGAAGTTGCTGCAAAAAACCGGCATTCCGCAGGCCAACGACTACGCCGGTTTCCCGGTGGGCGGGCAATTCCTCGTCACCGAAAACCCGGAAGTGGTGAACCGCCATCTGGCGAAAGTATACGGGCAGGCGACCGTGGGGGCGCCGCCGATGTCGGTGCCACACATCGACACGCGCATCATTGATGGCAAGCGCGTCGTGTTGTTCGGGCCATTCGCCACGTTCTCTACGAAATTCCTCAAAAACGGATCGCTGTGGGATCTGCTGGCCTCGACCACCACGTCGAACTTTCTGCCGATGGTTCACGTCGGGCTGGATAATGTTGATCTGGTGAAATACCTGATTAGCCAGGTGATGCAAAAAGACAGCGATCGGCTGGCGGCGCTGCAGGCGTACTATCCACAGGCCAACAGCGCGGACTGGCGGTTGTGGCAGGCCGGGCAGCGAGTGCAGATCATCAAACGTGATCCGCTGAAGGGTGGCGTGTTGCGTCTCGGCACTGAGATAGTCAGCGATGACGAAGGCACCGTCGCTGCGCTGTTGGGGGCATCGCCGGGCGCGTCTACCGCTGCACCGATCATGCTGCAGTTGCTGGAAAAAGTGTTCAAAGATAAGGTACGTTCAGCAGCCTGGCAGGCGAAGATCAACGAAGTCGCGCCCACATGGGGCGTACGTTTGCAGGACAACCCGGCGCTGATTGAACAGGCGCTGGCATACACCAGTGACGTGCTGGAACTGCATTATGCACCGTCCGCCGGATTCGACCCGGTACCGGCAGCGCAACTGAAACCACAGACCACTGTCGCGAAAGAGATAGCGGATATCGCGCTGTAACTGTAGCTAAAAGAAACCCCGGTCAGCGCCGGGGTTTGTTGGTTAACGCACGGTGGCGTCGTTAATCGTCTCTTCCGCTTTCCAGAGGCGGTACTTCACCTCCACATTGGCGGGGGTATAGACCACGATCGGTAGCTTGCTGTTGTAGCGCAGCATGCCTTTATCACCCAGACCCGCGGTCACGAATTTCTTTTCTTTTTTGCCGTCCGGGCAGGCCATCATGGTCGAAACCGGTGAGGTCACTTTATCAAAGACATAGTAGTCATAACCCCAGCCTTCCAGCGTTTTGCTCTCCAGCTCGCCGCCCAGGCGGTGATGATTACAATCCACTTCCAGCGTCTGACCAATCAACAGTTCGACCTGGTAAGCCGCTTCATCCTTTTGTTCAGGTAACTGAATCACCTGACGCTTCATGCCTTTTTCTGCCTGTGGCCAGGGTGCGCTTTTTTCCAGAGGTTGATCGCTGGCAAAGGCGCTGGAAGAGACACTGGCCGCAGCCAGTAAAGAGGCGAGAAGTAAACGAGCGTTTTTCACAATGTATCCTTGATATCCGTTATTACCGGAGCAGCGTAACACTAATGCGAAATTTATTAAGCGTAATTTACTTATTTTTTCATAATGTGTAGTGATATGTACTGCTATTATCTTTTATGGTGGCGGCTATCACTAAAAAAACCAGCCGCACTGGGCTGGTTTTCTGTTTGCATACAGGCGGGATCAATACTCTTCAAAGAACGCCTGAATCTTCTGCGGATCTTTAGTCTGCGTCAGCGCCAGCTGGAGCAGTACGCGGGCTTTTTGCGGGTTCAGCGTCTCAGCAGCGATAAAACCGTATTTCGCATCATCGATTTCCGCATCGCGAGTCGCAGAGCCGGTCGGTACGCGGGAAGCACGTACCACGGCTACGCCCTGATGCGCTGCGGTGGCCAGCGTATCAAAAATGGTTTTGTACAGATTACCGTTACCCACACCGGCGCTCACAATGCCCTGATAGCCATCCTGAATCAGCGCTTTTGCCGGTAAATCCGAGGCGTTAGCGTAGTTGTAGATAATGCCTACTTTTGGCAGCGTCGTCAGGTTGCTGACATCGAACGGTGTTGCGGTGGTGTGTTTGCGCGCAGGCATGCGCTGATAATCAATTTTACCGTTATGGATGTAGCCCAACGGCCCGAAGTTCACAGACTGGAAGGTCTGCACGCCGGTGGTATTGGTTTTGGTCACGTCACGGCCGTCAAGCACGGTATCGTTCATCGCCACCAGTACGCCGCGCCCGGCAGACGCCGGATCGGCGGCAGTGACCACGGCATTATAGAGGTTAAACGGACCATCCGCGCTCATGGCGGTGGAAGGGCGCATTGCCCCAGTGAGCACCACCGGCTTATCGCATTTCACCGTTAAGTCGAGGAAGTATGCGGTCTCTTCCATGGTGTCTGTACCATGGGTGATGACAAATCCGTCGGTGTTTTTGCAACTGGCATTGATTTTTTTCGCCAGTGTCAGCCAGACTTCGTCGTTCATGTCCTGGGAGCCAATATTAACAACCTGTTCCCCTTTAATGACCGCAATGTCTTTCAGTTGCGGCACGGCATTCACCAGATTCTCAATACCGACCTTTCCGGCGGTATAGGCGGAGTTGGTCGCAGAATCACCGCCACCGGCGATGGTGCCGCCTGTTGCCAGAACCGTGATTTGCGGGAGTGCCATTGCCGTACTGCTGCAACCTAAAACCAGAAGGGCCAGAAGAGGGTGTTTAATACGCAACATTATCAATCTCCTTATTAAGTGTCCGCCTGGATTATCCTTATGTCACAATTGAATAAAGTGAGATATTCCATGTTTATTGGATAAATCGGAATAAAAAGTATGATTGCCGGATCTGGCGCACAAAACGGAGGGTAACCCATAGAAAAGGAAAGGGAATAATATCCGCAGGATCACTCAGCAACCAGCCACATATCCGCCTCTTCAAACATCTCTTCCAGCATGCGGTTCAGCTTTTCCCGGTCATTCTTGCTGGCATCGCTGTTCAGGCCATTGGCCTGCATCGGTTTCACTTTCACTTCGGCGTCGGGGAAGATCCGGTGCACACGGTGTGTTAGCTCATTAAGGATTATCTCTCTTGCGCCGGGTAAACCTGCCACGTTGCGTTTGTCATACACGAGTTCAACGAACATAACCGCCTCTTTTAACTGTATAAATAAACAGTATTTAAGTGGTTTTCAGGGAAAGAGTCAAGCGAGATTACCAGATAGCGGTATAACGTTATTTTTGTGAGCCTTCCGAAAAAATTCATAATAAACCAATAATTGCTCTTCACTGCCATGCCGATAACCCCTTAACACCCGGCAAGAACGGGATAACAACCACGATTCACATGTAAGGGTCAAAACCTATGGGCTTGTTGAAAAATTTTACTATTCGCAGCGTGATGCTCTGGGTGCTGGGGCTGTTTTGTCTGCTCTGGTCCGTGGTGGGGATATTTACCACGTATTCGCTGACGAAACTTAGCGATGGCAATACCGTCGATCGTGAACTGGTTGCACAACTGACCATGCTGAGTAAGGGGAACGATCAATATTTCCGCTTTGTTACCCGTCTTTCCCGCGTAATGGAGGCAAAAGCGGCGGGAGAGGCCACTGATTTCAAACCGGTACAGGAAGCGCTGGATAATATGAAAATCCAGTTAGAGCGGTTGAAAAGCGTGTCGCCTGGCCCGATGGACGCGGACGTTTCCGCCGATGTCGTAAAAAAATGGCAGAAGTTGCTGGATGACGGCGTGACGGTGCAGATGCAACTCGCACAGCAGGGCAGCGCCAGCGACTACCGCCAGCACGCCACTAAAGTCACCCCGGAACTGAGCCGCGGGTTCGGCGCCAGCAGCAACAAATTTACCGCAGTCGCCGAGAAGAAGCTGGACAGGACCCGGGTGGCGATGGATAGCCTGACGCAGATGATGAAAATCACAGTGGTGACGGCGATTGTCATCGGCCTGTTTATTCTGCTGTTTACCGATCGTTACCTGGTGAAGTTGATGGTGAAGCCGCTGGATCGCATTCGTCACCATTTTACCGTGATCGCACAAGGGGATTTAAGCCAGCCGGTTGAGTTTTTCGGCAACAACTGCGTCGGGCGGCTGTTCCCGTTGCTGGCTGAAATGCAGGGCAGCCTGCGCGAAGCGGTAAGCACCATTCGTAGCGGTACGGAAAATATTAATCGCGGGGCGGCGGAAATCTCATCCGGTAATAACGATTTGTCTTCCCGTACGGAAGAACAGGCTTCTGCGCTGGAAGAAACTGCTGCCAGTATGGAACAACTGACCGCGACGGTGAAATTCAACGCCGACAATGCGCGCCAGGCAAGCAGTCTGGCGGAAAAAGCCTCGGTCACCGCCAGCCGGGGCGGCAAGCTGGTGGAGGATGTGGTGGTCACCATGGAGGGCATTTCCGAAAGCTCGAAGAAAATTAGCGAGATAACCAGCGTGATCAACAGCATCGCGTTTCAGACGAATATTCTGGCGCTGAACGCCGCGGTGGAAGCTGCCCGTGCCGGCGAGCAGGGACGAGGTTTTGCCGTCGTGGCCGGTGAAGTTCGTAATCTTGCCAGCCGCAGCGCTGAGGCAGCGAAAGAGATTGAAACGCTGATTGCTGATTCGGTTCGCCGCGTGGATAGTGGGACGGCACTGGTCGGCGAGGCAGGCAGTACGATGAGTGAAGTGCTGAAAGCCGTGTCCGATACGACGGAAATTATGAAGCAAATTGCATCTGCCACTGACGAGCAAAGCAAAGGGATTTCGCAGGTCGGCGTGGCGGTCAGTGAGATGGACAGCGTAACCCAGCAGAACGCCGCGTTGGTGGAACAGATTTCCGCTGCGGCCATCGCGCTGGAAGGGCAAACCGAAACGCTGCAAAAAGCGGTGGCCCGGTTCCGTCTTGCTGACAATGACGTTATTGCGGCAGCGTGACAAAACGGCAGGCATAAAAAAACCAACCGTAACAGGTTGGTTTTCTTTGGGAATTTTGGTCGGCACGAGAGGATTTGAACCTCCGACCCCTGACACCCCATGATACAGATCTAACTATGTTAAAACCCGCGCCAGCACTGGCTTTGCACCCCGTACCACTGTACTTACAAACAGTGCATTTTGCGCCAAATTCGCTCCTTATACATCAATAATTTACCACACGTTTCACCTTCATATCAGGAAGCCGTTTTTATCTCGCCGTGAGGGACAAGCACCCATTCAATATGGTTTTCGATATAGATTTTCGTCGATTTCGCGTCGCTATGGGCCATCCTTCCCTGCGGATCAATCCCCTGTTTATCGAAAAGAAAGGCCGATAATGCCCTTATTTCGTGGAAAGTGGGGCGCTGCTCTTCCGGCAGCCCGGACCCGACTCCTACCGAATCGCGCAGCGCCGAAAAAGATCGGCTTAAATAGTCTGGTGCTACCTGTGTCGGGTGCCTTACTTCCTTGCTGGTGGGGTTACTGCGTTTTAATGGAAGTCGGTGGACGACATACGGGCTCGCAACGTTATCCCGGCTGCGCTCGATGATGTCTTTCAGCGCTATACCGATCGGTATAGCGACATGTGAGGCCTCTTTGTGCTGCACCTTCTGGCGGTGTATATACAGCGTGCCGTAAATGTCACCCTCCGGCACCTCGAACCAGACGCAGCCACAGACACCCTCGCCTGGTTTCTTAATTGAATACCGGATGCGGGAGACTTCGAGCCGGGCATGTGTCGTTTGCAGGGCAAGATCCATCGCTGTCTGCAACCATAGCGGGGCGGCCTGATAAATTCGACGGTAGTCATCGAGCGAAAGCCGGCGGCGCACTTTCGCACTGACGCGCCGCATCTTCTTGCGTACTGCCGGGTTATCTATCATTAGCGATTCATCGACCGCATAACTGAACAGTTTTTTAAGGAAACTCACTTTTCGGTTCTGGACGTTGGCAGATGTCCCGGCGTGGTATTTTCTGATATAGGCGTTGACGTGCTCAAGGTCGATATCGCAGGCATAGATATCGGCGAAAAACTCTTTGACCCTGACAATATCGTTTACCCATACTGAAAGGGTATCATGACCCGGATTTTCGTCGGCAATTGCTCTGTCAAGCAGCGCCTGTGCATGGTCGCTGAATGGGCGCGCCTCGCCGTTTATCCCGCCAGATTCCCTTATAAGACCCTCGATAGACGGGGTCATTTCTGGGCGCATGCGCAGGTTATATTCCCTCGCAATGGCGATCGCCGTGACGCGATCGGTGCCAAGGTGTTTTCGCTTGCCGGTAACGAGCGTGAACCGGTATTGGCCTGATGATTTTTCGAAAAGAAGGTAATCAGGTAGATTTCTGTTACTTCTTTTGCGTGGTCTGGCAGCCATATCAATTTTCCTGAATTAACCGTCTGACGGTCTCGCTGATCATCGAATCAACACCCCACTGCTCAGACGCGCAGACCCAAACAGCACCATCTACCACGCGACCGCGCAAAAGGCCGTTTTCGACCCAGCGTTTAATTGTCCTGTTATCGGGTATCGAGCCGGATTCAAACTCGCGTTTTCCCCACTGGCTCGCCTTCATCAGTTTGGCCATACGATTTCCCCATACACCGGCTGCACCCGGTTATTCTTTAAAACTGCAAGTGCCGCAACCGCCGCGGGCACCCTCTACGCATACTTCACACCTGTTTACTTTTTTACGGCTATTTCCCCCTCAAAATACACGGCTGAAAGCGTTGCTACCTCTCCACCGCTGAAGCAATCCAGTTCAATCGCAATAGCGACAGCTTCACGCGATGACTTGCCGCAGTACATAGCGGTTCGCGCAATCACGCCACCGGAACCAATAGCATAGGGTTCTGACTGAGAGAATATACGTGCGTGTGTCTCACCTCTGTCTTTACTGATGACATATGCTCGGTCTTTCCTCACGACTGCGATAGCGGCAAACTCGCTGGTGGAGTGAAATGTTGATGCATAGGTCAAGCCGTCAAGCAGCACGTCCCGCAACTCCATTTCAGTGCCGCAATCACCGGAACATCCGATCGCCTGGATTCGTTCGCCGAATATGAACCAGCCCTCCGACGGCGCGGCGTAGATTTTTTGTTCACGCACTGCACAGACAACACCATCTGCCAGTGCATGCGAATCTGCCGATAAGGATTTTCCGTCCCAGGCGATAGTGGTCATGACTGCACTCCTTCAATGAGTTTGAACTCTGACCAAACATCTGGATAAATTCCTATAACTCTCCGTTGTAATTTGCCGCCTTTTTCGAGGCGCTCACAGCGATAGATAGGGCGGTTAAAAGGGAGGTGTTCAGCTTTAAACCATCCACTCGGGACCTGCTTTAATGCCTCCATATCTGCGGTCGTCAACCTATCTCCACTGGTGCTGGTGGTGCGCCGCTCCTGCAATTCAATGATGATGGACAGCAGAGCTTGCCACCACTCTTCATCAGTAGCTGGACTACGCAAGGAAAGCATCCATTCGGCATCCTTGCGCATTTTTGTCAGTGCGGCATCGTTGATGCGTTGTTCAGTCATCATTTACTCTCCGGGATCCTTCCGTACCACCATCCATCTTCCCGCTTTTCGACGTAGACGCGGAAAGTGCCGCATGCCAGAACCAGCGCTTTAGACGCACTCATCACCCCCTGCTTTAAACACTGCGCGCCGCGTTCGCTTCCGGTTGCAGCGCGCAGCCTCACCAAATTTGCCGCGTGGTCTATTTCAATCAACACACGCTTACCGCGTAATTCGGTACGCGCGCTGACGTAGATAGTGGAACCACCAGCCCGGCTGGCAGTACAGCGAATAAATGGCCTGTGATAGCCCATGTTTTTAACGTTGTTCATGGATTCAAAAGCCATATCACTTATCCTCTTCGCCGATGGATTCAGCGGCGCGGTCAATACGTTCAATTTCAGCCAGCAGCAGAGCGTTGGCTTTCACAAGGTCGCGGCGCGGGTTTGACGGTTTCCACCAACTGTCATCCCACGGCCAGTCAAACGGAACGCGGTTATATTTTTGGATAGTATTGAGCACGTAGCAGCACGCGGCCCATAGCATTTCTGAATGCTGATACTTGTCATCATGCTCAGCCGTCCAGCCCTCGGCGGTAATCTGGCGGCGGCGCTCTGCAAGAACGTCAGTTGCCGCTAGTGATAAGGGGGCGCCCGCGCGGCGACGGCGCAACTCTATAAGCCATAGTGCCGTTTGGATATCACCTTCATCATCAAGAAAATTTGCCGCATTGCGCAGATCGAAATCATCCGGGTAATCTTCTGCTGGTTTTCCTGACATCACAAAACCATTCTTCTCAGCGACTTCCAGCTTCCTCTTCAACTCTTCGTTTTGTTCTACGAGAGAGGTTGCTGCTTCCCAGTTAACCAGCCCGTCATGTCTGGCTTCCTCGTACGCTGTGCGATAAACCTCCGCCAGTTTCTGAAGGTTAAGGAACGCTTGTACAAGGGACTCTGACTCTGGACGGTAATGCGTGGCGCACAACGTTATCTCGTGAACGTCTGAATATTCGCCACCACCATCGCTGAACTTAATAACGCAGCCGCACTTCGATACCCCATTCACAAAGACGATTTGGTTGTTCATGCTGCACCGCCTTGAGCTTTACGAAACCAGATGCAAACCGGGCCATCTTCAGAGTCGTGGATTGAACCAACAAACCAGCCTTCGCCCTCTGGTGGTTCTGGTTGCCAGGTAGAAAAGTCAGCGTCAGGCCACTCATCGCCGAGATCATCAAACGATTCATCCCGCAGGCAGTAGCCCCATTCAAGCCCATTGGCTTTAACCCAGGCATGGAATTCTGAATTGGGGATATGATCCCGCCCATCGCAGAACTTATCGTATGCCGGGTGAGTCCAGCAGCCATATTCGTTGCACTCTACTGGTAATGCTGTAATGGCGCTCATTTCGCACGCTCCTGTTTCTGTTTGGTGAAGACTGCCCAGCCAATTGCACTAAGCTTGTCTCGGCCTGCTTTGTCGACCAGATGAATACCGTCCCTGCAGGCGTGTTCTTCTTTCACCTGTTCCTCAAGTTCTGCGAGCTGCTCATACGTCAGGGTTGCCAGCTTCATGCGGTTCCAGCCAAAGTTTTTTATACGGCTCATAGACCAGCCTCCGTGAGAAGCCAGTAAGCAATTGACAGAACGGTCGCGACGCAGGCCATCAGAACAATCACCACAACCAGCTGCGCCGCCAGGGTGTATCGTTTCGGGGAATTCACGCCGCGCATTTCCGTATCTCCATGAGCTCGATAAAGCGGTTCATGAACAGTCCGAAGGCCTGACCGGGGCGCAGCGGCACGATCTGAATTAAGTCGCTGGCAATAATGCCTTCGAGGATTCCCCACGGTTCACTATCATTGAGTTCAAGGTCACGGCGTTCGGTCGCCAGCATCACCCGGTCGGCATACTTAACGACAGGAGAGGGAAGTTGGGGGATATCGAATTTGGTTCGGATCAGCCCGTCGACACGGGACTCGATGCGCCGGTAATCAGGCAGCAGCACTTTCAGCGGCGTCGGGATGTCCTGGCAGTAGGCTTCAGGAGCGTCGTGCATCAGCGCTTCGAATGCGAACTCAGCCGGTACAATTTGGCTGCAAAGCACAGAGTGCTGCGCCACGCTGTAGAACTCCGGCAGGTGGCCGCTAAACCGGCAGATGTTCGAAAGGGCGGTGCCAATATCCTCGATCTCGATATCGTCTGCGGTGGCGTTGATGTAATCGAACTTCTTACCTGAAAGGGTCTGTATGTAGTTCGTCACTTTGTTTTCTCCATTTATCCGCAACTGCACATGCGGCGTTTTTGGGATGAGCGAAGCCCTCGCCAGATGGCGATAATTCAGGGGATTGCGCTTCACTAATTACCCCGTCGCCGGGGTAATTAAGGCTGAGCAATTACGCTTTAAAGTTACCGATGAAGGTTTCCACGGTTGCGCCGTCGAACTTCGACTCGAGCAGCGTACGGAACTCGAGCGCCATGTCCTCTTGCTGTGCTTCAAGTTGAACGATGCGCAGAACGAAGACCGGAGAATCACCCTTCAGCAGGCTATTGCGCAGACTGAAGCGACGCTCATTCAGACCTTCATAAGGGTTGAACTTGAACTCGAACGCCACCGGCATGACGTCACGGCTACTGGCTTCGACTGATTGCATCAGCGACTGCTTGCCAGCGAAGTTTTCATCTTCGTGCGATGACTCCTGAATCTGCTTGATGTTGACGCGGCGGACGGCCTGAGCTGCCTGTGAGATCGGCATGACATTACCTTCGGCATCGAACGCGGTCAGAAATTCTGACCAGTCTTCTAGCCACTCGGCGATCTCCTTCTGGCCCATGCGTCTGCCGTCAACGTCCAGCACGGCAACATAAGGCGAGGTTTTCTTCAGGGTGAGTGCGGCAACGTTGTCAGCGTGCCCCGGGCTGGTCAAATCTCCTATATTGAAGACAGAACGCGCGGTCATGTTGTCAGCGTCGATAAAGCAGCGCGATGGCATGATCTCGGTGGAATAACCCACTGAATAACGCACAAAGTCATCAATATGGCTGGTGGTCATGGCGCCGCGGAAGCGAAAGCGCACAAGATTAAAGCGCTCAAGGCTTTCAACTGTGACACCTTCAGGGAGGGTGGCAGTCGGGCACGGCAATTTCTTGATCGGGTCGAGGTTGTAGCCGGAAAGAACCAGATCTTTAACTTGGCGGAAAGTTTCGCCGTCAATCTGAGACATAATTAGTCCTTAATAAATGGTGATCAGGGTGGTGGCAGTGAATTGGTTCAGCGGTTCACTGAGCCGCTTTAAGCTTTCCGTCGACTGCTCCGGTGATACCGAACAGTTGCCCCTGGTCTTCCTGCAGGATCGTCAACTTACCGCCTTTATTAACCCACATCGGGGTTTCGGTGGTGTCTTCTTCTGTCGCTTTCCCGCGTGGGGTTGGGGTGCTGTAGTTCAGCTTGTGCTTGATCTTGACGCGTTTCTCCTCGACGGAGTTGCCCATACGCTCGATGTCAAAGGTGAGGACAACTTTGCCTTTGTTCCCGTTGTTCAGAACGCCAAGCGCGGTGGTATTCAACGCCGCCGCGATTTTGTTCATGAACACACCGGCGTCCAGTTCGCCCAGGAAATCGGGCACTACGGTCATGCGGTCGTTACTCATGGTCTTACCCTCTGAAAGGCGGCTGCAACCGCCGGTTCGTTTCTCCATACACAACAGAGAAGGGCACCCGCTGGTGGACCAGCCCGGGCGGATTGGGTTATGAACCCGTCACCTGGTGATGCCCTTTTCTGTTGTGTAAAAAGGGCGGTACCATCGACTTCAAGGGAATGGACTGGTACCGCCAAGACTACACACAGCAATGTCGTACTACCTGGTATCACGGTCCTAAGGCGTGATTGGGTTGTGGCGCTGGGACTTGAACCCAGATAACGTCTGGCCAGCCGCATGAGATACCCTAGGTTATGATCCTTGGGTAGTGCTCAACTCCCCACACAAGGGGCGCTCTATCCAATTGAGCTACATCCACAACGGGGAGGGCACTCATGCTTGTGACCTTATGCGCACTTAGTTCTTCAACCATAAATGCCCTATCCGTTGTGTGCTGACCTTCCAGCCAGCGCGGTTCGGATTTACGTTCTTACACATGCAAACGTATGACGAACTGGGATGAATCTATGACGGTTGTCTGCATCCCCAGTGGCAACCGAAAACTTCCGCTCTCACATGGTGTGACGTTGTGACACCGGGTCGCTAACCCGCTTACTTCCTGCCGCTCTGTTTTGGTATTGGCCGCCAGTAACTACGGCCCAGCCGATTTACAGGTCTTTGCGTCGGCCGGCGTTGCAGCTCGCTCGAGCACATCACAACGGAAAGAGCATTCCGATCTTCAACCAACGCCCCGAGTTCTGCGTTTCGGCGCATCAAGTCGCGGCAGCTATCTCCGGGCACACGGGCTGACCCATTGATTCACCGTCATCCGCCAAGCGCTTGGGTTTCAGCAGTCATGTGGCGGGAATGCTCTTACCTGTTATGCCCTTAAAAGCTGGCGGTTGCCGCTAACGGAGTAGAACGGGCCGCCAGAAAGGGTCGCTGTCAAACAATGCAGGTGGCTTCGGGCGGGGCACCGATGACTAATCGGCCCCCTACGGTATTAACTCTCAGCGCCGCGGGCTTAAGCGGCTCCGTTATTGCTGCTGAGTTTGAGCTGCTGGTAGTCACGCCAGCACCGCCACCCCTCCCGAAGACATCTGTAATCTGCCAGCCTTGCACCAAACAGGCTGTACCTGTAACGCTGGTCAGCGGAACGTTAAAACAGACTTCTGCGCTTAATCTCATGCGGTGGATAGCCGCATTGTTTTTTCCAATCAGCAGGCTATTGCTGTAATCCAAAGGTGCGGCAGATAACAGAACGAAAGAGCCTGCAATCCTTCAGAGTCCACTCACACTGCTCAACAGAGATTGTTTTCTCTGCAGGTATTGATGGATCCCGATCCTGATTTATTGCTATGCCGCGTTTAGCAGCTTTTTCCATCCGTTCTACAGCCTCAAGAAGCTGCTGCGCTTTTACTTGCAAGGAAACCTCCAACCACTGTTAGCGAATCATCCGTTCATTCGTATGCCACCGGCGGCTACTTCGTGGGCGTCCTGCCTGTTCGCTGTTGATGGAGTTACGATAATGTAGAATTGCGAATAACGCAAGTGTAATTTGCGAATAACGCAATATGACGAGTAAAAAAAACCGCCAGTTAAGGCGGTTCTGGTTTGTGGGGGTTCTGTTAGCCGTGTCGTTTGAAAGCTTGAGATTGGCTGATCATAACCTTTCCGAAAATGCAGAATCGTTCCTCGTTATTCTGCTCGATTGCCCATTCCCTATACTTCGGATTGTCAGAAATAACGAGCAGTTTGTCCGGTATCATTTGTAGTCTTTTGACGTAAATTTTATCGTCAAAACCAAAAACATATATTCCATCACCATCAAAATTAGTGATTGAAATATCTACAAAAATCAAATCGCCAGGCTCAATGGTGTCAGCCATGCTATCACCACGGACATTGATCACTTTCACGGCATCAGATGTTCTACCGCCAAACATAGAAACTGCGCGTTCGCTGTTGTACTCAATGGACCGGATTACATCAATAACATCACTGCTCTTAATGAATCCATTACCAGCACTCGCACTGATGTCGAGCATTTCTACTCTATACACCGAGTCCCCCTTTCCATGCTCTGAATTAATACTGTTTTTATATACAGTAGTTCCGTTTTCAAGAGGTGTAAAGAGTTCTGATACATCTATGCCTAACGCTTTTGCATAAGAAGCAAGTGATTGTTCAGTAAATGACTTTTGTTTGCCGGTTTCGAGGCGTGAGACATTAGCAGCATCAATGCCAATAGCATCAGCCAGCTCGGAAATTGTCATACCTTTTACAAGGCGAAGTTGTCTGATTCGGTTTCCTATATTCATGCATCTATTACAAAGTGAATTTGCGTGTTATGCAAAGGAACTTGCGCAAATTGTATATCCCCATTATCATGCGTAATACGCAATTATTGGAGGTAATATGCAATCACCGTTACGAACATTGCGCAAAACGCAAGGATTTACTCTTTCACAAGTTGCCTCAGCAGTAGCTATCGATCCTGCCAATTTAAGCAGGATTGAAAGAGGGCAACAGATCGCCTCACTCGATGTAACTGAGAGATTAGTTACGTTTTTTGCGGGACAAATCGATGAGCTCCAAATCCTCTACCCGCATAGATACGTGAAGCATACCGACGGGAAATAACAGACTAAACCACAGAAAGGAGGAGTAGGCCGTGGGTAATGAACCAGATTGGAAAGTTGAAAGGCAACCGGCTTGGCTGGTGGTGGCGATCAAGAAGACGATATCAAGTCTCCCTGGTGGCTATGACGAGGCAGCGGAATGGCTTGGTGTCTCGAAAGATGCCGTGTTTAACCGCCTGCGTACTGGTGGCGATCAGATCTTCCCGCTCGGGTGGGCAATTGTTCTTCAGCAGGCGAGCGGCACCAAGCATATCGCTGACGCCGTATCGCGCCAGTCCAACAGCGTAAACGTCCCGCTGGTGGATCTGGAAGACATCGAGAACGGTGACATTAATCAGCGTCTGATGGAGGCAATCGAGTGGATCGGTGAGCACTCCAAATACCTGCGAATGGCGACCGCAGATGGCGTGATTAACGACACCGAGCGGGAGCAGATAGAAGCCAACAGCTACCAGGTGATGGCGAAATGGCAGGAGCATATTTCGTTGCTTTTCCGCATCTTCTGTGCGCCTGAAAAAGGTGACGCCCGCGAGTGTGCAGCTCCGGGCGTCCTGGCGAACAACTCTTCGTGTATGGAGAAATAATTCGCATGAGCAATTTAATCTCAATTTCTCATCTACCGCAACTGCGGGTGATCCCGGTGCCAGGTCTGCCGTTGCAGTATGAGCGCATGGTACTCGGTCGGTGGGTTCCATGTAACCACAGTCGCGCTACCCGAATTGTGGGGGTGTTCAACCGGAGGGTCGCCTCATGGTTCAGCAAATAAACGGGATTGATGTGCCAGCGCCGGTACCCGCTTTGGTTCGCAGTCGCGTGACAATGAGCAGCCGCGAAATTGCCGAACTGACGGAAAAACAGCATGGACATGTCTGTCGGGATATCGAAGTCATGCTGGAGCAGTTAGGTGAGCGTCCGGAGGGGTATATCCATATCTGGACACACCCCCAGAATAGTCGGCAATACCGGGAGTTTTGCCTCGACCGCGAGCACACAGAATGTCTGATTACTGGATACAGCGCAGTGCTACGCATGAAGGTTATCCGCCGACTTCACGAACTGGAAGAGCAGGGCAATGCCGTTCCTCAGACATTGCCGGAAGCGCTTCGCCTGGCAGCTGATATGGCAGAGCAGAATGTGGCTCTGGCCAATAAGGTGCAGCAGGACGCGACGAAAGTGGCGTTCGTCGAGCACTACGTGGAATCCGGCGGCGCCAAAAGCCTCCGGGAGACCGCGAAGATCCTCAACATGCCAGAAAAGGCCATGATCGAAGCGCTATTGCGCGACAAGGTTCTATTCCGTATGTCTGGCAATTTGCTGCCGCATGCACTGCGTCAGAGGGAAGGGCTGTTTTCAGTCAAAACCGGCACATCAGACTTCGGTCACGCCTATACGCAAACGCGAGTTACCCCTCGTGGTGTCCAGTGGATTGCTGATCGTTACGCCTCTGAGCTGATGGGGGGCTGACAAGTGAGCGCACTGATTCGTTTACTCGATCGACCTATCGCCTACAACCCGGCATTCGCGAAACTCAAAGCCGGAAAGGTGAAAGCAGGGCCAGTCGCTGCCGTGTTCCTGTCACAGCTAGTCTACTGGCACAACCGAATGGACGGCGGCTGGATGTATAAGACCCAGGCCGACATTACCAGCGAGACGGCCTTGACCCGCGATGAGCAGGAGACCGCTCGAAAACGCCTGATAGTGCTTGGTGTGCTGGAAGAAGATCGCCGCGGCGTTCCGGCAACAATGCACTACCGCATTAACACTGAAAGACTCGAAGCGCTGCTGGTGGAAGCGGCAGGACCGGAGAAGAAAGCGGGCAAGGATAAAACCGTAACCAGATTGCGGAGTCTCCAGAATGTGGAAACGCCGCAATCTGGATTGGTGCAATCCCGCAAACTAGATTGCGGTGATGCCGCAAACAAGAATGTGGAAACACCGCAATCAAGAACGGGGGAAACCCACGAACAAGCCTGCGGAGATCCCGCAAACTTTCATACAGGAGATTACACAGAGAATACTCAGGAGATTACACAGGATATAAAACCCCTTTGTCCGGTTACGTCAGAACCAGATCCGGAAGTGGTCATTACCGATCAGGCCATTGATGTGTTGACGCACCTGAACCGGGTGAGCGGCTCACGCTATCAGAAATCAAAAACGTCCCTCGAAAATATCCGTGCACGGATCCGGGAAGGTTACAGCGTTCATGAGCTGAAACTGGTTATCGACCTGAAGCATGAGCACTGGCATGAGAACGACGAGCAATACCAGTACATGCGCCCCGAGACGCTGTTCGGCCCGAAAAAGTTTGAGTCGTACCTCCAAAGTGCCACCCGATGGGATGCGAAGGGCAGACCGCCACGCTCCAGATGGGGTGACAGGAAGCCAGATGTCATGACGTTTGGCCCGGTTGACAAGACAATTCCGAAGGGGTTCAGGGGATGAGAGACTCAGAAGATTTTGACGAAATGGACGACGTAGCACTCGATCCGGAAGAACCGGAATCGCAGAAAAGCCCATACGTTCAGGCGCTTGATGCACTGCGAGCGCAGTCGGTTCACTACCTGAAAGAGGTCGGCGATCAGTGGTGTTCGCCAGATTCGCTGTTTTGGGGTATTAACGCGATGTTCGGTCCGTTCGTGCTGGACCTGTTCGCTGCCGACGATAACGCTAAGTGCCCGGCGTGGTACACGGCAGAGATTAACGCGCTCACGCAGGACTGGTCAGCTGATCTGGCAGCACTAGGTGGTGCAGCATTCGCTAACCCGCCTTACAGCCGGTCACAGTACGACGGAAAGCAGGCGATAACAGGCATGCGAAATATCATGAACTACACCCGGGCGATGAGAGAGAAAGGTGGTCGTTACATCTTTTTCATCAAATCGGCGACGAGTGAAACGTGGTGGCCGGAAGATGCCGATCATGTAGCTTTTATCCGCGGTCGCATCAGCTTCGATCTGCCGACGTGGTTCAATCCTGCTGATGAAAAACAAATACCGAGTGGCGCACGTTTTGCTGGTGCTATTGCTGTTTTCGATAAGACCTGGCGCGGCGCGGCATTCAGCTACGTCGACGCGGATGAACTGGAGGAGAAAGGCCGGGCGTTTATGGCGCTGGCACAATTTGCTATTGGAAAGGTTCAAAAACCAGCGCCGATCACCGCCAGCCTGCCGGAAACAGAATCGCGCATCTGGCCTCTGGAGGTTGGGCTTTTATTCACGCAGGTGAATGGCACAGCAGATCTCAACGCCCAGCAGCAGAACAAGCTGAAAGCGAACATTAACCAGTTATGGCTCGAGCGCATGCCAGGCAGCGAGATCATTACCATTGCTGGTGGTCTGGTCAGCAGCATGCAGGGGGCGACCAATGCGTGAGATTATCGTTGATAACTTCGCTGGCGGCGGCGGTGCCTCAACTGGTATTGAACTGGCGATCGGGCGTAGCGTTGATATCGCAATCAATCACGACGAAAACGCGATCGCCATGCATAAGACAAATCACCCTGACACGCTTCACTACTGCGAATCGGTGTTTGATGTTGACCCGGTAGCGGCGACTGGCGATCTCCCGGTCGGTCTGGCATGGTTCAGCCCGGACTGCCGACACTTCTCCAAAGCCAAAGGCGCGAAGCCAGTGAAAAAAGAGATTCGTGGGCTGGCATGGATAGTTGTTCGCTGGGCGCTGGCGAAGCGTCCACGCGTTATGATGCTGGAGAACGTCGAAGAGTTTAAAACGTGGGGGCCGCTGCTGGCAGGTGAAATGCGCCCTGATCCTGAACGCACTGGCGAAACCTTCCAGGCTTTTATCGGCATGCTGTCAACCGGCATACCGGGTGATCACCCGGCGCTGGCGGAAGCATGTGAGTTTCTTTCGATTGCGGCTGGGAGTGAGCAGGCACTGGCGCTGGTGAATGGCCTGGGATACAACATTGACTATCGCGAGCTGCGGGCCTGCGACTTCGGCGCGCCGACAATCCGCAAACGCTTCTTCATGGTGATGCGCTGTGACGGCAAGAAAATCCACTGGCCGGAACCAACGCACGGGGATCCGAAATCACTCGAAGTGCAGAGCGGCAGGCTGGCGCCGTGGCGAACGGCAGCTGAGTGCATTGACTGGTCTCTTCCATGTCAGAGCATTTTTGACCGTAAAAAGCCTCTGGCAGAAAATACCCTGAAGCGGATCGCGCGTGGCATTCAACGCTTCGTGCTGGATAACCCGACACCGTTCATTGTGAAGTGCAACCACACCAGCACCAAAACGGAATACGACTGTTTCCGTGGTCAGTCGCTTGAAGAGCCCCTGCAGACGATAACCAAAACCCACGGTTACGCGATCGCAGTACCTCATCTGACGAAATTCCGCACTGGTGCGACCGGGCTGGAAGTTACCGATCCGGTACCGACGATCACTGCCGGCACGTCAGAACGCCCGGGCGGGAACGGGCATGCTCTCGGCATGGTGGAAGTGGCGCTGACGCCATTCATCGCCGGTAATGGCGGCAGCGAGTATCAGGCCAGGCCACGCGCAATCTTTAAGCCTGCCCACACTATTCTCAAAGAGTCCCGCGCCTGCGTTGTTGCGCCGGTAATCGCCCGGCAATTTGGTGCCAGCGTCGGCCATCGTGCAGACGAACCAAGCGCGACGATTACCGCTGGTGGTGGTGGTAAATCGCAACTGGTGACATCAACGTTGATTCAGATGGGCTATGGGGAGCGCCCCGGGCAGGATCCCCGCGTATTGCAGATCAATAAGCCGCTGGGGACGGTTACAGCTGGTGGTAACAAATTCGCGGCAGTAAGCGCGTTTCTCGCAAAGCACTACGGTGGGAATTATACCGGGTCCGGCGCGGCACTTGAATCACCCTCACATACGGTGACCACTACCGATCATCACGCGCTGGTTACTGCACAGCTGGTTGGCTGCGGCGGGCGAGCCGGTCAGAGTCGCCCACGAGATGTGTCCGAACCGCTTCAGACACTCACAACGAAAGCTGACAGCAGTGTTGTCACATCACACTTGATCAAGCTGCGCGGAACATGCAAAGACGGCCAGCGCGTCGATAGCCCGATGCCGACCATCACTGCTGGAGGAATGCATGTCGGGGAAGTGCGTGCCTTCCTGATGAAGTATTACGGAAATGAGAAAAGCGGCGTATCGCTGGATGAACCGCTTGGCACCGTCACCACCAATGACCGTTTCGGCCTGATCATGGTTGAGGGAGTGGAATACCAGATCGTTGATATCGGCATGCGTATGCTGCAACCCCACGAGCTTTACCGGGCGCAGGGTTTCCCGGCTGGCTATGTTATCGATCAGGATTACCGCGGCAATCGTTACGCGAAAGACAAACAAGTTGCGAGATGTGGTAATGCCGTGCCGCCGCCTTTCGCCCGGGCACTGGTGGAGGCCAATCTGCCGGAAATGTGCGCCGCCGCGCAGCGGGAGGTGGCGTGAGGATCCTGCTGAAACCCGACGTCGCCCGCAGTATGGGCGTCGTCCTGCTCAAACCCGGGAGTGAGTTGTTGAGCATGTTCCGGCACGGGCGGGTGCTGATCGAACCTGAGCCAGGCAGCATGGCGCACCTGCCGTCGGGGAGGGTGCCTGATGCGCGCCAGCCGCTTTCTCAGGACAAATCCCTCGAGGCTTTTTTCACTGATGAAAGGGTAATCGCTGCCGCGGGTGGGCTGCCCGGCCTGGAATTCTGGCTCGAACACAATGTCCATGCCTGCCAGTACCAGCACTCGGAATATCACCACAAAGAGCTGGTGACCATGCGTCACCCGCCGGGCTCTATGTTGTTGTGCTGGCACTGTGAGAACCAGCTGCGTGAACAAACCACCCGGCAATTGTCGGAGCTGGCGCGCAGGAATGTTATTGACTGGGTGATCGACACCGTCCGTATCAGGCTCCGATACAGCAAAGAGCGTGAGCTGGCGCTGGCAGAATTGTGCTGGTGGGCCGTATGTGCCGGAATCGGCGATGCGATTACCGAGGAGATGGCGGCACGCTCTCTGCTGCTGCCGGTTGAACCGTTCCTGTCAGTTTATAAGGAAAGTGACATCGTTCCCTCAGTTCCGGCCACCAGCATTCTGCAGCGTGAGATGGCGCTGGTTAAGCCGATCGATATGCCACCGGCGGAGGAGCCGCCGAAGGTGCTGACACTGGCGGCAGACCCCGAATCCCCTGAATCCTTCATGCTGCGACCGAAACGCCGCCGCTGGGTGTGCAAACCCTATACCGACTGGGTGAAGACTCAGCCCTGTTCAGGGTGCCAGCGGCCAGCTGATGATCCCCACCATATCATCGGGCATGGTATGGGAGGTACAGCAACCAAAGCCCATGACCTCTTCGTGATCCCTCTGTGCAGAGAGTGCCACGACGAGTTACATGCCGACGTCTCAGTGTTCGAGCAGAAGCACGGTACGCAGCTTGAGCTGTTGTTCCGGTTTCTGGATAAGGCGCTGGGCATCGGCGTAATAGTGAAAGCGTAAGTGTATGGAGCGCTGAGCGAATGAATTCACAAGAACTCGAATATGTCCGGATCGAAGTGAGACATGCCCTTAAAAACCTGTCAGGTGGTACCAAAGGACAACTGGAGGCATTCAGTGAGCACCCTCCTGCAGATAAGAATAAACATCCACGGCGCCATCTTCATAAAGTCGTGCTGGATGGTGGAGAGGGTAGTAAGCCATCAGTAGTAAATGCACTGACAACACCAGTATACGTTCTGGAAACTCGAAGCAGGCGCAGACCATTCCCGCCGATGCACGATGTTGAATTCTACTATGCGCCGTGGCGGCGAGCCGTTAATGCGCTGGAAGAGCACCAGCAGGCGTGGGTACGCTATTGCTACGGTTTCGATCTTAACTTTCGGTACCAGACGCTAATGTGTCAGTACGTATGGGATGAATTCCAGAAATGTCTGGTTGAGAGAAAGCTGCAATCGCGAGTCGTTAAGAAACTGATTGGCCTGGTCTGGCTGGCTGCGCAGGAAGTGGCGGCAAGTCGGAATAATGGCACATATCAGGAATACGCCGGGGCGGCACTGGCGCGGATGATGAGTGTTGATCGTTCCACCTGGTTGAGAGTGTACGCGCCGCACTGGGCAAAATTTAAAGGTGCGTTCAACACACTTGATTATGCTGCTCTGCATAACATCATCCGCCACGAGCAAATAGAAGGATCAAAGGTTCTGGAAATGTGAATTAAATATCACAAACTCCTGAGATTGGGCTTGCAAAATGCAACAAAACGAGCCATATTTTATGTTAATTTGATACGTTGTTATAGTTATGAAAACCCGCCACGAAGGCGGGTTTTGTGTTTTATAGTAAACCACCAATGGCTCCGCCAGCCAGCGAGGTTACTAGAGGATGTTCAGCAAATTTACGCAATAAACCTTTTGCTTCCTCTTTTTGCTCTGCGGTTCCATTAGAGTTGCTTATTATATTAAAAATGGTTTCAAGACTATTGGTGATTTCTTGGCGGTTGTGATTTCCAATTTGTACATTACCGCCATGGATATTGATGTGTTGAGATGAAGATTCTTGTTTCAGTTTTTTGGGGCCTACTGTTAATTGAAAGTGAGGACCGAAACTTCCGATCGAGACATCATAAAACTCAGATTCATAAATTTCCTTATGCTCTTCCTTTTTGTTCGGTAGTAATCGGACGACAAAATCACCGTCGTCTATGTCTGCCATTTTGTCGTTAATGATAACGGTATCACCAGCAAATTTGGCTTTATATGGACCTTTCCGGGAACCATCTTTTTTGAGGATGAACGCTTCTTCATTTGCACCGAACATGTAGTCTCCTTAGTTCCATTTAGGATGTTAATCGCGCCTCCAATAACTGGGGGCTTTCTGCTGTGAAAATGGGCGGCTGGTGGGTGTTGTAGCACCCAACCAGCCATTCGCTCATGCTTCTGATCACAAGCGAACCAGGGCCCACCGCTTTAGCGCAAAAGCATAGTGAGCCTATCAGAGTCCCGCTTACTGATCTATGAAAAATACTGTAAAAATATCCAGTGTTGAATTGATCAACGCTGATTGCCTATTTTACCTCGGCTCTCTTCCTGATGACTCCATCGATCTAATTGTTACCGATCCGCCTTACTTCAAAGTGAAGCCGGATGGATGGGACAATCAGTGGAATGGTGATGAGGATTATCTGCGCTGGCTGGATAGTTGCCTCGCCGAATTCTGGCGTGTGCTGAAGCCCGCGGGAAGTCTTTATCTGTTCTGCGGTCACCGGCTGGCGTCAGATATCGAAATCATGATGCGTGAGCGGTTCAACGTTCTGAACCACATTATCTGGGCAAAACCTTCGGGGCGCTGGAACGGATGCAACAAAGAAAGCCTGCGGGCTTACTTCCCGGCGACCGAACGCATCATTTTCGCAGAGCATTATCAGGGGCCATACAGCCCGAAGAGTGACGGTTTTGCGGAAAAGAGCACCGAATTAAAACAGCATGTTATGGCTCCGCTGATTTCATATTTCAGGGGAGCGCGTGATGCGCTGGGTGTGAGTTCAAAACAGATAGCCGATGCCACAGGAAAGAAAAACATGGTGTCGCACTGGTTCGGTACCAGCCAGTGGCAGTTGCCGAACGAGCAGGACTATCTCAGGCTCCAGGATCTGTTTACCCAAACAGCGAATGATAAACACCAGAACGGTGAACTTGAACAGCCGCACCACCAGCTGGTGGCCACGTGGCATTCGTTAAACCGAAAATATTCAGAGCTTCTGGAGGAGTATCAATCTCTCCGGCGCTATTTCTCTGTGAATGTGACCGTACCCTTTACCGACGTATGGACACATAAACCCGTCCAGTTTTATCCCGGCAAGCATCCCTGCGAGAAACCGGCTGATATGCTGCGGCAGATAATCACTGCCAGCAGCAGGCCCGGCGATCTTGTTGCTGACTTTTTCATGGGGTCAGGTTCGACGATTAAGGCCGCTATAGAGCTGGGTCGTCGTGCGGTAGGGATTGAACTGGAAACCGAAAGGTTCATCCAGACCGTCAACGAGGTGCGGGGGCTGACAGGGAAATAATTCATGCGAGGCGGCTATGAGTCGCCTTTTATTTTCCCTCAATACACCTCAAGCGGGAGGTGTCGGATGAAAAACATCATGCCTGACAAAATAGCTTCGGTGGTGGGGTATTGCACATCAGGTAGCCTCATTTGCTGGGGCAGTTTCGCCAGATGGGTGCGAGACCTTGACTGGAACATGATCGCTGTCGTCGGCGGCTTCATTATCGGCCTGCTGACTTTCTTCGTGAACTTCTATTTTAAACGTCGCCAGATCAAAGCCTATGAGGCGGCGCTGGCGCGCGGCTATATTACGCCCCCTCCTCAGGATAAATGATATGGCAGCGCTAAAGAAAGCTGGTGGTGCAGCCGGTATCATCTGTTCCGTTGCCGTAATTATCTCGATTGTTCTTGGAAACGGACATGTACGAACCAATGAGCGCGGTCTCGAGTTAATCGGTAATGCGGAATCCTGCCGCCGTGATCCTTACGTTTGTCCTGCTGGGGTGCTGACTGATGGTATGGGCAATACTCACGGCGTTAAGCGAGGCACCATTAAGAACGACCAGCAGATCGCGGCAGAGTGGGAAGCAAACATCCTTGATGCTGAGTCCTGCGTGAATCGTTATGGCAATGGACGAAACCTGTCCGACGATACGTTCAGCGCCGCTGTGTCGGTAACTTTCCGCTCAGGATGCGGCAATATGCGCGGCTCGACTATGTTCTCTTTATTCCGCAGCGGTGACCTGAAGGCAGCCTGTTATCAGTTTTCGCGCTGGGTGTATGGTGGTGGCCGTGTTCTTCCCGGACTGGTTAAGCGTGCCGGTAAAGAAGAGACTCTCTGCCTGGATGGTGTGAAATGATAACCCTGGAAGATATCAAACTGTCCTGGCGCTCGTTGTCGCTGGTGGCTGTGGTGATCGTCATCGCTGTGCTGTGTGTATTGCTGGCAAATAGCCGCGCAAACCTTGCCACTGTGCAGAGCGACAATAACGTTCTGCGCAATGACAACGCTCTGCAGGGGCAGGTTATCGCCACGCAGGCATTCAATTTCAACCGGTTTAATCAGGTAGCAGAGCATGCCAGCAGCCTCAATTCTCTGATTGATGCCAGCACCGATAAAACCATCATTGAGTACCGGGAGATCCTTAAACGTGAAAAGACTTGTGATCTGCCTGTTCCTGCTGATGTCGCTGGTGGGTTGCTCGACTACGCGAACAGTTTACGTGCCAGCGCAATGCACACCGATTCCGGGAACGCTGACGCAGCCGGTGATAGCACCACTACCGCCAGCACGCTGACATATTGCCAGGCGGTTCTGTGGATTAAGCCGCTGCTGGCAGCGATCGAGAAAGCAAATAATCAGCTATCAGGAATACGTGAAATAGAGAAAACCAGAGCCTCGCATCGCGAGGCTTTTAAATAGTAAGCATAAAAAATCAAATCATTAAGTGTGGTGAGGGGTTATGACTCTGTACTTGAAAGTAAAAGCATCACTTTTTGATGCAACTGTTCTTCATAGCCCTCAGGTGCTGGATAATCAAATTTTATAGGCCTCGCTTCCTTCATGGCTTTTTCGTATCCTTTTGCGAGTAATCCTGGCTCCTTAGCCATACTATTAAAGCATGTCGTCAGGATAGTTATAGCTATTCGTGAAGCGTGTAGGTCGATGTTTAATTGATCGATGTTGTCTTCAAGGTCCTTTATTCGCATTTCAAGCTCTGACATGAAATCACCTATTAAGTTATGAACAAAATGTTCATGCCTATCATAACACTTACAAGCTGATTTAATGATCACGTGCCGTTAATGTCGAAATGAAATAAATGAAGCTAGCCAATTACCTGTTAGTTTCATCATCGAGCGTCTGTAACATAAGCCTTATCTGCGATATTGATAACCATTATCATTTTGCGGGTCCTCCCGGCAGGGTGGCCTGCCACGAGGCGGCGGGCACGCGGAAAACGGCTAGTTTTTGCGATCCGTAGTCATCATCATCATCTGCGCAGGTTATTGATTTTTCTACACCCGAATTTGCAAAGATGTCGAATTGTACAAAAAGTGTTCACCATCATGGACCAGGAAATCGCATCTTTAAAACTCAACATTAATCAGCTTGCCGGGATCACCGGTGTCCACCGCCAGACCGTGGCAGCGCGGCTGAAAAATGTCAGCCCAGCCACCGGCAGTAACAGCAAACTCAAGTTTTATCTCATCACTGAAATCCTGACAGAGCTGATGGTTCCAACGGTATCAGCTGATCTGGAGGATATGCCTCCGGCTGATCGCCTGGCGCACTGGAAGGCCGAAAACGAACGCCTCAGGTTTGAACTGGATACCGGCCAGCTTATTCCGGCAGATGAGGTGGCTCGCGAATATTCATTAATGGCGAAATCAGTCGTCATGATTCTTGAAACACTTCCGGACATCCTTGAGCGCGACTGCGGGCTGACGCCAGCAGCGGTCACCCGCGTCCAGAGCGTCATTGATGACCTGCGCGATCAGTTAGCGCAAAAGGTGCTGGAAGCTGAAGCAGAGGAGGTTGAGCCAGAGGAGGACTGATGGCAAAGCGGGCATCAGCACGAGGCATTCGCCGTGATATTTCCAGTATCTTACGTGCCCCACGCCGTATGCAGGTGGCCGATGCGGTCAGTGCTTATATGCGTGTTCCAGTGGGCGCAGGCAACTCCATCCCGTGGGATCCGGATCTGGCTCCCTATGTAATAGAACCCATGAACTGCCTGACATCGCGCGAATACGATGCCGTGGTGTTTGTGGGTCCGGCACGTACCGGGAAAACCATCGGTCTGATCGATGGCTGGATTGTCTACAACATCGTTTGTGATCCGGCGGATATGCTGGTCATTCAGGTGTCGGAAGAGAAAGCGCGGGAACACTCGAAAAAGCGTCTTGATCGCACATTCCGTCGCAGCCCGGAAGTTCAAAGCCGGTTAAGCCCACGTCGCAACGACAATAACGTGTACGACAGGACGTTCCGGGCCGGGAACTACCTGAAGCTGGGCTGGCCGTCGGTCAATATCATGTCGTCGTCGGATTATAAAAGTGTGGCGCTGACGGATTACGATCGCTTTCCTGAAGATATCGACGGCGAGGGTGATGCCTTCCTGCTGGCATCAAAACGTACACAGACTTTTATGTCCTCGGGCATGACGCTGGTGGAGAGCTCACCCGGTCGCGATATCCGGGACACGAAATGGCGCCGCAGCTCGCCACACGAAGCACCACCGACCACGGGTATTCTGTCGCTCTATAACCGGGGCGACCGCCGCCGCCTTTACTGGCCGTGCCCGCATTGCGGCGAGTATTTCCAGCCTGAAATCGACAATATGACAGGTTACCGGGACAACCCCGACCCTGTCACGGCCAGTGAATCGGCTTTTCTTCAGTGCCCGGCCTGCCACGGCAAAATTCAGCCCGAAATGAAGCGCGAACTGAACATGAAGCATGTCTGGCTTCGCGACGGGCAGCAAATTGACCGTCACGGGAAGATTACCGGGGAAGGCCGGCGTTCCCGTATTGCGTCGTTCTGGATGGAAGGCCCGGCAGCGGCATACCAGACATGGTCACAGATGATTTACAAATTCCTGACGGCAGAGCAGGAATATGAGGCAACACAGAGCGAGGAAACGCTGAAAACGGTGGTAAACACCGACTTCGGGCGTCCTTATCTGCCGCGCGCCAGCCTGGAACAACGTAAAAGCGAGTTGCTGGAGCAGCGTGCGGAGGAGGTTCCGAAGCGTTCTGTTCCGGACGGGGTGGCTTTTCTTACCGCAACGGTCGACGTCCAGGGTGGCCGGAACCGGCGTTTTGTCATTCAGGTGACCGGCTATGGTCAGCAGGGCGAACGATGGCTGGTTGATCGCTACAACATCCGTCAGTCGATGCGTATCAATGCCGATGGTGAAAGCTATCCCATTGACCCGGCGAGCTACCCGGAGGACTGGGATCTTCTCCTGAGTGATGTGTTCGAAAAATCTTGGCCACTTGCCAGTGATGAAACGAAGTGCATGCGGCTTATGGCGATGGCTGTGGACTCAGGTGGGGAAGATGGCGTTACGGACAATGCCTATAAGTTCTGGCGCAAATGCCGCCGGGAAGGTTTCGGCAAGAGAGTATTTCTCTTCAAGGGAGACGGGCAGCGCCGCGCCAAACTCATCACCCGCACTTATCCGGATAATACCGGGCGATCCACACGACGGGCAAAAGCTGCCGGTGACGTTCCTCTTTACCTTCTGCAGACCGATGCGCTCAAAGACCGTGTCAACAATGCGCTGTGGCGGGATTCGCCGGGGCCGGGCTATGTGCATTTCCCCAAATGGCTGGGCCCGTGGTTTTACGATGAGCTGACTTACGAGGAGCGTTCTCCCGATGGTAAGTGGAGCAAACCCGGCCACGGTGCCAACGAGGCGTTTGACCTGATGGTCTACGCCGACGCGCTGGCGATCCTTCACGGCTACGAGAAGATTAAATGGTCAGATGCACCGGAGTGGGCATGCAGGGAAACCTGGACTGAAAGCCGGCAGGAGAAATCGACCGAACCACCATCCGCAGTACCGGCAAAACCTGTTCCGGCAGTGAAAGCAAAACGGCGCAAGCCAGCGGCTGACTCAGATTCAAATCCATGGGCCACATCAGGAGGCTGGGTGTGAAACAAAGCGATATCGAAACCATGATCCAGAAATATGTGGACGCGGAAATGGCCGTGCTGGACGGGAAGTCCATTACGTTCAACGGGCAACAGATGACGTTTGAGAACCTCTCAGAGATCCGCAAGGGGCGGCAGGAGTGGGAACGCCGTCTGACAGTCTTCATCACCAAGCGCCGGGGAAATCCTGGCTATCGTCTGGCGAGGTTTTAATGTCAATCATTGATGATGCAATCGGCCTCTTTTCACCGGCATGGAAAGCGTCCCGGCTTCGCGCCCGGGCAGTGATCCGGGCTTATGAAGCGGCCAGACCATCGCGGACGCATAAAGCGCGACGTGAAAATCGGTCAGCAAACCAGCTCAGCCAGATGGGCGCTGTCTCCCTGCGTGAGCAGGCGCGATGGCTCGATAACAATAATGACCTTGTCATCGGCATTTTCGACAAACTGGAGGAGCGGGTGGTGGGGGCGAACGGGATCGTTGTCGAACCTCACCCCAGGCTGACCAATGGCAAGCTGGCGAAAAAGCTGGTGGTGGATATTCGCACGAAATTTGCAGAATGGTCTGTGAAACCGGATGTCACCGGGCAGTTTACCCGTCCGGTGCTGGAGCGCCTGATGCTGCGCAGCTGGCTGCGTGACGGTGAAGTCTTTGCCCAGCTGGTCAATGGTACCGGAAACGGACTGGAGCCGTCAGCACGCATCCCTTTCTGGCTGGAAGCGCTGGAAGCTGATTTTGTTCCGATGACCAGTGACGAATCAGCAAAGCTGAGCCAGGGGGTATACCTCGATGACTGGGGGCGCCCGAAGGGATATATGGTTTATAAATCTCTCCCGGTGACCGGCAAGCAGCTCGATACCAAAACTATCGATGTCGAAAATATGCTGCATCTGAAGTTTACGCGCCGTCTGCATCAGACCCGCGGGAACTCACTGCTTTCCGGTGTGCTGATGCGCCTCAGCGCGCTGAAAGAATACGAGGATGCTGAGCTTACGGCGGCGCGGATCGCCGCAGCGCTGGGGATGTATATCAAAAAGGGTGACGGGCAAAGTTACGACGAAGAGTCTACCTCAGGCACTAAAGACAGCGACCGCGAGCTGATGATTCAGCCGGGCATCATCTATGACGATCTGGAGCCCGGTGAAGAAATCGGGATGATCAAGTCGGACCGTCCCAATCCCAATCTCGAATCCTTTCGCAACGGGCAACTGCGTGCGGTTGCCGCAGGCTCCCGTCTCAGTTTTTCCAGCACAGCGAGAAACTATAACGGCACCTACAGCGCCCAGCGGCAGGAGCTGGTGGAATCCACCGACGGGTATCTCATCCTTCAGAACTGGTTTATCGGCGCTGTCACCCGACCGATGTACCGCGCCTGGCTGAAAATCGCTGTGGCGTCCGGGGAGATCAAAATTCCCCGTGGTGTCGACATGGATACGCTCTACACCGCGGTGTATTCCGGTCCGGTGATGCCGTGGATTGATCCGGTAAAAGAGGCCACTGCCTGGAAGATGCAGATTCGTGGCGGTGCAGCAACGGAATCGGACTGGGTTCGCGCCAGCGGCCGCAATCCGGATGACGTAAAGACGCGGCGTAAAGCTGAGATCGATGAAAACAACGAGCTGGGGCTGAAATTCGATACGGACCCGGCTAACGATAAAGGAGGCACCAGTGCCGAAGCCAAAGAACCGGGCGCTCAACCGTCCGAAAGCCAGCGCAGGCAGTAATTCGTGGTTCCGCATGCAGGCCAGTGCTGATAACGATGCAGATATTTATATCTACGACGAAATTGGTTACTGGGGAGTGACGGCGCGCCAGTTCGTCAACGAGCTGAAGGCGCTGGGTGATGTCACCCACATCAACCTTTACATTAATTCGCCGGGTGGCGATGTCTTTGATGGCATCGCCATTTTTAATGCCCTTAAACATCACGGCGCCGCGATCACCGTCCATATCGATGGTCTGGCAGCGTCCATGGCGTCGGTCATTGCGATGGTGGGTAACCCGGTGATCATGCCGGAAAACACCATGATGATGATTCATAAGCCATGGGGGTTTGCGGGTGGTGATGCCAGTGACATGCGGGATTATGCCGATCTTCTCGACAAGGTTGAGTCAGTTCTGATCCCGGCCTATGCGCAGAAGACAGGAAAATCTGCCGAAGAAATTGCGGCAATGCTGGAAGACGAAACCTGGATGGACGGTAACGAGTGCGTTGCGCTGGGTTTTGCTGATCAGGTTGCACCCTCCCTGCAGGCGATGGCCTGTATTCACTCAAAACGTATTGAGGAATTTGAAAAAATGCCAAACAGCATTCGTAATATGATCACCCCGCCGCGCAACAGCACTCAACGTGAGGCTCCTGCGGCACAGACCCAGACTACTCAGACCCTGACCACGCAAACACCGGCAGTTGCTGACGAGGCTGCAATCCGCGCTCAGGTGCTCGCAGAGCAGAAAGCCCGTGTGAACGCCATCGGCGATCTCTTTGCCATGTTTGGCGGTAAGCATCAGGATCTGATGGCGCAGTGCGTCGCGGATCCTGAATGCTCCGTTCAACAGGCGAAAGACCTGCTTCTGGCCGAACTGGGCAAAAACTCCACACCATCAGACAAAACTACCCAGGCGCATATTTACGCTGGTAATGGCAACTTTGTCGCGGATGGTATTCGCCAGGCGCTGATGGCGCGCGCCGGTTTCGACAAACAGGAGCGCGACAACGTCTACAACGGGATGACGCTGCGCGAGTATGCGCGTATGGCGCTGACAGAGCGTGGTATTGGTGTGTCCAGCTATAACCCGATGCAGATGGTGGGGCTGGCGCTGACGCACAGTTCCTCGGACTTTGGCAACATCCTGCTTGATGTGTCGAATAAGGCGCTGCTGCAGGGGTGGGATGAAGCAGAAGAGACCTTCCAGCGCTGGACGAAAAAAGGGCAGTTATCCGACTTCAAAACCGCACATCGTGTAGGTATGGGGGGCTTCCCGTCGCTCCGCCGGGTGCGTGAAGGGGCTGAGTACAAATACGTGACCACCGGGGATAAAGGCGAAACCATCGCGCTGGCCACCTATGGTGAAATCTTCTCCATCACCCGTCAGGCGATCATCAATGATGACCTGAATCAGCTGACTGACGTGCCGATGAAAATGGGGCGCGCGGCTAAAGGGACCATTGGTGATCTGGTTTATGCTGTTCTGACCACGAACCCGAAACTCTCTGACGGGAAAGCACTGTTCCACGCTGACCACAAAAACCTCTCCACCGGGGCGATTTCGGTATCCTCAATTGACGCCGCGCGCCAGCTGATGCGCCTGCAGAAAGAAGGTTCCCGTTCCCTGAATATCCGTCCGGCTTACATGCTGGTTCCGGTCGGTCTGGAAACGCTGGCCAGCCAGACCATCAAGTCGGCGAGCGTGAAAGGGGCAGATATCAATGCCGGAATTATCAACCCGATCCAGAACTTCGCAGAAGTGATTGCGGAAGCGCGACTGGATGAGGCTGATGCGAAAGCCTGGTATCTGACTGCGGCGATGGGCACCGACACTATCGAAGTGGCTTACCTGAACGGTGTCGATACGCCGTACATCGACCAGCAGGAAGGTTTCACCACCGACGGCATTGCGACAAAAGTGCGTATTGATGCCGGTGTGGCGCCGCTGGATTATCGCGGCCTGGTCAAATCAAGCGGCCAGTAACAGCACGACGAATCCGACGCCCGTAAGGGCTTTTTTTATACCTGAAATCAGCCCCGTCGGGGGCTGAGCGGAGAAGAACTATGTCGAAGAATTATGTGCAGGACGGGAAGACCATTCCCCTGGCGAATACCGGCACTGATGCAATCCTCAGTGGTACGCCGGTTGCCATCGGCACAGTGGTCGCCGTGGCGATCACGGATATTGCGCCGGGCCAGACGGGTGATGGTTTTGCGGAAGGCGTTTTCGTCCTTCCAAAACTGCCCGCGGATGCGATTTCTGCCGGTGTTAAGGTTTACCTCAAGGCTGGTGTTATCCAGCTGGCGGCAACGGATGCAGTCGCTGCGGGCGTGGCGTGGGAGGGTGCGGCAGCTGGCGTGAGCGTCGTTGACGTGAAGATCAATGGCTAACCCGTTTGACACAATGGCTGGTCGCATGGATGCGGCCACTGTCCGGAAAATGGGGAGAACCGCGGTTATCAACGGCGTGCCGGTGGATGTCATCCCAGCAGAGCTTATTGAACAAATGGGGCCGGTGTCGGGGAACATGGTATCGCTGGTGGTTTTCTCGGAGACTTACCGCCCGCGGCGCAATGACGACGTGGTGTATGAGGGCGAGACCTTCAGTGTTACCCGCCACGACAAATTCAACGGAAAGCCGCGCATCTTTATTGAATAGGAGGATTTATGTCAATAAAGGGGCTCGAACAGGCAATTGCCAATCTTAACAGCATCAGTAAAACCGCCGTACCGCGCGCATCTGCGCAGTCAGTCAATAATATCGCCGGGCAGGCGATAAATCGCAGTGTGTCAGTGGTGTCAAAGGCAACGCGGGTGCCGCGAAAACTGGTGAAGCAGCGTGCCAGACTGCGACGAGCGACCGTCAGAAAACCCCGGGCGTTAATCAGGGTGAACCGCGGTAACCTGCCCGCGATTAAGCTCGGTACCGCCAGCGTCAGACTGTCGCGCCGCAAACGTGATAAAGGGAGCGCAAATAGCGTGCTGCAAATCGGGCCGTTTCGCTTTCCGGGCGCATTTATTCAGCAACTGGCGAACGGGCGCTGGCATGTGCTGCGCAGAACCACAAAGAGCCGTTATCCCATTGAGGTGATCAGCATTCCCCTCGCAGCACCGCTGACGGCGGCATTCCGGACCGAGCTGCCGAAGCTCATGGACGACAGAATGCCGGAAGTCATGCGGCAGAACCTTAAAAACCAACTGAGACTGGTGCTCATCCGATGAAAAACCCCCAAATTCGTGCCGCGGTGCTTGCGGCATTAAAGCGAAATATCACTCAACCAGTGACCTATTTTGACGGTCGTCCGGGATTTATTGATGAGCAGGATCTCCCGGCCATTGCGGTTTACCTGACAGACGCCCGATCGACGGATGACGCCGTTGATGAGGACATGTGGACAGCGGTCCTGCATACCGAAGTTTTTCTAAAAGCGAGTGACACCGACTCGGCGCTGGATGAGTGGATGGAAAGTCAGGTCTATCCCGCGATGGCCGATGTACCGGAGCTGGCCGGGTTAATCGAAACCATGAGTGCGCTCGGGTACGACTACCAGCGCGATGATGAGGCGATGACGTGGGGATCGGCAGATCTCAGTTATTCAATCAGCTACGTAATGTGAGGACACTATGCCAACACCAAACCCGCTGGCGCCTGTAAAAGGTGCCGGTACCACATTCTGGATTTATGGCGGTTCCGGCGATCCGTTTGCCAACCCGCTGTCTGATATCGACTGGACCCGCCTGGCGCAGGTGAAGGATTTAACCCCCGGCGAAATGACCGCGGATTCGGAAGACGACACCTACATCGATGATGAAAACGCCGACTGGACCAGCACCGCGCAGGGGCAGAAATCTGCCGGTGACACGTCGGTCACGCTGGGATGGAAACCGGGCGAAGCCGGGCAGAAAGACCTGGTGAGCTGGTTCAATGACGGTACCGTCCGGGCGTACAAGATTAAATACCCCAATGGCACCGTGGATGTGTTTAAAGGCTGGCCGAGCAGCCTCGGCAAGACCATCACCTCGAAGGAAGTCATTACCCGCACGGTGAAGATCACCAACTCCGGGAAACCGAATCTGGCGGAAGAGAGTGGTGCGCCGGTGATTGCGGTTACCGGCGTCTCGCTCGATAAAACCACTGCGGCCGTCGCTGTCGGAGCAACCGTGACGTTAAACGTCTCGGTGCTGCCCGCCGGTGCGTCGGATAAATCGTTCCGCGTGTCCACCTCTGATCCCGAAAAAGCCACAGCCAGCGTCAGTGGCAACATCGTTACGGTGACCGGTGTTGACGCGGGTGTGGTGCCGGTGGTGGTGATGACGAACGACGGCAACTTTGTGGGCATCTGCGAAGTGACCGTATCCTGATAAACGGGGCTCCGGCCCCGCCTCCCGGAGTACAGCATGTTTTTAAAAACCGATGAAATGACCCGCAACGGGCAGACCATTATCCTGTTCGAACTGTCCGCGCTGCAGCGCATCAGTCATCTTGAATATCTGAAAAACATCGAAGCGATCGAAGAGGGTGATTTTCAGAAAGCCATGGAGGTGACCGTGCAGACCGGTGCCTGGGTGGTCGCCATGTCTCTCTGGCACGGGCATACCCTGAAAGGCACCCTTAAGGAAGGGGCGGTTGCGGAATACGTGAAAATTCAGCAGGAGGTGTTGTCCACCTGGCCGCTGGATTTAATCGCCGAAGCGGACTTCCGGGTGAAACAGCTCTCCGGCATGCTGCCGCCACCTGATGAGGAAGATGTTGCAATCGACACCACTGCGCAGGCGGATGATACCGAGCCGGTGTCCGCGGAAAAGTCCTTGCCAGTGAGCTGACCTTTGTCATGAAGCTGGCGCGTGAGTTCGGTCGCCCGGACTGGCGCACCATGCTGGCTGGCATGTCCTCAACAGAATACGGCGACTGGCATATTTTCTACCGGGACAACTACTTTCATGACGTGCAGCTTGATCTGCATTTTTCCGGGTTGCTCTACACCCTCTCAACGATGTTTTTCAGTGATCCTGAACTGACCCCCGGCGCATTCAGCGTCCTTTCCCCGACATCTGACACGCTCCCGGACGACGCGCCGGACGACGATGTGCTGATGGCAAAAGCAGCAGGCATTACAGGAGGCGTTCGCTATGGCCCAGACGGCAGTCGGTGATCTGGTCGTAAACCTTGACGTCAATTCGTCAAAGTTTACTGAGCAGGTCAGCTACGCTCAGCGGCAGCTGAAGCAAACCGGTGACGCTGCAAATGACGCGGCATTACGTATTCAGCAGTCGTTCAGCAGGCAGCAAAGCGCGGCGCAGAAGGCCGGAATATCCGTCGGCCAGTACACCGCGGCGATGCGGATGCTTCCGGCGCAGTTTACCGACGTGGCCACCCAGCTCGCTGGTGGCCAGAGTCCGTGGCTTATCCTGCTCCAGCAGGGTGGTCAGATTAAGGACTCCTTCGGCGGGATCATCCCGACGTTCCGTGCCCTGACCAGCGCGATATCACCACTGGCGATTGGTTTCGGCGCGCTGGCGACGGCGACAGGTGCCGTTGTGTATGCCTGGTACCAGGGCTCCTCCACACTGTCTGATTTCAATAAAACGCTGGTGCTGTCAGGTAACAGCGCGGGGCTGACGGCTAACCGGATGCTGACACTGGTCCGCGCCGGGCAGAGTGCCGGGCTGACGTTTAACCAGTCCGGCGAAGCGCTGACAGCACTGGTAAACGCAGGCGTTCGCGCCGGTGCGCGGTTTGACGACATGAGCCAGGCCGTGGCCCGATTCACACAGGCGTCCGGCCTGCCGCTGGACAAAGTCGCCGCGGCGTTCGGTAAGCTGACGAATGACCCGACGTCCGGTCTGATTGCGATGGCGCAGCAGTTCCATAACGTGACGGCAGAGCAGATTGCTTACGTCGCGCAGCTGCAGCGGTCCGGTAATGAAGCGGCGGCTCTGCAGGCGGCAAACGATGCCGCCACAACCGGGTTCAACACGCAGACCAAAAGCCTGCGCGACAACATGGGCACGATAGAGGCCGCGGCGGATTCCCTTAAGCGGGCGTTTAAATCCATGTGGGACGCGGCGCTGGATATCGGGCGCCCGGACAGCGCGCAGGAAATGCTGAGCAAAGCGGAGGCCGCGTTCAGGCGTGCGGACCAGACGTGGGAGCTGGAAAAAAACGACCGCTTCATTAACGAAGAGGCGCGGGCCCGCTTCTGGAATGACCGTGAAACGGCACGGCTGGCGCTGGATATGGCGCAGCAGCAGGCCGGAATAGCGAAAGCGAACGAGGCTAATGCAGAGAAGGAAGCTGCCGCCGAGGCAGACCGCCAGAAATATGCGGTTCAGGCGCAGGCGAATTACGCGAAAACGCAGAGCGCGCTGGAGAAATACACAGCACGCCAGAACGAGCTTAACAACGCGCTGAAAGAAGGGCGGATCCTCCAGGCTGACTACAACATCAACATGTCGGCGGCTAAAAAAGAGTACGAGGACACGCTCAAAAAAACGCAGGCAGTCAAAACCCCGGCAGGAACCCGCACTGTCGATACCGCGAGCGCGCAGACGCTGGAGCTGGAAACGCAACTGAGGACGCTGCAGGAGCACAGGGGTATCAACGATACCATCGGCCAGCAGCGCCAGAACCTGTGGCGACAGCAGGCGCGCTTTACGGTGCTGGAGGATGCGGCAAAAACCCGCACGCTGAGTAACGAAGAGAAATCCCTGCTCGCCAGTAAAAACGAGGTGCTGTCCCGCGCTGAACTGAATGCCCGTCTGGGCGATCAGATCGTGGCGCAGGAGCGGCTCAACCGCCTGCAGGATTCTTCGCAGAAATACGTCACGCAGATGGGTGAGAAAACCCGTGCGCTGCTGGACAGCGCCGGAGCGGGTAGCCGTGACACGCAGCGGCGCAATGAAGAAGCGCAACTTCGTCAGGGCTGGATGAATGCCGGTGGTTCTGATACCGACCAGGGTTACCAGAACGAACTGGCCGCACTGAAAAACTACTATGCTGCCCAGGATACCCTGCGTGGCGACTGGTTATCCGGCGCGAAATCGGCCTGGGCTGATTATGTCGATTCTGCGTCAGATGCCTACGGTCAGGTTAAATCAGCGGCTGCAAGCGCCTTTGACGGGTTTTCAAAAAACCTCGGCGACATGCTGGTATCAGGTAAAGCAAAGTGGGCCGACTTCACCCGCTCCACACTGTCGATGCTGGCTCAAATTGCCATGAAGCAGGCGCTGGTAGGGCTGGCAAATTCAGCCTCAACAGCGTTTGGTTTTGCCGGTGGCGGCTTCACCGGATCCGGCGGGAAATATGAGCCTGCCGGGGTGGTTCACCGTGGTGAGTTCGTTTTTCACAAAGAGGCGACCAGCCGGATCGGCGTTGACAACCTGTACAGGCTGATGCGTGGCTATGCAACCGGAGGTTATGTCGGCAATGGTTCAGGTGCAATGGCGACGCCGTTTGGTGTGAGTGTTTATGCGCCTGTTTCGGTGACAACCGGTCAGCAGCAGGCTGGGGCTGATACGCAAAACAGCAACGTTCAACTCGGTCAGGCTTATCAGCGTGTGATCGACAAATCTGTCAGGGACGGCATCGTCCGGGAAATTCGCCCGGGCGGTATTCTGTGGAATGCCAATAAAAACAGGTGATCACTATGGCTGTTGAAGTATTTATCTGGTCGATTCAGGCGACTGGTCAGCCAACGACCAAAAGCAAGGACACAATCCGTAAAGCTCAGTTTGGCGACGGTTATGCGCAGGTGAGCGGTTCGGGTCTGAATGACGAAACGTTGGAGTTTGATTACACCTTCCGCGGGCGACCGGAGACCGGGCTGGAGATTTATGCCTTCCTGCGCCGCCATAAAACGAAGTCATTTTTATTTGCGCCGCCCTTCGGTGAACTGGCGCTGTGGCGTGTTCAGGCGGACAGCCTTCAGAAGGTCATTCTTGGCAAAAAAGTGATGACGGTAACTGCAACCTTTGAACAGGCATTTGCACCATGAGTCTTAATGCTGACTATCAGAAACTGGAGCCCGGTAATGAAATCCGGCTTTTTGAAGTGGACGGTACCGCGTTCGGTGTATCGGATGTGATGTACTTCCATGCATATAATATCCAGCACACCCCGGAAGAGATCACCAGTGCTGGCGGTGATGAGTCAAAGCTGCAGGCCAAATCGGTCTGGTGGCAGGGAAACGAATACCGTGCGTGGCCATGCCAGATTGAAGGCATCGAGGCGTCGACAGATGGTACGAGCGCGCAGCCAAAGCTGTCGGTCGCAGACCTGGAAAGTTCGATCACGGCATTGTGCCTGGCTTATGACGATCTCGTTCTGGCTAAGGTCATTATCCATGACACGCTGGCACAGTATCTCGATGCGCGGAATTTTACTGGTGGCAATCCCGCGGCAGACCCGACGCAGGAAAAGCTGAGAAGCTTTTATATTGACGGGAAAGAGCTCGAAACAAACGAAGTTGTCCAGTTCGTTCTGAGCAGCCCGATGGATCTGCAGGGGCAGATGCTACCAACGCGCCAGCTTCATTCGCTGTGTACCTGGTGTATCCGCAACAAATACCGCTCCGGCGACGGCTGTGATTATGCCGGGACTCTGTATTTCGACAAAAATAACACCCCTGTCACTGATCCGTCGCTCGATGAGTGCAACGGCACGCTGACTGCCTGCAAGCTGCGGCATGGTGCAAACAATGAACTGCCGTTCGGTGGCTTCCCCGGCACGTCACTTATCAGGAGCTGATATGCGACAGAAAACCATTGATGCCATCATGGCGCATGCTGCTGCGGAATATCCGCGGGAATGCTGCGGTGTTGTCGCGCAGAAAAGCCGGGTTGAGCGGTATTTTCCCTGCCATAACCTGGCCCCGGCGCCGGAGGAACAGTTTCTTCTCTCCCCGGAGGATTATGCAGCGGCGGAAGACTGGGGGACGGCGATAGCGATCGTTCACAGTCACCCCGATGCCACGACACAACCGAGTGAGCTGGACAAGGCGCAGTGTGACACGACGCTGCTGCCCTGGCATATTGTCAGCTGGCCGGAAGGCGACCTGCGCACCATCCAGCCGCGCGGCGAGCTGCCGCTGCTGGAGCGTCCGTTCGTGCTCGGTCATTTCGACTGCTGGGGGCTGGTGATGAGTTACTTCCGGCAGACGCACGGCATTGAACTGACCGATTACCGGGTGGATTACCCGTGGTGGGAAGACCAGTATCCGGACAATTTTTACCGGGACTGCTGGTATGATTGTGGATTCCGGGAGTTCGACGGGCCGCCGTTACCGGGTGATCTTGTGATCATGCAGGTCCAGGCGAATAAATGGAACCACGCGGGGATCCTGATGGACGGCAACATGCTGCTGCACCACCTCTACGGTCATCTGAGCAAGCGCACACCCTATGGCGGCTACTGGATGGAACGAACTATGAAGGTTCTTCGTTATAAATCTCTGTGCTAACCTCTTTCTTATTTGATGAGGAACAGGGATATGAAACAAGCTATTTTCATTTTTCTATTGTTTGGTTTATTCGGTTGTAGTGCTTCCTCTTTACAGCAAGATGAACCAATTTATTCAGGACATTCATCTAAAAAGGCGTCTGATGTAAATAAGTGTTTGGCGCCAAAATGGCAGGAATTACACCCGCAAGCAACAAGTATTGAAACTGAATCAGGTTATAGAATTTCGGCAGCAGATGATTTATTTGGTGTCTTATCAATGGCGGTTATCCAGGATAATGTTAAGGGTGGCTCCGACATCAAAGTTTTTGCAGCCAGTAAAGGAATAGGGGACCCGTGGGGGAGCGCAGCACGCTCCTGTATTTAGTGAGAAAGCCACCGTTAAAGGTGGCTTTTTTGTTGGAGTGGTATATGCAGGAAATCATGACGCGTATTGAGTTAGGAGGCGTTCTCGGGAAAACTTTCGGGAAAGTACATAATCGATTAATAATGACCACAAACGAAGCGGTAAATGCACTTGCTAAAACTGTTAATGGTTTTGAAAAATTCCTTAATACAAGCAGAATGCGCGGACTTACATATGCCGTATTTAAAGGCAAAAAAAATATCGGCGTGGATGAATTAGGATTCCCTGTCTCTGGTGATGTTATTCGAATCGTTCCTGTTGTTATAGGTAGTAAAAAAGCTGGAGTCCTTCAAACAATACTGGGTGCTGTGCTGGTAGTCGCTGGTGCGCTTGGTGCCACTATCGGGCAAGCATGGGGCGGCGCTGCATGGGGACCAGCCGCCATGAAGATTGGCGCAGCTTTGATGATTGGCGGCGTTGTGCAAATGCTCTCACCACAAACCGCCGGTCTTGCCAGTAAACAGGATGCCGACAACCGTGCTTCTTATGCCTTTGGCGGGGTGACGAACACTGCTGCTCAGGGTTATCCGGTCCCACTTCTTTACGGTAAACGTCGTATCGGCGGTGCGATTGTTTCGGCGGGGATCTACGTCGAAGATCAGCAATAGTTCTCCATTCTTCTCATTTTCTCAGGCCACCTTCAGGTGGTTTTTTTGTGGGCAAAATATGGCTAAAGATATTAAGGGGCGCAAAGGTGGCGGTTCCAGTTCCCGCACACCCACAGAACAACCAGATGATCTGCAGTCGGTTGCTAAAGCAAAACTTCTTATCGCGCTGGGAGAGGGTGAGTTTGCCGGTGGCCTGACCGGGAGAAATATCTATCTGGACGGCACCCCGCTGGAGAACAGCGATGGTTCGCAAAATTTCGGCGGTGTGGTGTGGGAATTTCGCCCGGGCACGCAGGCGCAGAAATATATCCAGGGGATCCCCGGCACTGAAAATGAAATTAACGTCGGTACCGAAGTTTCAAGCACGACGGCCTGGACGCATACTTTCACCAGTACGCAGCTATCAGCCATTCGTCTTCGTATCAAGTGGCCGTCACTGTTCCGTCAGGAAGACGATGGCGATCTCACAGGTAACACGGTCAGTTATGCCATCGATTTACAGACGGATGGCGGCGCATGGCAGACCGTCCTTACCACAAGTGTTAAAGGTAAAACGACCTCAGGCTATGAACGCAGCCACCGAATTGATCTGCCGGTTGCAGGAACCACCTGGACGGTTCGCCTTCGTAAATTAACCGCTGACGCCAGTAGCGCAAAAATCGGCGATACGATGACACTGCAAAGCTATACGGAAGTGATCGACGCCAAGCTGCGCTATCCGAACACGGCGTTGCTCTACATTGAGTTTGACTCGAGTCAGTTCAATGGTTCTGTTCCGCAGATCTCCTGTGAGCCACGCGGTCGGGTTATCCGGGTTCCGGATAACTACGACCCGGAAACCAGAACGTATAGCGGCACATGGACAGGGGCCTTTAAGTGGGCATGGACGGACAACCCGGCATGGATTTTTTACGATCTGGTGGTTACCGACCGGTTTGGTCTGGGAAATCGCCTGACGGCAGCAAACATCGACAAATGGTCGTTGTATCAGGTGGCGCAGTATTGTGATCAGCCAGTTCCTGATGGAAAAGGCGGCAGCGGTACTGAGCCGCGCTATATCTGTAATGTGTATGTGCAGGATCGCAATGACGCATACACCGTTCTGCGGGATTTTGCCGCCATCTTCCGTGGAATGACCTACTGGGGTGGCGATCAGATTGTCGCCCTGGCTGATATGCCCCGTGACATAGACTACGTCTACACGCGCGCTAACGTGACAGACGGCGTTTTCAACTATTCCAGCAGCACATCCAAAACGCGTTACACAAACGCACTGGTGTCGTGGTCTGATCCTGCTAATGCCTATGCCGACGCCATGGAGCCGGTATTTGAGCAGGCGCTGGTGGCGCGTTACGGCTTCAATCAGCTGGAAATGACGGCGATCGGCTGCACCCGACAATCCGAAGCCAACCGCAAAGGGCGCTGGGGCATCCTCACCAATAACAAAGATCGCGTCGTTTCTTTTTCTGTCGGCCTTGACGGGAATATTCCGCAGCCTGGGTATGTCATCGCCGTTGCGGACGAAAAACTGTCCGGGAAAGTGACGGGTGGGCGTATCAGTGCTGTTAACGGGCGTGTCATTACGCTTGACCGGGTAGCCGATGTGAGCGCGGGTGGCAGGCTGATTCTGAACCTGCCATCCGGCGCGGCGCAGGCCAGAACGGTGCAGTCGGTAAACGGCAGGGCTGTGACCGTCACCACGGCATACAGTGAAACGCCACAGCCGGAAAGTATCTGGGTAGCAGAGTCTGGAGAACTGTATGCGCAGCAATACCGCGTTATCAGCGTGACAGACAACAATGACGGGACATTCAGTATTTCCGGGGCTTTCTACGACCCGGATAAATTTCCCCGCATTGATACGGGTGCCATCATTGACCAGCGCCCGGTCTCGGTTGTCCCGCCGGGTAACCAGAGCGCGCCGGGTAATATTGTCATCGGCAGCTACTCGACTGTCAGCCAGGGGATCAGTCAGAAAACGATGCGGGTGACATGGGACGTGACCACAAATGCCATTTCCTATGAAGCCCAGTGGCGGCGAAATGATGGGAACTGGGTCAATGTACCGCGCAGCTCCACCACCTCGTTTGAAGTGCCGTCAATCTACACCGGACGATATCTGGTAAGGGTGCGGGCAATCAATGCGGCGGAAATTTCCAGCGGCTGGGGCTATTCGGTCGAGAAAACACTCACCGGGAAGGTCGGTAATCCACCGAAGCCGGTAGGGTTTACCGCGACTGGGATCAACTGGGGGATCCGACTTAACTGGGGATTTCCGGCCAACACCGGCGATACGCTGAAAACGGAAATTCAGTACACGGCGAATGCTGACTTTTCGGAGCCGTTGTTGCTCAGCGATGTTCCGTATCCGTCATCAGAATACATCCAGCTCGGGCTAAAGGCGGGGCAGGAGTTCTGGTACCGCGCGCAGCTGGTCGACAAGTCCGGTAATGAATCCGGGTTTACCGACTGGCTTCGCGGTATGTCTAACGATAACGCAGACGACTATCTCGGCGATATCGCTGACGATTTCATGAAGTCCGCCGACGGTGACAGGCTGACCAGCGACATCAATACCAATCTTGAAGCTGTATTACAGAATGCGCTGGCGAACAACGATGCGGTTGACCACCAGTGGCGCCAGTATGGTGAAGTGCGTGCCGATATCCTGATTGTCAAAACAACCGTTGCGGAAGTGGATAAGGCAATGGCTGAGCTGTCGACCACTGTCCAGGCACAGATCAGTGACGTCACTGCCTCGCTCGAAGACAAGCTTACAGCGACAGTGGATGCCGATGGCGCTACCGCTATTTATACCCTGAAAGCAGGCGTCAGAATTAACGGGGTAATGTACAACGCCGGGATGAGCATTGCAGTACTTGCTCAGGCGGGGCAGCCGATTGTTACGCGGGTTGGTTTCAACGCTAACCAGTTTGTTCTGATGAGTGGCAGCGGAGATACGCAGTATTCGCCGTTTGCCGTCATCAACGGGCAGGTGTTCATCAGTTCGGCGTTTATCCAGGATGGCTCAGTCACCAACGCGAAGATCGGCAACAACATCCGATCAAATACCTTTGTTGCTGGACCTACCGGTTCCGGCTGGAACATCGACAAGAGCGGTGACTGTGAATTCCACGGGAAGCTGTATGCCACAAGCGGCCAGTTTGGCTTCGCTGGCAACGGCAATGGTGTCACGATTGACGGGAAAGGGATTACCGTTGCGCTGACGGGGGGCGGAAAAGTCGTGGTAGGGGAGTGGTCCTGATATGGCAAAGGGGATTTACATCGACCTGAACGACGGCAGACCGCCGATGGAAATAACAGCGGGGCTTCGTGCCCCGTCTTTTTGCATGCGCACCCCGGATGATTTCAACGGGAGAACGCGGACGATCACCGGACTAGTCAGCGGGAGCCAGGTCATATTCATTCCGGATGTTGGCTGTGTCTTTACCTACATTGGAACGGACACCATTCCGACGATCGTGAACCTGAAGAGCATCAGCATTTCGGGCGGCAGCATTACCATGAACAACGATGCCGGTAACATTGGTAATTTCGATAAAAAATGTTTTCCGGGCACCGTCATGCAGATCCTGCCTGCCAGCAGCGCAACGAATGGCATCGGACTGTTTGTCGCCAGTTCGACGGATTTCACTGCAATAACCACGAGTACACGTTTACTGACCTGCGTGGCCTCTGGCGTTAAAACGGTAACCGGCGCGACGACGGTATCTGCGATAGCGGGGAAAACGATCAGCGCCGGGGCCATTATGTTCGCGAAGTGGGATAACTCCGGCGTCAGCGTGACAAAATCTGGCGCAAATATCTGGGTGAATAACATCACTGACGCATTCCCTGTCGATGCTTCGGTGTCGATGACCTATGCCATTTTTGACAACGTTGATCCGGTGCCGGGAAGAGGAATAACCATCATGGCCGGGAGCCGGTGCGTGTTCTCCACCGTTTCCCGTCCTTTTGTTTACAGCGGTGCCGCCTGGACGCCTTCATGGAATAACACGGCGATTGGCTCACGAATGGTTTTGCTCGGGACTTTCGGCATGGCGACGACCTATTCCGGCAACCGGAATATCCTGAAGCACGCCGGGATCAGAATGTCCGGCGGAAACGTGGCGCTGGAGAGAGGTAAGGATATCGAATGGTGGGTAGATTCTGCATTTACCGGCCGTGACCAGATCGGGATATCCCTGCCTTTACTTGACCCGATTTACTGAATTTAACTGCATAACTGAACCCTGTTCCGGCAGGGTTTTTTATTGCCTGAAAACAGGAGCCATTATGTCTGCAGGAACATTAACCCTGACAAATAACTCAGCATCTGTGAGCGGAGCAGGTACGACGTTTACCACTGATCTGGCCGCAGGTGATTTCATTGTGGCGACGGTCGGCGGCGTGCCATACACATTGCCGGTTAAAGCCGTAAGCAGCAATACCGCGCTGACACTCGTCAGTAATTTCTCAGGTCCGACACAGGCAGGTGTGGCGTGGATGGCGGTTCCACGCGTAGCGCTCAATATGGTTACCGCTGCGCTGGTGGTTCAAAGCACCGAAGCATTGCGTGGTCTCAATTACGATAAGCAAAACTGGCAACAGATTTTCAGTGGTACCGGTACGGTCACAGTGACGCTCCCTGACGGTAGTTCTTTTAGCGGTCCTGCATGGGGTGGGATTATTAGTGCGTTGAATGAAGTCTCCGAATCTGTCTCCGGAAAGATGGACAAAAGCGAGAACCTTGCCGATCTGCCAGACGCTTCTGTCGCTCGCACAAACCTCGGTTTAGGAAGTAGCGCAACTAAGGATGTAGGCACCGAATCCAATAATGTCATGCAGGTGGGTGCATTTGGGTTAGGGACGGCGCTGCCGCCAAACACAACTGACAGCAATGCAAACAATGCTGTTTTAAACGGTATTTATTATTCAAATGGCGCAGCTGCAATCAATTATTACAGTGGTTATACCCCGCTGCTGTCCCTTTCCAGACTTTCAGGTAATCAGACACAAATCCAGGCAAATACCTCTGGAATACTTGCCGTCAGATGTAGCTCAAATAATGTGTGGTCAGCCTGGATTACTCACTACAACACTGCAAATACAACGAGGGCAAGTGACGGCACGTTGAAAGCGTCCTCGCCAGTAATACGACTATTCGCAGATGGTCGCTATGAGACGAATGAGGAGGCAGAAGGTTGCGTTGTAAGACGCCTTGACGTTGGCAGCTATCTGATTGAAGGCTGTAACGCGCTCAACTCGGACGCCGCCTGGGGCGGGATTGATGGTGGGTTCGACATTCCCACCGATCGAAACAGGCAGCCGCTGATCTGGCTCGATTACGAGGTGAATGCTGACGGCTCGGTGCTGGTTAAGACCTACCACCGGAGGAACGCCGGTTCACCGCCGTTCGCGCATAACGAAATTGATGGTCTCGCCGAGGGCGATCCGGTCGATATTCCCTGCGACCAGTATGTGAGCGTTCGGGTGGAAATGCCCGCGAACAGTATTTGGGAAATGAAAAGCACTATGACAAAAGTTTGATTGCTTCATTTAAATCAGATAGTTGTTTATCTCTTATTTTATCTTTTTCCATCAGTAAGGTGATTACGGTAAGGGCATCCATCAGCAAGGGATTAGTATCGAGTGTTAATATTTCCCGAAGCGACCCGTCTTCATTTACTGCACCGTTCACTCTCTTGATATATTGCGCGTCTATTTTTTCCAGATCCTGTGCGACAAATCCTCGACGAAGATGCCCGGTTTCGTCGTTTTTATATTTAAAGGTTACTGGCTTCATTGCCTCAATGTTGGCCCAGGATTCACTACCATCGGTATAATTTACATCCAGTTTAAGAGTGATGTCTGATACCGCGGTGGTAGTAATTTCCCGCCAGCCCTGCGCCGCACCAGACTCATGGGTCTGCGCAAAAAAGCGGTTGTTGCGCCCAGCGAAAGCGGATTGAATCGCTGATGTTAGTCGTATCTTAACCCCTGCTGCGTTGTAATTAAAAATGGGGGAATTTGTTGTACCTAAATAGAATCCGCACATATCCATAGCTGACCAGTCATTGTCGACAGCTAATGTACCGATGCCAAAATCCCCTTCAGAAAGTAATTCCCCTGTGGTGCTGTAGGCATCCCTTGTCGCGCTACTTCCTAAACCGACGTTTCACCTTCCGACACGGCCGCCAGCTCCGCTTCATTCTGCCGCATTTTTTTGTTGTACAAAGAATCGACAGGCATTTCGACCCGAACGCTCACATACTGATCGGCGGGGATATCGACTGGATCACCTTCGGCGAGGCCATCTATTATGTTGCGCGCGTACGGCGGTGAACCGGCATTTTCCCGATGGTAGGTTTTGACCAGCACTGAGGCGTCAGCATTCACTTCGTAATCAAGCCAGATCAGTGGCTGTTTGTTCCGGTCAGTGGGAATATCGAACCCGCCATCAATCCCGCCCCAGGCGGCGTCTGAATTAAGCGCATCACAGCCTTCAACCAGGTAAACCCCCGCAGACAGCCGCGTAACCGTGCAGCCTTCGGCTTCTTCATTTGTCTCGTAGCGCCCGTCAGAAAACAGCTTAATGACTGGTGATGCCGCTTTTAGCGTGCCGTCGCTGGCCTTAGTGGTGTTTGCTGTTGAATAAAACTCAAACCATCCAGCATAGACAGCAGCTTCAAGTGATCTCAAATATGCACGATTATTCCTGAATGCTAGCTGGGCGTTGTAATCCGATGATTGTGCATGCAGCAAGGTCATCCCCATGACTACTCCGCCGGTTGGTGTACTGAGGGAAGCGGTCCAGAAATTAGTCCTGTCTACAAACTCGTTTGCGTTTCGTCCTGACCCTCCTCGGCTTGCTCCGCCGACACCTGATGAGTCGACTGTAACAACATTGGAATTTCCGGTACCGATGTTTAAAACTGCCGCACCTCCTAAACCGACGTTTTATAGATTGCCTTTGCTGATGAAAAAGTTACCGTTTTCTTCATTTTCGCAGAAGAAAAGTAGGTTAAAAATTATGCAAATTGGCTATGTCAGGGTGTCAACAAATGACCAAAACACAGATCTGCAAAGAGAAGCGCTCGAGCGGTCAGGATGTGAGCAGATTTTTGAAGAAAAAATGAGCGGTACGATCGCAAACCGGCCAGCTCTGAAAAAGTTACTCCGTACGCTCAAAGAGGGTGACACACTGGTTGTCTGGAAACTCGATCGGTTGGGTCGTAGCATGCGTAATCTCGTGTTGCTGGTCGACGAATTACGCCAGCGCGGTATTCATTTTCGTAGCCTGACAGACAGCATCGACACTTCCAGCCCGATGGGGCGGTTTATTTTTCACATCATGTCCGCGCTGGCTGAGATGGAGCGTGAGCTTATCGTCGAGCGAACCCGTGCGGGGCTGGCGGCGGCGCGCGCAAAAGGGCGAATAGGCGGGCGGCGACCAAAGCTTTCGCCGGAGCAATGGGCTCAGGCGGGCCGACTCATTCAAAACGGCCTTGACCGGAAACAGGTGGCGATCATCTATGACGTTGCCGTCTGCACGTTATACAAAAAATTTCCGGCAAATAATGGCTTACAGGAAACTGTGGAAACAGGTGTTGATCTGCTGAGATAATAAATCTACTGTATATATAAACAGTATTTATTGGAGGTGCTTCATGCAGCAGTCAATCCTCACCGTATGCGGCATCCGACAGGGAGCGGAGGTGTTTGAAATTCAGTCGGGGTACGCGATTGTTGACCGAGCAGGCAAGCCGGATACCTCATGTGTTTTGCTGATAGCCTTTTGTGGGCATCAGCAGTTTGCCAGGCTCGCCGGTACATCACTCATCACGGAGGATGGTGAAGTAATCGAGGGTGATGGCCTTGATGATGTCGAAGTAATAGGCGTCGTAACGCATCTTATCAGCCGGGCTGGTTTCGACGATCTGCCGGTGATGTGATGTTCGCACTTGTCGATGTGAATAGCTTTTACGCAAGCTGCGAGCGGGTATTCAGGCCGGATTTAAAAGGAAGACCTGTAGTCGTGCTGTCAAACAATGACGGGTGCGTTATCGCGCGTTCTGTTGAAGCCAAACCATTTGTAAAAATGGGTGAGCCGTACTTCAAGCAGAAGGACCACTTCCGGCGCAATGGCGTCGTCTGTTTCAGTTCTAACTATGAGCTGTATGCCGACATGAGTCACCGAGTCATGACAACACTTGAGGAGCTGGCACCCCGTGTTGAAATTTACTCTATCGACGAGGCCTTCTGCGACCTGACTGGTGTGCGGAATTGTCGGGTGCTGGAAGAGTTTGGACGAGAGCTGAAAAATGCCGTTTACCGGAATACTGCTTTGCCAGTGGGAGTGGGCATCGCGCAGACGAAGACGCTGGCGAAACTGGCGAACTACGCAGCAAAGACATGGAAGGCCACCGGCGGTGTCGTTGACCTTTCGAACGTAGAGCGCCAGCGCAAACTGATGTCTCTGTTGCCAGTGGACGAGGTGTGGGGAGTCGGGCGCCGTATATCGAAAAAGCTGGAGATGATGGGGATCAAAACAGTTCTCCAACTGGCGGAAACAGATATCAGGTTTATCCGTAAGCACTTCAATGTCGTTCTGGAAAGAACAGTGCGCGAGCTGTGTGGTGAGCCTTGTCTCGAAATTGAAGAGTTTGCCCCGACAAAACAGGAAATTGTCTGCAGCAGGTCGTTTGGGGAGCGCATCACTGACTATGAAGACATGCGCCAGGCGATATGCAGTTACGCCGAGCGCGCAGCGGAGAAATTAAGGGGTGAGCATCAGTATTGTCGGTACATTTCAGCATTCGTGAAGACGTCGCCGTTTGCACTCAACGAGCCATATTACGGCTGTAACATGTCGGTGAAGCTGATGACGCCAACGCAGGACAGTCGGGATATTATCGACGCTGCTGTGCGCTGTCTGGATGAGATATGGAAGGACGGATACCGGTACCAGAAAGCGGGCGTTATGTTGGGCGACTTCTTCAGCCAGGGCGTGGCGCAGCTTAACCTGTTCGACGACAATGCACCGCGGAGAAATAGCGCGCAACTGATGGAGGTACTGGACCGCCTGAACGCTCGGGATGGGAAGGGCGCGTTGTTTTTTGCCGGGCAGGGGATTCAGCAGCCGTGGCAGATGAAGCGTGAAATGCTTTCCCCACGATACACCACAAGGTATTCTGATTTCCTTAGGGTCCGATGAATTTTAATGGATTCTTAGTCCGTTAAGTGCCATAAGCGGAGGTCGCTAGCTATCTCCGAAGATAATTTTTTCGAGATCCTGCAAGTCCTGCTGTGATTGCTCGTTAAGGTTAGCCTCTACCTTGTCGTACCATGTAAGAAGTTTCTTGCCAAGTGGTGTCAAAACCGAGCCTCCGCCTTTACTGCCGCCTGTTGATGTAATGACCACCGGCTTACCTATGCCTTTGTTGAGCGTATCAATCAGGAGCCACGCCCTTTTATAGGGGATTCCCAGATCTTTTGCGGCAGCTGAGAGGGAATGAAACCCATCTATAGCGCGTAACAGATCGATTTTCCCCGGTCCCAGCGAGATATTGTCATTGATGTAAATTCGGGGTCTGACCAAAATAAAATCAGACATAAGCGTTTTTTTATTCATCCTGAGAACTCCGGGCAAAGTTTTTTTACCGGGTGTGTTTGAAAGTTTTGATGGCAGAGATAAGAAGGATCACACCAAGTAAAGTCATAAGTGCTTTAACCGGGAACAGGCCGACCATAAGTCCACCAATTGCTGCGCCAATTACTGAACCGATGACCATCCATACAAACAGTGGCCTTTCTTTCTTCAGAACCAGGAAAGCATCTGCATTTGTATAACGGAAAAACCAACAATCATCGTTGGCAGGCTGATCATCAGTGAAAGGCTGCCGGCCAGTTTGATATCTACCCCGAAAAGGATAACGATTGTGGGGATAAGAAGCTCTCCACCAGCCACTCCAGCAAAGCTGCGACTATCCCGATAAAGAACCCTGAAACCACACCCGCAATAATTGTGGCAAGGCCGGGTTGAAATAACCCGCCTGAAATACTGTGCAGCGGCATCCAGGCTTCAGAGAGCATGACAAAAGACAGTAAAACAAGCAGGATCAGAATAATTCTGTCCAGCCAGATTCTGGACATCTTAATGGCACGACCTGCGGCCCACCATGCTCCAATAAGACTTCCTGCCAGCAAGTTTATGACAATATCAAGATGCGCCACCAACTGATCGAGAGATATAGATTTTGTTCGGAAAATTAAAGCAATAGCCACCACGGTGAGACTCATTGCTTTGTTAAAAATGACAGCTTCCAGGGTCGCGATTTTGAAACTACCGATCAGGACGGGAAGGCGAAATTCAGCCCCTCCGAGGCCAACCAACCCGCCTAAAGCCCCTATTATCGCGCCTGAGAAAACCCCTTTTCCATTCCTGTTTGAAACTGACGACATGCGTTCCTCTCTGATTCGTTATGTCATTTTTGACATAACGAAAGCATAGCATTGCAGATCAGTTGTCTGGTAGTTGATTGTAAAGGCGAGGATTGATCCAGATTAAAACTTATTCAATTTACCTGCTCCCCGTTGTTTTACACACCACAATTTATGTAATGCCTTCATGGGATATTAAAACAACTACGAACTTCTGCTATTCGCTCATAGCAGACGAGTTCACGTTCTCTAATTGACAGCCTCAATTAACTCCGGGCCTTGATTTTTCACATTACCAACGGCACGCGTCACGGCGTGCCAGGTGAAGAGGTCAGCAGACAATGAACAGTCACTAGCGATCTCTTCTGCTTCTTTCCCGCTAATATCCTGCCGCATCCATTCACGCGCTGCTTCAGGGGACAATACCAACGGTCGGCGGTAATGGATATCCACCAGGCCTCTGTCAGCTGCTGCCGTTACAATCAAAAAACCTTCAGCCTCATCTCCACGTTCAAGCGACGTGCTACCGATAGCCGCCATGAATATTGGTTTCCCGTCTTTCCTGTGAATGAAGTAGGGCTGTTTATGGCCGTCTTCCTTCGTCCACTCAAACCATCCATCCGCAAAAACGATTGCCCTGCCATGCTGCCACAAAGGTTTGAACATTCTGCTGGTGGCAGCTGTTTCGACGCGCGCATTAATCAACGGCGGCTTATCCCACCAACCGGGTGCATATCCCCAAAGAACAGGATCAAGATGCAGTTGTTCGTCCCGTTCGCTCAGTAATAAAACTTTGGTTCCAGGTGCCACGTTGTAGCGCCCAATCGGTTCAGGGTCATAGGGAATATCTCGTTCAGCCTCATCGGCCAGATACGCCAGATACTCTTCGCGAGTTTGTGCCTGGGCAAACCTTCCGCACATGAAAACCTCCAGTCGTCAGACTGAAAGTATAGGCAATGAAATAGGGGGAGTGGAGCAGGGGGACTGGTGCTTTTTCGTCAGGGTTTCACCTTCATTTCACCTTCATTTCACCTTGTGAAATAATTGTAAACGAAAAAAGCAGCCGTAAGGGGCTGCTTTAAAAGGGAAATTTTGGTCGGCACGAGAGGATTTGAACCTCCGACCCCTGACACCCCATGACAGTGCGCTACCAGGCTGCGCTACGTGCCGACACGTGCGCTAATACTACCCGTTTCAGTGTCGATTGCAAGCCAGCCTCCTGCTGAGTGATTCATAATTAATCAATCAGTTAGCGATAAAGCGTTTTTCGTCCGTGAGAACCTGCAACAGCAGACTTAGCTGAGGTTTCTGGTCGCGCAGCTTCTCGCCGTTACGATCCCAGGTGGTGTATTTGCCGTTGTGATCGAGCACCACGGTGATCTCCGGTGTAGTGATGGCCAGCGTGTTATTGTTGGCGGCGGTCACCCAGTTATGGCGACGCACTGCGGAGAACAGATCCTGGCCCTGCGAGTATTCGTTTGCTGGCGTACTGACGTGCAGCAGGCGCTGCATCAGCGTGGTCATCACATCTTTATGGTCAGTCAACGCGTTGATGCGCTGGGCAGGCGTTCCCGGCCAGTGAATGATGAGCGGAACCTGCAACGCATCGCGCGACCATTCAAACCCGTTACGTTTGTCGCCAAGTGGCACCCCGTGACCGGCGGTAATAATCACCACGGTGTTATCCAGTTTCCCGGCAGCCTCGAGCGTGGTCAGTACCCGGGCGATCTGGCTGTCAACATCCGCTGCCGCACGCGAGTAGCGGCGCGTGAAGCCCTGTTTTTGACTGTCATCGAGATTGGTGCCGTTGAAGGCAATCCACGAGAACCAGCGGTTATCTTCCTGGGCGTTGCCTTCCAGCCAGTTCACCCACTGCGTCGCGGTCTGGTCGTCAGTCTGCGTCTTCGCTGGCGGCAGCGAGAAGTCGGAGAGTAGCGCCTGGCGGTACATCGGGCTGTTGAAGCCATCAGAAGAGAAGAGCCCCAACTGGTAGCCCTGCTGATTGAGCGCGGTTACCAGCGCGGCAGGTGTGCGCGTAGACAACACGCCGTCCATATAGCCCGCGGAAATACCGTAGAACAGGCCGAAGATGCCGCTATCGACGGTATCGCCTGAACTCATGTGCTGGGTAAAGCGGATGTTTTTCTCCGCAAACCCGGCCAGTTCCGGCATCAGTTTTTCATAGCGGGAATAATTCAGGCCATCGACGGTAATCAACAGCACATTTTGCCCCGCGCCCATATCGCGGAAGTGCAGATCGCTTAACGGATACTGCACCGACACCGCTTCCGGATCGCCTTGCTCAATCAGGCGGCGCTGGTAATCCTGCGCATCAAGCAGACCATGTTTTTCCAGAAACCGACGCGCGGTCATCGGATAGGAGAGAGGGAGATTCGCTCTCTGCATGGTGATCGGGCGATAGAAATTGGCATCAGCCCAGATATACAACACGTGCGAGGCGATAAAAGAGATAAAAAACAGCCAGGCGACCGGTTTCGCATAGCGGCGGCGGCGCGTCAGGCTGCGCAGCTTTTGCCAGCTCCAGGTGGCGAACAGCATCTCAATGAGCAGAATGACCGGTACGCTGATAAACATCAGCTGCCAGTCGCGCGCCATTTCGTTCTGGTCCGGGTTAACGACCAGTTCCCAGACGATGGGATTAAGATGCAGGTGGAAACGGGTGAAAACTTCGCTGTCGATTAACAGCAACGTCATGCCCGCGGTGGCAAAAATGGCGGACAAAACCCGCATCAGCCGCTGCGACATGACGATGAACGTCAGAGGAAACAGGATTAGTACATAAGAGGCAAAGACCAGAAAACTAAAATGCCCGATGATCGTCAGGTACGAATAGAGGCGGCCCGCGAGCGTCGTCGGCCAGTCGGCGACAAACAGATAGCGGCTACCGAGAACCATGGCCAACAGCATGTTGAACAGGGCGAACCAGTGCCCCCAGCTAACCATCTGGGAGACTTTTTCACGGTAGGACTGACGATGCGTCACCATATGCTGTTGTTTGTTTTCCTTAGTGAGCCTGGTCGTCGCTGACGGAAGTTTGCAGAGCCTGGGCAAAAGAACGCACAATGGCCTGACGTTGTGCCGGCGCAACGCTGGTATTGATCAGATTCGTCACCATATTGCCCAGCACCATCAGGGAAAGATCGGTTGGGGCTTTATGTTTTTCCAGTACGTTGACCAGCTCATTGAGCAATTGTTCAACGTGTTCATCACTATAGCGGGAGAGTTGCGGCATAAATCAAAATCTGTTTGTTCATGAAAGGGCAACATATTACCGTAGCACCAGCTTTTTTTCCGCTTTTTTTCTACGCTTGCGCAGTCGCGCCGCGGGTGGTTGAATACCGCCCGGTCTAAAAGGAGAGTTTAACATGAGTCTGGATATCAACCAGATTGCCTTACATCAGCTTATCAAGCGCGATGAGCAAACCCTTGAGCTGGTGCTGCGCGATACCTTGCTTGAACCGACGGCAACCGTCGAAGAGATGATGGCCGAGCTGAACCGCGTCTACAGCGCAAAAAATAAAGCCTATGGCCTGTTTAACGAAGAGAGCGAGCTGGCGCAGGCGTTGCGTCTGCATCGTCAGGGCGAAGAAGACTTTCTCGCCTTCAGCCGCGCCGCCACTGGTCGCCTGCGCGATGAACTGGCGAAATACCCGTTTGCCGAAGGCGGTATTGTGCTGTTTTGCCATTACCGTTATCTGGCGGTGGAATATCTGTTGGTCACGGTGCTGAACAACCTGAGCAGCATGCGTGTCAACGAACAACTGGATATCAGCGCGACGCACTATCTCGATATCAACCATGCCGATATTGTGGCCCGTATCGATCTGACCGAATGGGAAACCAACCCGGAATCCACCCGCTACCTGACGTTCCTGAAAGGGCGTGTCGGGCGTAAAGTGGCCGATTTCTTTATGGATTTCCTCGGCGCCAGCGAAGGGCTTAACGCGAAAGCGCAAAACCGTGGGCTGCTGCAGGCCGTGGACGATTTCACCGCCGAAGCGCAGCTCGACAAGTCCGAACGCCAGAACGTGCGTCAGCAGGTCTATACCTACTGCAACGAGCAACTGCAGGCGGGGGAAGAGATTGAACTGGAATCGCTGTCCAACGAGCTTGCCGGGGTCAGCGAGGTCAGCTTCCAGCAGTTTACGGCAGAGAAAGGCTATGAGCTGGAAGAGAGTTTCCCGGCGGATCGCAGCACGCTGCGCCAGTTGACCAAATATGCGGGAAGCGGCGGCGGCCTGACGATCAATTTCGACGCCATGCTACTGGGCGAACGCATTTTCTGGGATCCGGCGACCGATACCCTGACCATCAAGGGAACGCCGCCAAACCTGCGCGATCAGCTTCAGCGCCGCACCTCCGGTGGTCGCTGACAGGCATAAAAAAACCCCGCAGCGCGGGGTTTTCTCTCAACTCGTCAGCGATCACGCGCGAACGAAGTCGATGTGAGACAGTTTCGGCTTGAACGGGTGACGCTGAACAGCCTGAACTTTCACTTTTTCTTCTTTGCCGTCGATGACCAGAGTCAGAACGTCGCTGTAGAACTCTGCTTTATTCTGCATGTTCCACACCTGGTCCTGATCCAGTTCGATAGCAACCGGAGCAGCTTTGCCACCGTAAACGATAGCCGGGAATTTGTTAGCTGCACGCAGGCGGCGGCTCGCACCCTTACCCTGCTCTTTACGTACTTCAACGGTAATAGTAAACATTGATATCTCTCTGTTATGTCAATTCTGCTACAGGCGACCCAGCAGCAGATCGTTATTCTGCTTTGCGAATGCAAAAGCGGGCGGTATTATAGCCGCGAATGCACGCCACGGCAATCAAAACCGCCGCTTCAGGCTGGCGGGGGCGTCGCCATCCACTGGCGGATGCGTAATTCGCTGTCGCGGTTTGCCGGATTAAAAATCATCAGGTTAAGATCCGCGCGTCCCTCCACTGAGAAGGTCGAAAATTCCAGATCGATATCGCCAATCGTCGGGTGATGCAATTGTTTAATGCCTTCGCCGTGACCGGTTACGTCATTGCGACGCCAGAGCGCATCGAACTCAACGCTGGTGTGCCGCAGGTCGCTCACTAACTGTGCCATCTCCGCCGAGTCGCCCGCCCGCGCCACGTCAGCGCGAAACGCGCCAACCACCGCCTCCGCCACGCTGGACCAGTTTTTCTGTGCCGCGCGGGTGTGCGAGTCACTGAATAAACGCCGCAGAATATTGCGCTGGTCGCGGGGCAGTTTTGCATAATCGGTCAGTACCACTGCGGCGGCAGGGTTCCAGGCGATCACATCCCAGAAAATGTTTTTTACGATTGCCGGACTGGCGGGCAGCGCGTCCAGCACCCGCTGCAGGCGCGGCGTGATCTCATCGGCGCCCTGATAGTGCGATTCCGGTAAATGACCGAATGCGAGAATAAAAACATGATCGCGTTCCGGCGCCGTCAACCGCAGGCCAGCGGCGATGCGGTTAAGCACCTCTTTTGACGGCGTACCGCCGCGCCCCTGCTCAAGCCACGTATACCAGGTCGGGCTGATGTTTGCCAGTTGCGCGACCTCTTCACGGCGCAACCCCGGCGTGCGGCGGCGTTCCGGTCGGAAGCCGAAAGAGACGGGATCAAGCCGCGCGCGACAGGCCTTCAGAAAACTGCCGAGGGCGTTAATGGTGTCTTCAGACATGCTTATCCTGTTAGTCGTTATACTACGATAATATCACTACTTTTATAGTATAACGCCGCGGGTAAGATGTCATGACTGACTTATCAGGAGGCATCTTATGCGTGTATTTCTTACCGGAGCAACGGGGTTTATTGGTTCCCATCTTATTCCTGAACTGCGCTCTGCCGGGCATCAGGTCATCGGTCTGGCGCGCTCTGACGCCAGCGCCAGCGCGCTGACCGGCGCGGGGATCGAGGTGCATCGTGGGTCGCTCGAGGAACCCGATTCACTACTGGCGGGTGTGGCGCAGGCCGACGCAGTCATTCATACTGCCTTCGATCACGACTTCAGCCGTTTTGTCGAAAATTGCCAGAAAGACAGCCGGGTGATTGCCGCGCTCGGTTCTGCGCTGAAAGGCTCGTCGCGACCGCTGATCATCACTTCCGGTACCGGGATGGGCGATCCGGGGCATGGCGAACTGGCGATAGAAAGGGTGTTTAACCCGGCGCATCCCAACCCGCGTGTCGCCTCTGAGCTGGCAGGTCACGCGCTGCTGGAGCAGGGCGTGGATGTACGAGTCATGCGGTTGCCACAGGTGCACGACACCCGCCGCCAGGGGCTGATCTCCTACTATATTTCGCTCAGCCGGGAAAAAGGCAGCGCGGCGGTCATTGGCGAGGGACTCAACAGCTGGTCGGCGGCGCATGTGACTGACGTGGCGCGGCTCTACCGGCTGGCGCTGGAGCAGGGCGCGCGCGGCGAACGCTACCATGCGGTTGCCGAGCAGGAGATAACTTCACGGGCGATAGCCGACGTGGTGGGCGCAGGGCTGGGCGTTCCGGTGGTGTCGCTGGCCGCAACGGAGGCGCAGGCCTATTTCGGTTGGTTTTCCACCTTTGCCTCGCTTGATTTACGCGCCTCGGGCGACTGGACGCAGCAGCGGCTTGGCTGGCGGCCTGTCGGACCGTCGCTGGTGGATGACTTACGGGCGATGGATTATTCAGCGTAACTCGTTGGCCCGGCGGAAGCGGCCTTCGTAATCGAAGACTTTTTCCCGCACCTGCCAGAATTGCCCTTTTTTACGGGCGACGACGAAATCCGGATGGCGCAGCAACGCCTGCTGCGCCAGAATGTCTGCGACGGTGATCCAGCGCAGCGGCACGCCGCCGGGCGTTCGGGTGTGCGGGCGAATAAACAGTTGCTCAAACGCAGTGCGCTGCGCGGGCGTCCGCAGGCGAAAACGTTCGCTGACGTCGGCGCCGTCTTCATCAAAATAGGTGACTTTCAGCCAGTCGCCTTTTTCATCGGCTCCCTGTTGCAGCACCATGCCGCTACAGCGCAGCACCAGCGCGTCCTTGAGCTTCAGCGCCGCTTTCAGCATATCGTCAGGGTCAACCAGTATTGTGTCGCACTCGCGGCAGCGGCGGGCAGCGATGTCATTTTCCGCGTTACACTGCGGACAGTTTTTAAAGCGAAAACGGTAGTCGCATTGTGCGCGGTGCCCGTCATCGTCTTCAAACCAGCCCTGGCAGCGGCGGCCGAAATGCTCAATCAGCGTGCCGTCGGCAGTAGTCTTTCCCCAGAATGTATTGGCAAAGCCGCAATCGGGGCAGAAAACCTGCACCGGGACATTGTCACTTTTCCCTTTGGGCGACCCCACTTCCGGCGTATAGAGATCGTGCGGGTTTCCGGCGTAATCGAGGATCAGACAATCGGTTTTGCCCGGGGCGAGACGCAGCCCGCGCCCGACGATTTGCTGATACAGGCTGACGGATTCGGTCGGGCGCAGAATGGCGATGAGATCCACATGCGGCGCGTCAAAGCCAGTAGTCAGTACTGAAACGTTCACCAGAAAGCGAAAACTGCTGCGCTTTAAAGGCGGCGATTAACGCGTCACGCTGTGGGCCGGGGGTTTCGCCGGTGATCAGCCGCGCATTGTCGGCGGGCAGCAGGCCGGTGATTTCCCGCGCATGTTCGACGGTGGCGGCGAAAATCATCACCCCTTTGCGCGTTTCAGCGAACTCGACAATCTGGCTGATGATATGCGGCGTGATGCGCTGCTGTTTTTTCAGTTCGTGGTTGAGATCCGCTTCGCTGAACAGGCCGTTGCTCTGCGCCTGCAGGCAGCTGAAATCATACTGCACGACCGGCATATCCAGCCGTTCCGGCGGCGTCAGATAGCCATGCTTGATCATGTAACGCAGGGGGAGTTCATAGATGCAGTCGCGAAACAGCGCCTTTTCGGTGCCGCGCACCATACCGTGGTAGTGAAACTGGTAGATCCAGCCTTTGCCGAGGCGAAACGGCGTGGCGGTCAGACCCAACAGACGAAGGTGCGGGTTCACGGTTTTCAGGTGGCTGAGAATTTGCTGATACTGGCTTTCGTCGTCATCGCCAATACGATGGCATTCATCAACAATTAGCAGTGAAAACTCGCCCTGAAAGCTTTCCAGATTGCGGGCAACGGACTGCACACTGCCAAAAACTACTTTGCCGTGGCTTTCTTTGCGCTTCAGCCCGGCGGCGAAAATGTCGGCCTCCAGCCCCAGCGCACGGTATTTGGCGTGGTTTTGCGCGACCAGTTCTTTCACATGCGCCAGCACCAGCACGCGCCCACGAGCCAGCCGCGCCAGTTCGGCAATCACCAGGCTTTTCCCGGCGCCGGTGGGCAGCACGATCACGGCGGGTTCAGAGTGATGGCGAAAGTGGGCGAGGGTGGCGTCAACGGCTTCCTGCTGATAGGGGCGAAGTGTAAAAGTCATAAGTCTGCTGTTTTCATGATCACGCCTACAGTATGCCACGAATCTTTTTCCTTGAGTGACGAAAGGAGCCCGTTATACTGATCACAGTTATTGCTTCTTTTTCGGGATGTTTTCCCGACCTCCGGCATTTTGACAGGCTAAAAAAACCTCATGCGACTTGATAAGTTTATCGCTCAGCAACTCGGCGTCAGCCGTGCTATTGCCGGGCGTGAAATTCGCGCCAGCCGCGTTACCGTGGATGGCGACATTGTGAAAAACACCGCTTTTAAACTGCTTCCTGAGCATGTTGTGGATTATGATGGCAACCCGCTGATCCAACAGAGCGGCCCGCGCTATTTTATGCTGAACAAGCCGGAAGGCTACGTCTGCTCCACAGACGATCCGGATCATCCAACCGTGCTCTATTTTCTTGACGAGCCGGTGGCGCACAAGCTGCATGCGGCAGGGCGTCTGGATATCGACACCACCGGGCTGGTGCTGATGACTGATGACGGCCAGTGGTCGCACCGCATCACCTCGCCGAAACACCATTGTGAAAAAACCTATCTGGTGACGCTGGAATCGCCGGTCAGCGATGAAACGGCTACGCGGTTTGCGCAGGGCATTCAATTGCACAATGAAAAATCGCTCACTAAACCCGCTGAGCTGGAAGTGATCACCCCGACGCAGGTGCGTCTGACGATCAGCGAAGGACGCTATCATCAGGTGAAACGCATGTTCGCTGCGGTCGGCAACCATGTTGTCGGCCTGCATCGTGAACGGATCGGCGGTATTACGCTTGATCCGCAACTGGAGCCGGGGGAATACCGCCCGCTCACCGAAGAAGAAATCGCCAGTGTCGGCATGCCTTCCCACTAATCTGAGGAGCTTTTTGTGACATCCAGGCAGAATTCTTCACTGGGTATTGTTTTTATTCTTGGCCTGCTGGCCATGCTGATGCCACTGTCGATCGATATGTATTTACCCGCGCTGCCGGTGATTTCGTCGCAGTTCGGCGTTCCGGCAGGCAGCGCGCAGATGACGCTCAGCACCTATATTCTGGGGTTTGCACTGGGCCAGTTGTTGTACGGCCCGATGGCGGACAGCATCGGGCGTAAGCCGGTGATCCTCGGCGGTACGCTGGTGTTTGCCGCAGCGGCGGTGGCCTGTGCGCTGTCACAGACCATCGATCAACTGATTGTGATGCGTTTCTTCCACGGCCTTGCGGCGGCAGCGGCAAGCGTAGTGATCAACGCCCTGATGCGTGATATCTACCCGAAAGAAGAATTCTCCCGCATGATGTCCTTCGTCATGCTGGTGACGACCATTGCGCCGCTGGTGGCGCCAATGGTCGGTGGCGCGGTGCTGGTCTGGTTCAGCTGGCATATGATTTTCTGGATCCTCGCCATTGCCGCGCTGCTGGCCTCGTTGATGGTGTTCTTTTTTATTCACGAAACGCTGCCGGTCGAGCGGCGGCAAAAGTTTCACATTCGCACCACAACCGGCAATTTCGCGACGCTGTTTCGCCATAAACGCGTGCTGAGTTATATGCTTGCCAGCGGTTTCAGCTTCGCCGGCATGTTCTCCTTCCTGAGCGCCGGTCCGTTTGTCTATATCGAGCTTAACCACGTCTCCCCGCAGCACTTTGGTTACTACTTTGCGCTCAACGTCGTCTTCTTGTTCATCATGACCATTATTAACAGCCGCTTTGTGCGTCGGGTAGGGGCGCTGAACATGTTCCGCGCCGGGTTATGGATCCAGTTTGTGATGGCGCTGTGGATGGTGGTCTGTGCGCTGCTCGGTGTGGGGTTCTGGTCACTGGTGATGGGCATTGCCGTGTTTGTTGGCTGCGTGGCGATGGTGTCGTCAAATGCGATGGCGGTCATTCTTGATGAGTTTCCGCACATGGCGGGCACGGCGTCATCGCTCGCGGGGACGTTCCGTTTCGGTATTGGCGCCATTGTGGGCGCTGCCCTGTCGCTGGCTACGTTTACCACCAGTTGGCCGATGCTGATTTCCATGATTTTGTGCGCCAGTTGTTCGTTGCTTTTCTATCTTTACGCCAGCCGCCCCAGGAAAATCATTCACTAAACCTGCTTCTATGGGGGTAAATTGGCCCCCTTTCTTGACACATATCAACGGAGTTTCTGTTCGTTGTTCTGATGGATGTTTCTTTTATGTAAAATCAATTTATGTAAAAAGTCACATCGTTGTAGACAAAAAGGTTGTGTTAGATCACAGAAACGGGTACATATAGCGCAAAATGCATTCGTAGCAGTTTTGTAAAACGCAGGATAATAAATCGTTAAACCTTGCCAGGTGCAGATGTAAACGTTTTCCTGGCGGCTTGCAGGACGATCTGTCAACGATGTGTTAATATAAATGTGAAATTATTGTGAAGTTTTGTTTTTTCCTGGGGAAAAATCGTGAATACCATGCAGCTTTCCATCGTTCACCGCTTGCCGCAGAGCTATCGCTGGTCTGCCGGTTTTGCAGGTTCAAGAGTTGAACCGATTCCGCAAAACGGTCCACTGAGCGATAACAGCCTTGTTGGCCTCAAACTGCTGAGCCCGGACGGTGAAAAAGCCTGGCCGGTGATGCATACGCTCAGTCAGGCATTAACGGATATCGAAGTGGCGTGTTCCGTGCTGGAATGCGAAGGCGAACCCTGCCTGTTTGTGAACTGTCAGGACGAGTACGCCGCAACCTGTCGCCTGAAAAATTTCGGCGTGGCGATTGCGGAGCCGTTTTCCGGTAATAATCCTTTCTGACCGTCAGCTCAACGACAGTAGCTGACGGGTATACTCCTGCTGCGGTGCGGCAAAAACGCGCTGACACTCTCCTTGCTCCACAACTTCCCCCTGACGCAACACAATCACCTGATGACACAGCGATCGGACCACATGGAGATCGTGGCTGATGAATATGTAAGCCAGGCGATGTTTCTCCTGTAATGCCTTGAGCAGCGCAAGAATTTGCGCCTGCACGGTTCTGTCCAGCGACGAGGTGGGTTCATCCAGCACAATCAGTTCGGGCTTGAGGATCAGCGCGCGGGCGATGGCAATACGCTGTCGCTGGCCGCCGGAAAACGCCGCCGGGTAACGCTGACGGGTTTGCGGATCAAGCCCCACCTCCTGCATCACGCGGATCACTTCTTCTTCACGCTGCGCGGGAGTGAGCGTGGGCTGGTGAACGCGCAACCCCTCTTCGATAATCTGCAATACGTTAAGACGCGGGTTCAGCGACGAGTTCGGGTCCTGAAACACTACCTGAATGCGATGACGCAGCGGCAGCATCTGCTTGCGGTTGCGGCCCTGTAACGCCTGCCCGTCAAAGACAATCGAACCTTCCGAGGCAATCAGCCGCAGCAGTGCCAGCCCGGTGGTGCTTTTACCTGAGCCTGATTCGCCGACCAGCCCCAGCGTTTCCCCCGGACGCAGCGAAAAGCTGATCGCTTTCACCACGCGGTTGCTGTCGACCACGCGACGCAACACACCTTTGCGCACCGGAAACGCCACGCTCAGTTTCTCAATCTGCAACAGGGGTTTGGCATCCCCGGTGATCGGGACAGGATCGCCGGACGGCTCACTGTCGATAAGCTTGCGGGTGTAAGGGTGAACAGGGGCAGAAAAGAGCGCGCTGGCGCGGTTCTGCTCCACACAGCGACCGTCCTGCATCACTGCCACATTGTCGGCCAGTTTGCGCACGATGCTCAGGTTGTGGGTGATGAACAACAGGCCCATATTGAGCTCGTCGCGCAGTTCGCGCAGCAGTTGCAGAATTTGCGCCTGCACCGAAACATCCAGCGCGGTGGTGGGTTCGTCGGCGATCAACAGCTCAGGTCGTGTCAGCAACGCCATGGCAATCATAACGCGCTGGCGTTCGCCGCCGGAAAGCTGATGCGGGTAATCCGCCAGTCGCTTCGGCGCATTGCGGATCCCGACGCGCTCAAGGCAGTCGAGGATTTCCGCCCGCGCAGCCTCCTTGCGCATCCCCCGGTGCAGTGAAAGCACCTCGTACAGTTGTTTCTCCAGCGTATGCAGCGGGTTCAGCGACACCATCGGCTCCTGGAAAATCATCGCGATGCGGTTACCACGAATTCCCCGCAGGGTGCGTTCATCGGCATGCAGCAAAGACTGACCGTGAAAATGGATATCCCCGGTCGGGTAGCTGACCGGTGGGGAAGGGAGCAGCCGCAGCACCGAAAGGGCGGATACGCTTTTCCCGGAACCGGACTCGCCCACCAGCGCCAGGGTTTCGCCCGCGTTAACCTGCAACGACAAATCGCTCACCACCGTACGGCTTTCGCCGCGATCGGTAAAGGCGATGGAGAGGTTTTCGATGGTCAGTAAGGGAGAGGTCATCCTACACCGCCTTGTTGGGGTCGAAGGCATCGCGCACGGCTTCGCCAATAAAAATCAGCAGCGACAGCAGCACTGCCACTGATAAAAACGCGGTAATACCAAGCCACGGCGCCTGCAGGTTATTTTTCCCCTGCAACAGTAACTCGCCGAGCGACGGCGAGCCCAGCGGCAGCCCGAAGCCGAGGAAATCCAGCGAGGTCAGCGTAGTGATGGAACTGCACAGAATAAATGGCAGGAAGGTAAGCGTCGCGACCATTGCGTTGGGCAGCATATGACGGAAGATAATACCGCGGTCGCTCACCCCCAGCGCCTGTGCGGCGCGAATGTAGTCGAAATTCCGTGTGCGCAGGAATTCAGCGCGCACCACGCCCACCAGCGCCATCCAGCCAAACAATACGGTGATGGCGAGCAGCCACCAGAAATTGGGTTGTACCACGCTCGACAGCAGGATAATTAAAAACAGCGTCGGCATGCCGGACCACACTTCAATAAAGCGCTGGCCCCAGAGATCGACTTTTCCGCCGTAATACCCCTGCAATGCGCCCGCCAGCACACCCATCACGCTGGAGCACAGCGTCAGCATCAGGCCGAACAGTACGGAAATGCGGGTGCCGTAGAGAATGCGCGCCAGCACGTCACCGCCATTGGCGTCAGTCCCCAGCCAGTTAGTCGCCGAGGGCGGAGAAGGGAAGGGGCGATCGGTGGCGAAATTGATGCTGGTGGCACCAAAGCGAACCGGCGCCCAGAGCACCCAGCCGTTATCTTCCAGTTGCTTTTGCAGCCACGGATCCTGGTAATCGGCGCTGGTGGTAAAGACGCCGCCAAACTGCTGCTCGGTGTAGTTTTTCAGAAAGGGCACGTACAAGCTGCCGCGATACTCGACAAGTAACGGTTTGTCGTTCGCCAGCAGTTCTGAAAACAGGCTACAGGTAAACAGGATGAGAAATAGCCACAGAGACCAGTAACCGCGACGGTTATGGCGAAAGCGCGCCCAGCGGGCCTGGTTGACGGGACTTAATAGCGGCATCAGCGGCCCTCAAAATCAATGCGTGGGTCCACCAGCGTATAGCTGATATCGCTGATGATATTCAGCAGCAGACCAATCAGGGTGAAGATGTAAAGCGTGCCAAACATTACCGGGTAATCGCGGGAGAGCGTGGCTTCGTAGCCCAGCAACCCCAGGCCGTTGAGGGAGAACATCACTTCAATCAGCAGGGAACCGGTAAAAAACATGCTGATGAAGGTGGCAGGAAAGCCGGCGATCACCAGCAGCATCGCGTTACGGAAAATGTGTTTCCACAGAATGTTATGTTCGCTTACCCCTTTGGCGCGTGCGGTGACCACGTACTGCTTGCGGATCTCATCAAGGAACGAGTTTTTGGTCAACATGGTCAGCGCTGCAAAGCCGCCAATCACCGTCGCCAGCACCGGTAGAGTGATGTGCCAGAGGTAATCGGTAATCTGTTTATACCATGGCAGGGAATCGAAATTGGCGGAGGTCAGCCCGCGCAGCGGGAAGAGATCGTAATAGCTGCCGCCCGCGAAAAAGACGATCAGCAAAATGGCGAACAGGAACGCCGGGATCGCGTAGCCGATAATGATGAATGCGCTGCTCCAGATGTCGAACCGGCTGCCGTTTTGCACCGCTTTACGAATGCCAAGCGGAATCGAGACCAGATAGATGATAAGCGTGCTCCAGATACCGAGCGACACGGAGACCGGCAGACTGTCCTTCACCAGTTGTAATACCGACGCGCTGCGGAACAGGCTGTTACCGAAGTCAAAACGCAGGTACTCGCCCAGCATTTTGAAATAACGCTCATGAATGGGTTTATCGAAGCCGTAGCGGTGCGTGATTTCAGCAATGACTTCCGGATCCAACCCGCGTGCGCCGCGGTACTGGCCGTCGCTGACGTTACCGACGCCAGTGCGAGCATGCGTGGCGCCCATTCCTTCGCCACCCGCGCCGGGCAGGGCGCTGCGATCGCCGAACTGAATCGCCGCAATGGCCTGGTCAACCGGGCCGCCAGGCGCAATTTGCACGATAAAAAAGTTGATGGTGATGATCGCCCACAAGGTCGGGATCACCAGTAATAATCGGCGGATCAGGTACGCGCCCATAGGGTTCCTTAACGTCTGTCTGCGGGCAGCTTCGCGGCTTTATTCACGTCATACCACCAGGTATCGAAGCCGAGCGAGTAAACGGGGCGCATGACCGGGTGGGAAAACTTATCCCAGTATGCGATGCGATCTTCTGCCATGTACCACATGGGTAACTGATAGTAATTCCATGTGAGGACGCGGTCCAGTGCGCGTCCGAGGGGAAGGAGTTTCTCTTTGTTTCCCTGCCAGCGGATGATCCCGGCGATGAGTTTATCGATCACCGGATTTTTAACGCCCGGGGCGTTATAGGTGGAATCGACATACTGCGAGGCCCAGGCGATTTGCAGATCGGAGCTCGGCCACGGTGTCGCCTGCCACAGCACCGGCATCATGTCGTAGTCGCGGCTGCGCAGACGATTGTTGAGTTGCGCGTTATCCACCTGACGAATCTCAAGCGTGACGCCGAGACGGCTGAGGCTGTGCTGGAAGGGAAGTACCCACTGATTGTTGCCGCCGGACCCCAGCAGCAGTTCAAAGCGCAGCGGCTTGCCGGTCTGCGCGTTCACCCGCTGCTGACCTTTCAGCGGCCATCCGGCTTCATCAAGCAATTTGCTGGCTTTCAGCAGGTTATCGCGATCAAACCCGCCACCGTCTGATACCGGCGGCTGGTAGATGCTGGTAAACACTTCTGGCGGCAGGTCAGGTTTCATGGGCGCCAGCAGCACGAGCTCATCGGCGTCAGGATAGTTGCGCGCCGCATATTCGGTGTTCTGGAAATAGCTGTTCGCGCGGCTGTAGGCAGAATAGAACAGGGCTTTGTTCATCCATTCGAAATCAAATGCCAGCGTAATGGCTTCACGCACTTTGCGGTCGCTGAATACCGGACGCTGGACGTTGAACGCCAGCCAGCGGGTATTCTGCGCTGAGGTGTTCTTCTGCGCATCCATGACAATGTTGTGATTATCAAAGTTTTTGCCGATGTAGCGGGTCGCCCAGTTTTTAGCGCTGCTTTCGATGCGCATGTCGAACGCGCCTGCCTTAAAGGCTTCAAAGGCCACATTGTCATCGAGGTAGTAGTCGTAGCGGAGGGTATCGAAATTCCAGCGTCCGCGGTTGACGGGCAGGCTGGCACCCCAGTAATCCTTCACCCGGGAATAGATAATATACTGCCCCATTTTCCAGCCAGTGATGCGGTAGGGGCCGCTGGCAAGCGGCGGCATGGCGAGCGGGTCGCTGAGCTTGTGATCGCGCCAGAAGGATTCCGGCATAATGGGCAGAGTGAACAGGCTGAGCATGTTCTCTTTGCCCGGCTGGCCCAGCTCAATGCGGACAGTGAGCGGCGCGATGGCTTTGACCGTTGTGCCTTTGTAGTACAACCGGAACTGCGGCACGCCTTCGGTCATAAACTTCTGAAAAGTAAACGCGACGTCTTTCGCGGTGATCGGCGAGCCGTCATGATAACGGGCTTTCGGGTTCAGGGTGATTTCGGCCCAGGAAAAATCCGCTGCGTAACGCGTGGTTTCCGCGACGAGCGGGTAGTAGCTGCCGGGTTCATCATCCGAGGTGGTAAACAGGGAGTCGTAGAGCGATTCGGTACGAACACCCGCTTTGCCGCGCAGGGCATAGCGGTTGAAGTTATCAAAGGTGCCAATTTCCGATAGCGTCACCGCACCGCCTTTTGGCGCGGCCGGGTTAACGTAATCAAAGTGGTTAAAATTAACGGCATATTTAGGTTCGCCGATCACGGCAAACGCATAGCTCTCTTCGATTGTCTGCGCCTGGACTGGCAGGCTGAGCAGGGCAATCAGTATGAGACACAGACGTAGAATCATAACCGGGCAGCATCCTTTTGCGGGCCGTTCAACGCGAACTAACCTCTTGTCCCTGAATAATATGTGACACTCAGTCGCTTGTGAAATATTTCGCAGGTTCGTTCCAGGCGTCAAGGAAGCGGTCGAGGGGGATCGGGCGGCTAATCCAGTAACCCTGCAGAAAATTCACGCCATGATCACGCAGCCATTCCGCCTGCTCCTGCGTCTCCACACCTTCGGCAACGGTGACCAGATTCATTCGTTTCGCCAGCGTCAGCACAGCATCCAGCACCGGTGAGGTTACCGTTTCCGTCCCGATGGCCTTGATAAACCCACGGTCGATTTTCAGGTAATCAAACGCGTAGCGTTCGAGGTAAATCAGCGCGCTGTGCCCGGTGCCGAAATCGTCAATGGCGATTTCAAACCCTTCGTGATGCAGCCATTCGAAGACTTTCATTGCCTCCTGCTGCTGGAGCGTATCGCGTTCGGTAATTTCGAGCACCACCTGGAAATAATTCGGCGGTAAGGCGGCGCTCAACGCACGCATATCGTCCTGAAAACTCGGGGTATGCAAATGCCCTGGCGCGATGTTGATCCCCAGTTTTGCCCCCGGCGGCAGGATTTTCTGCAACACCGGCGCGTCGCGGGCGATCAGTTCGAACAGATGTTGCGTCAACGGCACAATCAGATTTTGCGCTTCGGCGAAGTTGATAAACGCATCCGGGGGAATTTCGCCGGCTGAGGGATGTTTCCAGCGCATCAGCACTTCAGCACCGCGAATTTTCATATCGCTGGATGAGACTACCGGCTGGTAAACCACATAAAACTGGTTGCGCTTAATGGCAGTGAGGATCTCTTTCCCGGGGCGATTACCGATGTTGAGAATATAAAAGCACAGCAACCCGGTCAGCAGACCAACGACGATCATCAGCAACACCGCATATTGCGTATCCTGTACGCTCCACATGGTGCCGTAGAGGTAAACCTGAAGCGGCAGCTTATCGATTTTCGCAATACGCACCGGTTTGACGTTGAGCATCGCCGGATCAATCAGCTTACTGGAAAACGTTGCCAGCGCGCGGTTGTGCACCACCAGCGCGATACCGGAAAAGTTATTCTGCTTTGCCGAGTAGAGCAGGAAAGGGGTCAGGTTGGCATTCACGGAAGCAAAAACGCCGTGATTTTTCATCAGCGGATTGCGCACCCAGATAGCGAACGCCGGGCTGGAGGGCATCATCGGCGTGCCGGAAAGCAGTTGCATATCTGACACTTTGCCGGGATCGACATCGGTGGAGAGGCTGTCAAACGGCAGGTTCATGGCGCCCGTGGCGGACGAACAAACCGCACGTTTGTCGATGACCAGCAAAAAGGCGCGCACGTTAACGCTGAAGGCCGCCCGGGCGGTAAGCTCCTGCTGGATCTGGTTGCAGGGGCTCATGGTCAGCGGCTGCAGGTAATCGATGGTCGTAAGAAGCTCATTAAAATAGTTGTTCAGGTAGGAATGCAGGTTCTTGATTATCGAATCGAACTGTTCGGTCCGTTTATGATGGATCACCGTGTACTGGAGGCTGCCGGCCAGCAATGCAGCCAGCACTCCCGCCAGGAAGCTGTATAACACAATCTTCCGGCCGACAGAAAAATAGCGGGTAAGCATAAACGGACATTATCCCTGAAGGTTGGATATGAAGGGCAAACGGCTAAACAAAGTATAGATACTGTCATGGCCGCTTCTCTGCGCATCAGCATAAAAAAAAACACTGCCGCAGCAGTGTTTTTTTCGCTTCCTGCCGTCGGCCAAGGGTAACCGACAACAGAAGAAATTACGAGCGGCTCAGTACGCGACGCGCTTCGTTGTAGCGCTTGTTCCAGTATGGCTCATTCATGCTGGAGATCGTTACGCCACTGCTGGTAGACGCATGGACAAACTGATTATTGCCAATGTAGATGCCCACATGGCGACCGGTTGACCCGGCACGGAACAGAACCAGATCGCCGGTGCGCAGTTGACCACGCTTAATAGACTTACCGGTTTCCTGTTGTTCCCAGGTAGAGCGAGGCAGCTCTAAACCAAACTGTTCGCGGAACGTGCGCTGAACAAAGGCAGAGCAATCGATGCCACGTTTGGTATCGCCACCCAGACGGTAACGAACACCTTTCCAGCTGGCGTATTGATCCATCAGGCGCGTCTTAACGTCGAGGTTACGCACCATGGTTTCAAATTCATCCTGAGAGGCTTGCAGTGAAGAGGGATCTTCCATACCCACAACACGCGTCTCAGGATGCATATTCTTAGCGGTATTTGTTGAGCTACATGCAGAAAGCAGAACGGCGACTGCAACCGCGGGAATCGCCCGCAGAATATATCTCAAAATCGGTTGAGATTTGACCATTTCGTTTATTTTCCCTTGAAGTCCTTAACGAAGAAATCGTTATAAAAAATGCCAAACGTACCGAGACTAAATACCGACAGACAATGAGACAATCGAGAATCCGCAAAACTGTGGACTGACACACAAAATTATTCACAGTGCGAATAATTAACGCCTGCACGGCAAAACGAGATTGAGGTTACCTGATCGGGTTTGGCATTGCGAGCGCTTTTGCCTCTTTTTTTATAAGAAAAAGTGATACAGAAAGTGACAAACCGGCATAGCGAGAAATAGGCCCTTTTTTGCTGCTTAATTAGCCAATTGATTCATTTCTAAGGCACTTTCGTGTGACGGGAAGATGACAGGGTTGAATAATAAAACATCACTTTAGCTTCAGGGATCATTGTGATCCCTGATAGCGAATGTTAATTGATTTTGCTTAATTGTATATTTTTTGTTTCTTTATATGCGGAAGATATTTATCAAACAGATGAATAATCTTATCGCTGAGCGGTGTCATGAGCACCCATGGCAAACCCATCAGCACCGCAGTCATTGAACCTACCGCAATATCGGTAAACCAGTGTGCGCCAATCATCAGGCGAGGAAACGCAAAAACCACCACAATAATAAGGGAAATAGCGAACGCTTTCGCGCCGAAATAGCGCCACATAAATCCGGCGAAAATGAGCAGCATCATTCCGTGATCGCCCGGGAAACTGTCTTTCGATGCATCCTTGGTCGGAAAAGGCAGCAGATCGTTAACCCGATAAATATCGCTGAAAAAGAGCGTCGGGCTGGCGCGCTTCACTGGCATCAGATGTTGCGCCAACTGGTTGATGACCACCGCTGTCAGCAGCATAGTCAGGCCGATCATCACCACGCGGCGACGTCCGGCATCATCGGCTTTGCGCCAGAAGCTCAGCATCAGGCAGCCCATCGCCAGTAGTGAACAGGCATCAAAGGCGCGGTTGTTGGTGATCGCCAGGAACCAGACGTAAGCGCGGCTTTCGCCCAGACCGTGGTTAAAGAAGTGGAAAATAGTCGAATCAAACACAGACCAGTAACCGTGATTGACCGGCAAGTACCAGGACAAAAATAGCGCCACGCCTGCGGCGCTCAGCAGAACGTTAAGGAAAAATCGGGTTTTCATTGTTGTATCATGGGTAATAGTAATGGTGGCAACGATAACGAGGTCAATCTAAACGAAGCTTCAACAGAGCCGCCTGTAAGGGGTTCCAGTCAACGTCAGCGTCATTGATAAGCTCAATGCGACTATCCGGGGGCGCGACGTTCTGTGTTTCAATATGCAGATCCAGCCCCTGACGATTAATGCGCACCAGCCCTTCCGGGATACGCAGCACGCCCTTCACACGGGTCACCGGCGCGAGCCGCGCCCATTCGAGCAAGCCGATGGTATCGAACTTGGTGTCTGCATCGAAAATCCAGCCGCAGGCGTGATAGCCCTGACCGCTGTTGGTGCTGCGACGCCAGCGCTGATGCTCGGGAAGGCTGAGTGCCGCCAGCCCTTTGGTGACCGCATGTGAATGGGAATGCTCAGCGCTTTCCGGCAACGGCGCCAGGTTCTGACGCGGTGCATCGAGCAATGTCAGTGGGATTGCGCCCTGAGTGGCATGGTGTAATTCACGACCATCACCGCTCTGAGCCCACCAGTTTTCCAGCGCCTGCTGGCTTTCCGGCGTTTCGCGATCCTGCTTGTTGGCAATCACCATATCTGCGGCAGCAAGCTGATCGCGGAAGTTCTGATTATTGAGAACTTTATCATCCAGCAACTGGCGGGGATCCAGCACGCACAGCGTGGCGCGCAGATCAATCCATGGTTCGTAGACTGGCGCGGTGAGTATGTCGAGGATCTGTTTCGGATGGCCCAGCCCGGTCGGTTCAATCAGCAGCCGGTCGGGCTTGCCCTGTCTCAGCAGGGTATTCAGCCCCACCTGCATTGGCAAACCATTCACACAACACATGCATCCGCCGGGAATTTCCTTCAGCAACGCGCCACTGTCTGCCAGTAGCGCGCCATCAATACCTACTTCACCAAATTCGTTGACCAGCACGGCCCACTTTTCATCGGCAGGCTTGTGCGCCAGAAGATGCAGGATCGACGTGGTTTTTCCGCTACCAAGGAAGCCGGTAATCAGATTCGTTTTGGTCACGAGCACTCCAGAAAAGGTTACAGTCATCACATAACTGACCATCCTGGCGAAAAAATATCAGAATGAGAAGTTGTAAGGCGGACAAATATCCCGCTTGCCCGCTAAACCGCAGAAAATGCTAACTTCGCAGCGTGGTAATCAGCGCGTTCAGCGCGCCGTTATCGGCAATGCACTGCCAGGCCTGCTGCACCGCCGCCACAAAACGGGCATCGCGCGGCAGGTCGTTGCCAAAGATTTCGCTCAGCGTCAGCAGCGCCGTGACGCGTTCATCGTCGCGGCTCCCGGCGATCCGCTGGCGAATTTTCTCTGCCAGCGGGTCGCGCACGTCGATGGCGTGACCGGCATCATCCGTGCCGCTGACGTAGCGCATCCACCCGGCGACGCCGAGCGCCAGTAAGGGCCACGCGCTGTGGCGCGCCAGATGTACGCGAATGCCGTCCAGCATGCGCTGAGGCAGTTTCTGGCTACCGTCCATCGCAATCTGCCAGGTGCGATGTTGCAGCGCCGGATTGCTGAAACGCTCGATCAGGCTGTCGGCGTAGGCCGTCAGATCCACGCCAGTGATGCACAGTGTTGGCGCCTGTTCAGTGAGCATCAGGCGCCTGGCCGCCTGGCGGAAATCCGCATTCTGCATGCAGTCGCTGATATGCTGAAAACCGGCAAGATAACCGAGATACGCGAGGAATGAATGGCTGCCGTTCAGCATACGAAGTTTCATCTGTTCCCACGGCCGCACATCGCTGACCATCTGTACGCCAGCCACTTCCCATGCCGGGCGACCGGCAACGAAATGATCTTCGATTACCCACTGGATAAACGGCTCACCGCTGATGGCGCACGGATCAGGCACCCCGAGGAGGGCCGCGATTTCACTCAGCGAATCGTCTGTCGCGGCGGGCACAATACGATCGACCATGGTGCCAGGAAAACTGACATTTTCAGCAATCCACGCCGCCAGCGCCGGGGAACGTTTTTCCGCCATGCCCAGCACGGCATTCTTCACCACGTGGCCGTTATCAGGAATGTTATCGCAGGAGAGCACGGTAAACGGCGGCAGACCACGGGCGTGACGGCGATGCAGGGCTTCGACCAGGATCCCCGGCGCAGAGTGGGGCGCTTGCGGGTTTTCCAGATCATGCACAATGCGCGGCTGAGTGACGTCGAGCTGGCCGGTGGCCGGATCGATGCAATAGCCTTTTTCGGTGATGGTCAAAGAGACAATCGCCACCTGCGGCTCGCAGAATTTTTCGATAATCGCCGCCAGTGAGTCCAGTTTTGCGTTCAGGCATTCATGCACCGCGCCGACCACGATGGCCTGATTTCCGGCGGCCCCTTTTTCCAGCACCGTGTAGAGATGATCCTGTTCGCGCAACTGCGTCATTAATTGATCGCCGCTGAACAGGCTGATTTCGCAAATGCCCCAGTCGCCTCCCGTGGCGTTCAACACCCGGTCGGTCAGCAGCGCCTGATGGGCGCGGTGAAAGGCACCAAAGCCGAAATGCACAATGCGTGAGCGGAGCTGCTGCCGGTCATAGGTGGGCAGTTGCACGCTGTCGGGAAGTCGGGTGGTGGCAATGTTCTTCATTCTGTATACACCTGAATAACGATTAGTTAACAAGCGTCAGTGTAAAGTTATATGACAACAATTTAAATTGGTGTGCCTTGTTTCTGTGGTTAATGTGAGCTGGATCAATCAATGCTGCCGGGGTATTTGACCATTATGGCTAAGCCTGTATGGTAGTCGTCATTACGTTTTTTATTATTGGTATAACAACTTTAGAGGGTGAGACCATGGAGCAAACCTGGCGTTGGTATGGACCGAATGATCCGGTATCTCTTGATGATGTGCGTCAGGCGGGGGCGACCGGCGTCGTGACTGCGCTGCACCATATCCCGAATGGACAAGTCTGGCCGGTTGAGGAAATTAAAAAGCGTCAGGCGCTGCTGGCGGAAAAAGGGCTGACCTGGTCCGTGGTCGAGAGCATTCCGGTGCATGAAGATATCAAAACCCATAGCGGGCAGTGTGAGACCTGGATTGCCAACTATCAGCAGAGCATTCGCAATCTGGCGGCCTGCGGCATTGATACCGTGTGCTACAACTTCATGCCGATCCTCGACTGGACGCGTACCGACCTCGAATATCAACTGCCGGACGGCTCAAAAGCGCTGCGCTTTGACCAAATCGCCTTTGCGGCCTTCGAGCTGCATATCCTCAAGCGTGAAGGCGCTGAAGCGGATTACAGCGCCGACGAACAGCGTCAGGCGCAGGCGTATTTCCGCGCGATGCGCGAAGACGATATTAACAAGCTGACGCGCAATATCATTGCCGGGCTTCCGGGTGCGGAAGAGGGCTACACCCTTGATCAGTTCCGTGCGCGTCTGGCGGAATATGACCATATCAGCAAAGAGACACTGCGCGAGAATATGGCCCGTTTCCTGCGCGCCATTGTGCCGGTGGCAGAAGAAGTGGGCGTGCGTCTGGCTGTTCACCCGGACGACCCGCCGCGCCCGATCCTCGGTCTGCCGCGTATTGTGTCGACCATTGAAGATATGCAGTGGCTGAAAGAGACCGTCGACAGCATCAACAACGGTTTCACCATGTGCACCGGCTCCTACGGCGTGCGCGCCGATAACGACCTGGTGAAGATGATTGAAACCTTCGGCGATCGCATTCACTTCACGCACCTGCGCGCCACCTGCCGGGAAGACAACCCGAAAACTTTCCATGAAGGGGCGCATCTGTACGGTGACGTCAACATGGTGGCGGTGGTGGATGCGATTCTGAGCGAAGAGCAACGGCGTAAAAAAGCGGGTGATCTGCGTCCGATTCCGTTCCGTCCGGACCACGGTCATCAGATGCTCGACGATCTGAAAAAGAAAACCAATCCAGGTTATTCGGCGATTGGGCGTCTGAAGGGGATGGCGGAAGTGCGCGGCGTTGAGCTGGCGCTGAAAATGACGAAATACCCTGACTTGTTGTAATCAGGCGCAATGAAAAAGGACGGTGAAAACCGTCCTTTTTTACGTTTATCAGTCCGCGCGACCCATATAGCGTTTTTCTTCGATATGGATGCGGATCTTCTCACCGGTGGTGAGGTATTCCGGCACCTGAACCACCAGACCCGTGGTCAGCGTCGCAGGCTTGGTACGGGAGCTGGCGGACGCGCCTTTGATGCCCGGCGCCGTTTCAACGATTTCCAGATCCACCGTCTGCGGCAATTCCAGCGCCAGCAACTGGCTGTCCCACAGCAGCACCTGCATTTCAGGCATCCCGCCTTCCGGAATGAACTGCAGCTCTTCTTCAATCTGATCTTTGGTAAAGGTGTACGGCGTGTAGTCTTCTTTATCCATGAACACGTATTCGTCGCCGTCGACATAAGAGAAGTCAACGAAACGGCGGGTCAGCGTAACGGTATCCAGAATGTCGTCACCTTTAAAACGCTCTTCGACTTTCAGGCCAGTGCGGACATCGGAGAAGCGCATTTTGTACAGCGTTGCGGCGCCACGGGCGCTCGGTGACTGAATATCAATGTCTTTCACAATCAGCAGTTTGCCGTTGTAATTCAGCACCATACCTTTCTTAATTTCGTTCGCTCTTGGCATTGCAGTAATCCTGTCTTTAAAGGTGTCAAAAATATCGCGTCAAAGTACTCGCGCCGGGCCTTTCAGGCAAGTGGAATTCGCCGGTTTTGTGAAAAGGTGATAAGGTGCGCAGCCAGACTCTCAGGAGATACCGTTATGAATTGCCGTCCGGACTGTGGCGCCTGTTGTATCGCGCCGTCAATTTCCAGCCCAATCCCCGGCATGCCGCACGGAAAACCGTCGAACGTCCGGTGTGTTCAACTGTCGGACGACAACTTATGCAACATTTTTGGCTCGGACTCACGTCCCGCGGTTTGCAGCAGCCTGAAACCGTCCCTGGAGATGTGTGCAACGAATCGCGATGAAGCGATGACCTGGCTTATCAGCCTTGAGGCTGAAACCGCTCCCGTCTCAGCCGGATAACGCAACATCGCGGTGTGGCAGGCTTATTTGTGGTTGCTAAGCCATTTATTCATCATTTCAATCTCGCCTTTCTGCGCCTTAATGATATCTTCTGCCAGCTTGCGCATTTCGGGATCTTTACCGTATTTCAGTTCGGTCTCGGCCATGGCAATAGCGCCTTCGTGATGGGCGGTCATCCCTTTCGCAAACGCTTTATCAGGATCCGGATCTTTGACCCCCTCCATCATCTTATCGTGCATGGTCGTCATTCCGCTCATATATTCCTGAGAGGACGCGGACGCGCCTTTATCAGGCATCGCCATTGACGAATGCTCAGCGGAGAAAGCGGCGCCAGTTACCATTAATAGCAGAAAAAGTGATGTTTTCAGTTTCATAAACGGACTCCTTAACTCGGTTAGACACGGCGTTATTATAGTTCAGCAACATGAAAAGCCCTTTATTACCGGAAGATTACCGCTATCGCGGATTTCCCGGCCGCGGCACAGATAATGTAAATCGCGTGGAGACGCTATCGGATTCGACGCTCACTTTTCCGTGGTGAGCGGTCACTATCGATTTAACAATCGCCAGACCGATGCCACTGCCTTCGCCTTTGCGTTGTCGGGAAGGGTCGACCCGGTAAAACCGATCAAAAAGCCGTGCTAAATGTGCTTCAGGGATTGGTTTGCCCGGGTTTTCAATAATGAGTTCAACGTGGTTTGCCTGTTCGGTGACCGACACCGTCACCGTCTGCCCTTCCGGCGTGTAACGAATCGCGTTCGACAGGAGATTATTGATGGCTCTTCGGTACATCAGGGGATCGCCTTCAATCACACAGGGGGCGCCGTTAAAGGCCAGCGTGATGCCGCGCTCCTCCGCCCAGGCCTCGAAGAAATCAAAAACTTTGATCACTTCCGCGCTCAAATCAAATTTCACCGTCTCGGGAATTAACTGGTTATTATCAGCCTGGGCGAGAAAAAGCATATCGCTGACCATTTTTGTCATGCGGTTATATTCTTCCAGGCTGGAATAAAGCACATCTTCCAGCTCACTTTGCGTCCGGTGCTGACTCAGGGCGATTTCGGTTTGGGTGACCAGATTAGTAATCGGGGTTCTGATTTCGTGCGCGATATCGGCGGAGAAATTGGCCTGCCGGGTAAAAACATCCTCAATTCTTTCAATCATGTGATTAAACGAGATCACCAGTTGTTCCAGTTCAATCGGCACCCGGGACGGTTCCAGCCGGACATCCAGGTTCTCGGAAGTAATATTTTTAATCGCATCGCTCACATTGCGCAGCGGCTGATGACCTTTACGCACGGCAATATGGATAGTGATGATAATCAGCAAACTGATGACGACAGCAATGGCGATTAAATTCTTTTTTAGCGCCGCAAGATAATGGAGATGGAAATTGATGGAAAGACCAATCAGCAGTTGATAAGGCTGCGGTTTTCCATCGCGGATATAGTCGCCCGACGAGGCGATTATCCTGAACGTTTCTCTTTTCATTTGCGCGCCCGAATGCGTTGAAACGGCGCTGTGATTATCCGCCGTCCAGGTAAAAATCTCACCGGCAGGGCGGTTTACGGGAAAGGTGACGTCCTTCAGGGCCGGTAATAACGATGCTCCCTGTGACGTACTGAACAGGATTTCGCCCTGCGCGTCCTGCAGCACCGCCGAAATACCGCGATAGCTGGCAAGAAATTCGCGCATTTTAGTTATTTTTTGTCCTTCCGACGTTGCGGAAGCGTGGAGGATATTATTCAGTGTGGCATTGATTTGCTGCAGATCGCTGACATCCTGTTCGGCAAAATGTTTTTCAACGGAATGCAGCATAATCCAGGTAAAAGCAATAAACGCCAGAATCGTTGACAGGCTGATAAAAAATGTCAGCCGCAGGGCCAGAGAGAACGGGCGGTGGGAGAGATTAATGCGCATCCGGAACCTCTAACATATAGCCAACGCCGCGCACCGTCTGGATTAATTTCGGCTCAAAATCATTGTCGATTTTGCCGCGAAGGCGCTTCACCGCCACATCTATTGCATTGGTGTCGCTGTCAAAGTTCATATCCCAGACCTGAGAGGCGATCAGGGAGCGGGGGAGAACCTCTCCCTGATGGCGAATAAAAAATTCCAGCAGGCTGAACTCTTTACTCGTCAGCAGGATGCGCTTTCCGGCCCGGATGACTTTTCTCGAGACCAGATCAAGCGTCAGATCGGCGACCTGAAACTGACTTTCAGAGATAACCGTGTTGCCGCGACGCAGCAGGGTGCGGACACGGGCAAGCAGCTCGGCGAAGGCAAACGGTTTCACCAGATAATCATCAGCGCCCAGTTCAAGCCCTTTGACCCGATGCTCAACGGTGCCAAGCGCCGTCAACAGCAAAACGGGCATTCCCTTACCGGCCGAGCGCAACATGCGGATAATCTCCCAGCCGTTGACGTCAGGGAGCATGATGTCGAGGATCAGCAGATCGTACTCAGCGGTCATCGCCAGATGATAGCCCGTCAGGCCATTATCCGCGTGATCGACCACGAACCCGGCCTCGGTCAGCCCTTTGCTGAGATATTCCCCTGTTTTAATTTCGTCTTCGACGATCAGTATTTTCATGTTACTCCCCGGTCAGCCTGTTACTGACATTCTAGTGAGCACCTGTCGCTTATCAACGGCTTAATCCCAAAATGACAATATTGTCATCATCCCGTCACCTGCCAAACAGAGTGCTTTCGTTACAGTACCGCTATCCATCATCCGGCAAGTGTTTGCGTTATGTTCCGATTAAAACGACTGAGCATCAGCACTATTTTCTTTCTGGCGGGCTGCGTCTCTCTGGCCCCGGACTATCAGCGTCCGCCATCGCCGGTACCACAACAATTTTCCCTGTCACATCATGGGTTGGTGCCGTCCGTTAATGGTTACCAGCAGACCGGATGGCGCACCTTCTTTGCGGATCCTGAAGTCGCCGGGCTTATCACGGAGGCGCTGAATAATAACCGGGATCTGCGGATGGCGACCCTGAAAGTGCAGGAAGCGCGGGCGCAATATAACGTCACGGATGCTGACCGCTATCCGCAACTGAACGCCGCGTCAGAAATAACTTACAGCGGCGGGCTGAAAAGTGACAAGCCAACCACACAGCAGTATGAAGCCGGCATGGATCTCAGCTTTGAGCTGGATTTTTTCGGCAAGCTGAAAAATATGAGCGACGCCGACAGGCAGAATTTTTTCGCCAGCGAGGAAGCCCGGCGTTCGGTGCAGCTCCTGCTTGTCTCGAGCGTGTCACAGAGCTATTTCAACCAGCAACTGGCTTATGCGCAGCTTAGCATTGCCAGGGAAACGCTCAGCAATTATGAGCAGTCCTACGGCTTTGTTGAGCAGCAGCTGGTGACGGGCAGCACCACTGTGCTGGCCCTCGAGCAGGCCCGTGGGCTGATTGAAAGCACCCGGGCAGATATCGCCAGAAGAGAAGGTGAGCTGGCGCAGGCGAATAATGCGCTGCAACTGGTGCTGGGTACTTACCGCGCCGCCCCGAAAAGCAGTCCTGATAAAGAAAAAGATGTGAATCCGGTGACGCTGCCGCCAGACCTGTCATCAGATATTTTATTGCAGCGTCCGGATATTATGGAGGCGGAATATCAGTTAAGGGCGGCAAATGCCAATATTGGCGCCGCGCGGGCGGCGTTTTTCCCGTCCATCTCTCTGACCAGCGGGCTGTCCACCGGCAGTACTGAGCTCTCAAATCTGTTTAGCGCGGCAGGTGGAATGTGGAATTTTATCCCGAAAATAGACATCCCTATTTTTAATGCCGGGCGTAACGAAGCCAATCTGAAACTGGCAGAGATCCGCCAGCAGCAATCTGTCGTTAATTACGAGCAAAAAATTCAAACGGCATTCAAAGAGGTGTCCGATGCCCTGGCGCTGCGCGCGAGCATTAGCCAGCAGATCGCGGCGCAACAACGCTATCTCGACTCTCTCAACATCACCCTCCAGCGCGCCCGCGGGTTATATGCGAGCGGGGCGGTCAGTTATATCGAAGTGCTTGATGCAGAGCGTTCTTTATTCTCAACCCGTCAGGCCATTCTGGACCTTAACTATTCACAACAGGTGAATGAAATTAATCTCTTCACCGCCCTGGGTGGCGGCTGGACAGAATAGTCTTCACAACTCAGATAAACAGGAAAAAAGTATGCGTAATTCAATTAATGCCGTTTTATTCGCCACGCTTTCCGTTATTTTCTCCGCTGGTGTTCAGGCGGCGGAACATCAGCATGAAAATATGAATATGGAGATGACACATGACAGCGCCGCAGAGCAGCTTGTCCAGGGAACTGGTGTGGTGAAAGCCATTGATTACGACACGAAGAAAGTCACTATTGACCATGAAGCGATCCCCGCGATTGGCTGGCCCGCGATGACCATGCGCTTCACCTTTACCGACGCAGACAGCAGCATCCGCAATTTAAAACCGGGCAGTCATGTGAACTTCTCTTTTGTACAACAAGGGAATATCTCGTTACTGAAAAGTATTGAAGAAACCCATTCCTGATTAACGACGAATTATTAATTATTCCGCCGGGTAACCCAGGGGATTAAATCATTAAGCGGGAATTTTATGGCTTCTTTAAAGATAAAGTATGCTGCAACAATCATTGGCAGCCTGATACTGGGCGGAGTGGTCTCCGTTGGCGCCTACCACTATGTCACTTCTGCACAAAAACCGGAGACCTCATCTGCGGAGCGCAAAGTGCTGTTCTGGTATGACCCAATGAAGCCGGATACTAAATTCGATAAGCCGGGGAAATCCCCGTTTATGGATATGGATTTAATCCCTAAATATGCCGATGAAGAGAGCGAAAAAAGCGACCACGGAATTCGTATTGATCCAACCCAGGTGCAGAATCTGGGGCTGAAAACAGAAAAAGTCGTCAAAGGGCACCTGAATTATTCGCAGACCATTCCGGCAAACGTCAGTTTTAACGAATACCAGTTTGTTATTGTTCAGGCGCGTTCAGACGGCTTTGTCGAAAAAGTCTATCCGCTGACTATCGGCGACAAGGTGAAAAAAGGCACACCGCTGATTGATATCACTATCCCGGAATGGGTCGAAGCACAGAGCGAATACCTTTTATTATCCAGTACCAACGGGTCGGCCACCCAGCTTAAAGGCGTGCTTGAGCGTCTTCGCCTGGCCGGTATGCCTGAAAAGGATATCCAGCGCTTGCGCTCGAGCCGCAGTATTCAGACCCGTTTTACCATCACCGCACCGATCGACGGCGTTATTACTGCCTTTGATCTGCGCAGCGGAATGAACATTTCAAAAGATAAAGTCGTTGCCCAGATCCAGGGGATGGATCCGGTCTGGATCAGCGCGGCGGTACCGGAATCTATTGCTTATCTGCTCAAAGACACCTCGCAGTTTGAAATATCGGTACCGGCTTATCCGGATAAAACGTTCAACGTTGAAAAATGGAACATTCTGCCGAGTGTGGATCAAACCACCCGTACGTTGCAGGTGCGTCTGCAGGTGACCAACCAGGATGAGCTGCTGAAACCCGGGATGAATGCGTATCTGAAACTCAATACCCGGAGTCAGGAAATGCTGCTGATCCCCTCCCAGGCGGTGATTGATACCGGCACTGAACAGCGCGTGATGACTGTCGATAGCAACGGTCGGTTTGTGCCGAAAGTGATCCACGTTCTGCATGAGTCGCAACGGCAGGCAGGAATAGGCGCCGGGCTGAACGAGGGAGATTCCGTGGTGGTCAGCGGCCTGTTTCTTATTGACTCCGAAGCCAATATCACCGGCGCGCTGGAACGGATGCGTCATGCGGAAAACGCGGCTAACGCGCATTCCGGTCACTAAGGAGACGACGATGATTGAATGGATTATCCGGCGCTCCGTGGCCAACCGCTTCCTGGTCATCATGGGCGCTCTGTTTCTAAGTGTCTGGGGAACCTGGACGATTATCAATACGCCAGTGGATGCGCTGCCCGATCTCTCTGACGTTCAGGTCATTATCAAAACCAGTTATCCCGGCCAGGCGCCGCGAATTGTGGAAGACCAGGTCACCTATCCGCTCACTACGACCATGCTGTCGGTGCCGGGCGCAAAGACGGTACGCGGGTTTTCTCAGTTTGGTGACTCCTATGTGTATGTCATTTTTGAAGACGGTACTGATCTGTACTGGGCGCGCTCGCGCGTACTGGAATACCTGAATCAGGTGCAGGGAAAACTACCGGCAGGCGTCAGCTCTGAAATAGGGCCTGATGCGACCGGGGTGGGCTGGATTTTTGAATATGCGCTGGTGGACCGCAGCGGCAAACACGACCTTGCAGAGCTTCGCTCGCTTCAGGACTGGTTTCTGAAATTTGAACTGAAAACCATCCCTAACGTCGCCGAAGTGGCGTCCGTCGGCGGTGTGGTTAAACAGTATCAGATCCAGGTGAATCCGATGAAACTGGCCCAGTACGGTGTCAGTCTGCCGGAAGTGAAGCAGGCGCTGGCGTCCTCAAACCAGGAAGCAGGCGGGTCGTCCGTTGAAATTGCTGAAGCCGAATATATGGTTCGTGCCAGCGGTTATCTGCAGACCATCGATGACTTCAATAATATCGTCCTGAAAACCGGGGAGAACGGTGTGCCGGTATATCTCCGTGACGTTGCCCGTGTGCAAACGGGGCCGGAAATGCGCCGGGGTATCGCGGAGTTTAATGGTGAAGGGGAAGTGGCTGGCGGCGTCGTGATCCTGCGCTCAGGCAAAAATGCCCGCGAGGTGATCACGGCGGTTAAAGAGAAACTGGAAACCCTGAAAAGCAGCCTGCCGGAGGGGGTGGAGGTTGTCACCACCTACGATCGCAGCCAGTTAATCGATCGCGCCATTGATAACCTGAGCCATAAGCTGCTGGAAGAGTTTATCGTGGTGGCTATCGTTTGTGCCCTGTTTCTCTGGCATGTCCGCTCGGCACTGGTCGCCATTATTTCCCTGCCGCTGGGTCTGTGTATTGCCTTCATCGTGATGCATTTTCAGGGACTGAACGCCAATATCATGTCGCTCGGCGGGATTGCCATTGCGGTGGGGGCGATGGTGGATGCCGCCATTGTGATGATAGAAAATGCCCACAAACGGCTGGAAGAGTGGGACCATCATCATCCCGGAGAGCAGATCGACAACGCCACTCGCTGGAAGGTGATCACCGATGCGTCGGTGGAGGTCGGGCCTGCGCTGTTTATCAGCCTGCTGATTATCACGCTGTCGTTTATCCCTATCTTTACCCTTGAAGGGCAGGAAGGGCGCCTGTTTGGCCCACTGGCCTTCACCAAAACCTATTCCATGGCCGGGGCCGCCGCGCTGGCGATCATCGTTATTCCTATCCTGATGGGCTTCTGGATCCGCGGGAAAATTCCGGCGGAGACCAGCAATCCGCTGAACCGCTTTTTGATACACATTTATCACCCGTTATTGCTCAAAGTGCTTCACTGGCCGAAGACCACGCTGCTGGTCGCCGCCTTATCCATCTTCACGGTCATCTGGCCGCTGAGCCGGGTTGGCGGGGAGTTTCTGCCCAAAATCAACGAGGGGGATCTGTTGTATATGCCTTCGACGTTACCCGGCATTTCACCCGGGCAGGCGTCGGTGCTGTTGCAGACCACCGACAAGCTGATCAAAACCGTCCCGGAAGTGGCAACGGTGTTTGGCAAAACCGGTAAAGCAGAAACGGCAACGGATTCCGCGCCACTCGAAATGGTCGAAACGACAATCCAGCTGAAGCCAGAAGATCAGTGGCGTCCGGGGATGACGATTGACAAGATCATTGAAGAGCTTGATGCGACGGTCCGTTTACCTGGTCTGGCAAATCTCTGGGTTCCGCCAATTCGTAACCGCATTGATATGTTATCTACCGGGATCAAGAGCCCGATTGGCATTAAGGTTTCCGGGACGGTGCTGTCCGATGTTGATGTCACGGCACAGCGCATCGAGACGGTGGCAAAAACGGTGCCTGGCGTGGTTTCTGCCCTCGCGGAACGTCTGGAAGGCGGGCGATACATTGATGTGGATATCAACCGGGAAAAAGCCTCCCGTTATGGCATGACGGTCGGTGATGTACAGCTGTTTGTGTCGTCGGCTATCGGTGGCGCCATGGTCGGGGAAACGGTGGAAGGTGTTGCGCGTTACCCGATCAACATCCGCTATCCGCAGGACTACCGTAACAGCCCGCAAGCGCTGAAGCAGATGCCGATCCTTACGCCCATGAAGCAGCAGATCACCCTCGGTGATGTTGCCGATGTGAAGGTGGTGTCCGGGCCGACCATGCTGAAAACCGAAAACGCGCGTCCGGCCAGCTGGATTTACATTGATGCCCGGGGCCGCGACATGGTGTCCGTAGTCAACGACCTCAAAACGGCGATCAGTCAACAGGTCAAGCTGAAACCCGGTACCAGTGTGGCCTTCTCCGGTCAGTTTGAATTACTGGAGCATGCCAACAAAAAACTGAAACTGATGGTGCCGATGACGGTGATGATCATTTTCATTCTGCTTTACCTTGCGTTCCGCCGCGTTGACGAAGCACTGCTTATTCTGATGAGCCTGCCGTTTGCGCTGGTGGGCGGCATATGGTTCCTCTACTGGCAGGGTTTTCATATGTCCGTGGCCACGGGGACCGGGTTTATTGCGCTGGCAGGTGTCGCGGCGGAGTTCGGTGTCGTGATGCTGATGTATCTTCGTCATGCCATCGAAGCACAACCGGCATTGTCCCGCGAGGATTCCTTCACGCCGGAAGGGCTTGATGACGCGCTTTATCAGGGGGCGGTATTGCGCGTGCGGCCAAAAGCCATGACGGTTGCGGTGATCATCGCCGGTCTGTTACCCATTCTGTGGGGAACCGGCGCAGGCTCGGAAGTGATGAGCCGGATTGCGGCACCGATGATCGGCGGAATGATTACCGCGCCGCTACTCTCGCTGTTTATTATTCCTGCCGCCTACAAGCTCATATGGTTGCGCAGACATCACGCTACAATTCGGAAAATGCCAGTAAGTACCCGGTAAGATTCGCCCCCGGATAATCGTGATTTCTTGATTATCCGGGGAATAATGACATGCCATATCGCCTGCAGGCCGGACGGATCACCGTCGCGGCTATCGCCAGCGCTTTGACGCTGGCCTCTTCTTCTGCTTTTGCCGCTGAATGGGGAATCGGCGCTGGCGTTGCCAGTACGCAAAAGCCTTACAAAGGGATGTCGCGTGATACCACGCCGTTGCCGCTGCTCTATTTTGATAATCAGTACCTGCACTTTTTCGGCACCGAAGCAGAAATAAAATTGCCTGGCGTCACGTTCAATGAAACTCAGCGGCTGAATATTGGTCTTATCGGCAGATATGACGGCTCAGGATATGAGGCTGACGACGCCGGTATTCTCGACGGCATGGCGAAGCGTAAAGGCGGTTTCTGGGGCGGCGCAAAAATGGAGTGGCAAAACCCCTGGGTCACGCTGAATGCCGACTGGACGCATGATCTCTCCGGCAACAGCAAGGGGCAGCGCGTTAAACTGGGCGCTGAACGACGCTGGCAGTGGGGCGACGTATCCCTGACGCCGCGCGTTGTCGCCAGCTGGCATGATAAAAAATATATCGACTATTACTATGGCGTGCGTGCGGACGAAGCCCGCGACTGGCGACCCGCTTATCAGGGGAAATCATCGTTGAGTGCGGAACTCGGCCTGCTGAGTATTTACCGCTTCAGCGCCCACCATTCTTTGATGCTTGATCTGGAAATCACGCCGCTCTCCTCTGAAGTGAAAGAGAGCCCGCTGGTGGACCGTTCACGCGAAGATCGCATTTTTCTGGGGTATATGTACCGTTTCTGATGGGCAGAATACTGTTAATTGAAGATCACGGGCATCTGGCGAGGCTGGTGGTGAAAGGGCTGACCAGCGCCGGAATTTCTGTCGATACTGTCGGCAGCCGGGAAGCGGCATTAAGCGCGTTGCAGATGGTGTCCTACCAGGCGCTGGTGCTGGATCGCGGTCTGCCGGACGGCGACGGGCTGCTTTTACTTCAGCAACTGCGTCAGTGCAATATCACCGTGCCCTGTCTGTTCCTCACCGCTCGTGACGCCCTGCACGATCGGGTTGAAGGACTGGAAGCGGGAGCCGACGATTATCTACCCAAACCCTTTGCCATGGCGGAGCTGGTGGCTCGCGTACGGGCGTTGCTGCGCCGTCCCGTTGTCAGCCAGACGCTTGAACCCACTTTCGGCGACATCACGCTACTGCCCGACTCGGGTGTAATGCGCTGCCGCGATGAGAGCATTACCCTCGCGCCGGCAGAAATGCAGATTATGCTAACGCTCATCCACAAGCAGGGCGGCGTGGTGCGCCGTAGCGCGATGGAGGGCGCTGGCTGGGGACTGAGCGACCCGGTGACGCCAAACGCGCTGGATGTCGCCCTGCACCGGTTGCGTCGCAAACTGGCGGCCATTGGATCCGGTCTGCATATCGTTAACCAGAGAGGGCAGGGCTATGCGCTGCGTAAAAGCGATACCGATAAATAGCCTGTCGCTTCGCATCCTGCTGGCTTACGTGGTCGGTACGTTGCTGAGTATCGGCTTGCTGGTGGCGTTTGGTGCCATTGTGAAAGAGCGCCTGCCGGGCATGGCGCTGCCCGAACGCACCCAGCTACTGGCGGAGCGGCTACAGTTCGACGCGCAGGGTAACCCGACGGGATTTATCGACAGCGACGATCATCCATTGTGGATCTACGACAGTCTGCGCCAGGAAACCGCCTGGCGGGTGCTGGACGACAAGCGTCGGGTGGTCCTGCTTTCCCCGGGCGCAACGACCTGGCCGGATCAGGACGCGATAAGGCAACAACCCGAACAACGTTTTGAATTTACCCGCGATGACGTGCTTTACGACGGGGCGAGAGAAATGCAACTGCACGATGGTCGCTCGTGGTTTGTCGAACTGGCGGTCAGCTCACGAATGGTCGATTTTCTGCATCTGAGCTTTGCGCTGCACTTTATTCGTCTGGGGGTGATCGCGTTTAGTCTGGTGCTGCTGGTGACCTTTGCCGCCTGCGTCTGCCTGAGTCTGAAATATGCGTTGCGACCACTGCGGAAGATTTCGCAGGCCGCCACGCAAATCTCTCCCCGTTCCCTCAGCAACCGGCTTGAGACAGAACATGTTCCTGCCGAACTGATCCCGCTCATCGCCAGTTTTAATCAGGCGCTCGGCAGGCTGGAAAAAAGTTTTCGCAGCCAACAGGATTTTCTCGCCACTGCTGCCCATGAGCTGAAAACGCCACTGACGCTGTTACGTGCTGAAGTGGAGCTGATGGAGGCGCGCGCGGGGGTGCGCGAGCCGTTGCTGATGCAGGTGTCGCATCTGGCGCGTCAGGTTCAGCAACTGTTACTGCTGGCCGAAGCGAGCGAGCCGTTGAGTTACCGGTTTAGCGATGTGAACGCCGGTGACGTGGTGCGCGATGCCGCCGGTTATCTGCAACGCATCGCTGATGACGCCAGCGTCAGACTCACCATTCACGGCGACGATGAGGTGGCTAAATGGCACGCCGATCGCGGGGCGCTCTTTACGCTACTGAAAAACCTGATTGAAAACGCTATTCAGCATGCGCCGGTGGGCACGATCGTCAGCGTTGATGTGCGGGCAGAGAGCCTGAGCGTGCGCGACCAGGGCGCCGGGGTTGAACCCGAAGAGATCCCGCATCTGTTTGAGCGTTTCTGGCGCGGGGCGCATCGCCGGGATACCGGTGCAGGTCTGGGGCTGGCGATTTGCCAGGAGATTTGTACGGCGCACGGCTGGACGTTGACTGCCTGTAACGGTCTGACGGGGCTGACCGTCACCGTTTACCGTATTAAGAATTAGCGGGACTGGCTTAAACGTCCTTAATGCGCAGCAAACAGCTCATTGTCAGCATGCACATGCCGAGCGCAATCCAGAACACCGTATGGTAGTTCCAGATTTCCGCGACAACCCCGGCGAGCGAGCCCGCAATAATCCAGCCCACGCGGGTGGTATTGGTATACAACGTGGTCGCCGACCCCGCCTGACCCGGCATCAGATCCTGAAAATAGAGCATGCCGATCCCCGCCAGAATGCCGATGTAAATCGCGTTCAGTAACTGCATTCCCAGCAGCAACACCGGCGTGTGCACCGTCAGCATGCCGACGTAAAACAGCAAACCTGCCACTGCGGCAATGCGCATTAAAAAACGCTTGCCGAAGCGTTTCGCATAGTAACCGGCGATCAGCATCGTCGGGATTTCCAGCCCGGCGGCGGTGCCCATCATCAGCCCCGCCAGTTTTTCCGGCAGATGTAATTCGTCAATGATAAACAGCGGCATGTTGATGATGTACAGGCTGTTGGTGCCCCACATCAGCGTGCAAATCACAAACAGCAGCAGGGCGTCCCGGCGATTGCGGCGTGGCGCTTCGATATGGCTGGTGACCGTTTTTGGCTCTTTGCGCATGCTCGGCAGAAAAAACCACACGATGGTCGCACAGGCGACAAAAGCAACGGCAGCGCAAAGGTACATCATTGTAAAGCCAAACCCCATCGCCAGCGCGTAGGCCAGCGGCGGACCGATAACCCATGCCAGCGAGACCTGCGCACGTAAGATCGAGCTGAACATCACCGCTTCGCGACCAGTGTGGTCGGCATGCTCGCGGGCAAGGGCAAACATTTGCGGGTTGGCAGTGGAGCCGAAGCTACTCAGAAAGACGCCGATAAACAGCAGAATAAAATAGTTGCGGTTCCAGGCGAACAGTACGCAGGCCAGCACACCTAGCAGACAGCAGAAGACGATCAGTGATTTGCGATCCCCTTTGCGGTCGGAACGACCAGCGAGAAACTGGCTGACCAGGATGCCAATCACCGCGCTGCCGGTAAAGAAAAAGCCTACCATCGCCGGTCGGACGTGCACCTCATTGGTCAGAAACAGGCTCAGCGTCGGCGTCTGTAAGGCACCGGCAATACCGGTCAAAAAGGCAACGAGCAGAAATGAGGACGACGTAATATCAAAACCACGGCGGGTAGCGGCAGCAGAACTGTTTTGCATGTTTCTCGATCGACAAAAAAAGGGGACGCGCGAGTGTACGTCGGTAGTCAGAAAATAAACAGTCGCTTAAATCAAATTCCGCACGAAAAAATCAAAAAGCCATTTCACTTCGCATTTGCGATAAAGCTGAACGCTGCTGAAGTGTCTGCAAAAAGGTTCGTTCAGCGTCAGCAAATGTAGCGCTGAGGCTAACGAAATGTGCTGTACATCTAACTTCTGCGATCAATTTTTCAGCTTTCCTTGCAGCTGCCTGCAGAAAGGCACACACTCCTTGAAACGTTTCAGCGTCATCTGACGGATGTCTGTAGGCACAGATGGCGCTTTTTTCTCATGCAAGCTGAAACGATTCAATCTCAGCAGGAGAGGAGAACCATGTTCCAGTTATCTGTTCAGGATATTCATCCCGGCAAGCAGGCGGGAAGTAAAGAAGAGGCTATTCGCCAGGTAGCGTCCGCACTGGTCGCAGCGGGCAACGTCGCTGACGGTTATGTCAACGGCATGCTGGCGCGTGAACAGCAGACCTCCACGTTTCTTGGCAACGGGATTGCGATCCCACACGGCACCACCGATACGCGCGACCAGGTACTGAAAACCGGTGTGCAGGTTTACCAGTTTCCGCAGGGCGTGACCTGGGGTGATGATCAGGTGGCGTACATTGCCATCGGCATTGCCGCCAGTTCCGACGAACACCTCGGTCTGTTACGTCAGTTGACCCATATTCTCAGCGACGACAACGTGGCTGAACAGCTGAAAACCGCTACCACTGCCGAAGAGCTGCGTGCGCTGCTGATGGGTGAAAAACAGGACGAAGGGCTGAAGCTTGATAACGACACGCTGACCCTGGACGTCATTGCCAGCGATCTGGTGACGCTACAGGCGCTGAACGCCGGTCGTCTGAAAGAAGCTGGTGCGGTAGATACCGCCTTTGTCTCCCGTGCGGTGAGCGATCGACCGCTGAACCTCGGGCAGGGGATCTGGCTGAACGACAGTGCTGAAGGCAACCTGAAAAGTGCGGTAGCGGTAAGCCGCGCGGCAACCGAATTCAGTGTCGAAGGGCAACCGGCGGCGCTGCTGGTGACGGTGGCGATGGCTGATGAACAACCGGTCGCGGTGCTGAACCGTCTGAGCAACCTGCTGGTGGATAACAAGGCTGAACGCCTGCTGAACGCGGACGCCGCCACCTTGCTGGCATTGCTGACCAGCGATGAGGCGATAGCTGACGATGTACTGAGTGCGGAATTTGTGGTGCGCAATGAGCATGGCTTGCATGCGCGCCCAGGGACGATGCTGGTGAATACCATTAAACAATTTAATAGCGAAATTACTGTCGCCAATCTGGATGGCAGTGGCAAACCGGCTAATGGCCGCAGTCTGATGAAAGTGGTTGCCCTTGGTGTGAAAAAAGGCCACCGCCTGCGTTTCACCGCCCAGGGTGACGATGCGAAACAGGCGCTGGAGGCGATTGGCGAGGCCATCGCGTCTGGTCTTGGGGAGGGCGCGTAATGAGCAGGCGTGTTGCTACCATTACCCTGAACCCGGCCTATGACCTGGTGGGTTTTACCCCGGATATTGAACGTGGCGAAGTGAACCTGGTGCGGACCACCGGCCTGCATGCCGCAGGAAAAGGCATTAACGTCGCAAAAGTGCTGAAAGATTTGGGCATCGACGTGACCGTTGGCGGCTTCCTCGGCAAAGACAACCAGGACGGGTTTCAGCAGTTGTTCAGCGAGCTGGGCATCGCCAACCGTTTTCAGGTGGTGCAGGGCCGTACGCGTATTAACGTCAAGCTGACGGAAAAAGACGGTGAAGTGACCGACTTTAACTTCTCTGGTTTTGACGTCACCCCGGCGGACTGGGAACGTTTTGTTAATGATTCCCTGAGCTGGCTGGGTCAGTTCGACATGGTGTGCGTCAGCGGCAGTCTGCCAGCCGGCGTCAGCCCGGAAGCGTTCACCGACTGGATGACGCGTCTGCGCAGCCAGTGCCCGTGCATTATCTTCGACAGCAGCCGTGAAGCGCTGGTCGCTGGTCTGAAAGCCGCGCCATGGCTGGTCAAACCGAACCGCCGTGAGCTGGAAATCTGGGCGGGTCGTAAGCTGCCGGAAATGAAAGATGTTATCGAGGCGGCCCATGCGCTGCGCGAGCAGGGTATCGCTCACGTGGTGATTTCATTGGGCGCAGAAGGGGCGTTGTGGGTAAACGCCTCTGGCGAATGGATCGCGAAACCGCCGTCTGTTGAGGTGGTGAGTACCGTTGGTGCAGGGGATTCCATGGTCGGCGGTCTGATTTATGGGCTGCTGATGCGTGAATCCAGTGAACATACCCTGCGTCTGGCTACCGCCGTCGCAGCACTGGCGGTGAGTCAGAGTAATGTTGGCATTACCGATCGTACCCAGTTAGCCGCGATGATGGCGCGAGTTGACTTACAACCCTTTAATTAACAGCAGGAGAGGCATAATGAAAACGCTGCTGATTATTGATGCCGGACTTGGACAGGCCCGCGCTTACATGGCGAAGACCCTGTTGAGTGCGGCGGCGCAAAAAGCACACCTCGAAATAACGGATAACCCCAACGACGCCGAACTGGTGATCGTGCTGGGAAGCGCGCTGCCGCAAGACAGCGCGCTCAACGGAAAACAGGTCTGGCTGGGCGATATTAATCGCGCAGTGGGCCACCCTGAACTGTTCCTCAGCGAAGCAAAAGCGCACGCTAAACCCTACAGCGCGCCAGCCGTCGCACCGGCTGCCGCTGCTTCGACCGGCATGAAGCGCATTGTCGCAGTCACCGCCTGCCCGACCGGCGTGGCGCATACCTTCATGGCGGCAGAAGCCATTGAAACGGAAGCAAAAAAACGCGGCTGGTGGGTGAAAGTGGAAACCCGCGGCTCCGTGGGCGCCGGTAACGCCATTACGCCGGAAGAGGTCGAGCTGGCCGATCTGGTGCTGGTGGCGGCAGATATCGAAGTGGATCTGGCGAAATTTGCCGGTAAGCCGATGTATCGCACCTCTACCGGACTGGCGCTGAAGAAAACCGCACAGGAGTTTGATAAAGCGGTGGCTGAAGCGAAACCGTTCCAGCCTTCACAAACCACCGCGAAAGAAGCGAAAAAAGAGGGCGGCGGCGCATACCGTCACCTGCTGACCGGGGTTTCTTACATGCTGCCGATGGTAGTAGCGGGCGGTCTGTGTATCGCGCTCTCCTTCGCTTTCGGGATCACGGCGTTTAAAGAAGAGGGAACGCTGGCGGCGGCGCTGATGCAAATCGGCGGCGGCTCGGCCTTTGCGCTGATGGTGCCGGTGCTGGCTGGTTACATTGCGTTCTCCATCGCTGATCGTCCTGGCCTGACGCCGGGTCTGATTGGCGGCATGCTCGCCGTGAGCACCGGATCTGGCTTCATCGGCGGGATTATCGCCGGTTTCCTCGCAGGTTACGTGGCGAAGCTGATCAGTACGAAAGTGAAACTGCCACCAAGCATGGAAGCGCTGAAACCGATTCTGATCATTCCGTTATTTTCCAGCCTGATTGTCGGTCTGGCGATGATCTACCTGATCGGTAAACCGGTTGCCGGTATCCTGGCGGGCCTGACACACTGGCTGCAGACCATGGGTACGGCGAATGCGGTTCTGCTGGGCGCGATCCTTGGCGGCATGATGTGTACCGACATGGGCGGCCCGGTGAACAAAGCGGCGTACGCGTTCGGGGTGGGGCTGTTGAGTACCCAGACCTACGCGCCGATGGCCGCAATTATGGCTGCCGGTATGGTGCCGCCGCTGGCATTAGGTCTGGCAACAATTGTCGCTCGTCGTAAATTCGACAAAGCGCAGCAGGAAGGTGGTAAAGCGGCGCTGGTGCTCGGGTTGTGCTTCATCACCGAAGGGGCCATTCCGTTCGCAGCCCGTGACCCGATGCGTGTTCTGCCCTGCTGTATTGTGGGCGGCGCGGTGACAGGGGCGATTTCCATGGCGATTGGCGCGAAACTGATGGCGCCGCACGGCGGGCTGTTCGTGCTGCTGATCCCGGGGGCGATCACCCCAGTGTTGGGTTACCTGCTGGCGATTATCGCTGGTACGCTGGTGGCAGGACTTTCTTACGCGGTGCTGAAACGCCCGGAAGCGGAAGTCGTCGCGAAAGCGGCGTAATAAAAAGCCCGGTAGCGCAATGCGTGCCGGGCCGGGAAATACGTTACAGGCCGGGGTCACTCCCGGCCTTTTTTATGCCGTGGCTTCGGCTTTCTGCTGCGCTTTCAGCCAGGCAATCTCTTCGGCCCAGATATCAGGGTTGATGGTTTCCAGAATCAGTGGGATCCCATCAAAGCGGGCATCCTGCATGATCCAGCGGAAAGCATCGTGTCCGATGTTGCCCTCGCCGAGACTGTGGTGACGGTCAACGCGACTGCCAAACGCGCTTTTCGCATCGTTGAGATGCATACCGCGCAGATACTGAAACCCGACAATGCGTTCAAATTCCGCGAACGTCTCTTCGCAGGCGGCGGTGGTGCGCAGATCATACCCGGCGGCAAACGCGTGACAGGTATCGATGCACACACCGACGCGGGATTTATCCTCCACGCCGTCGATAATGGCCGCCAGATGCTCGAATCTGAACCCCAGATTACTGCCCTGACCGGCGGTATTTTCAATCACCGCGGTTACGCCTTCGGTCTTTGCCAGCGCGATGTTAATGGATTCGGCGATGCGCGCCAGGCACTCTTCTTCGGAAATTTGCACCAGATGGCTGCCCGGGTGGAAGTTCAGCAGCGTTAAACCCAGTTGCTGGCAGCGGGACATCTCATCAATAAACGCATCGCGGGATTTCTCCAGCGCGTCGGCAACCGGGTGACCGAGGTTAATCAGGTAGCTGTCGTGCGGAAGGATCTGACCCGGCCCATAGTGGTATTTTTCACAGGCGGTTTTGAATTCGCTGATGATATCGTCGGTGAGCGGGGCGGCGCGCCACTGGCGCTGATTTTTGGTGAACAGGGCAAAAGCGGTCGCGTCAATTTCAGCAGCGCGGATTGCCGCGTTTGCCAGACCGCCAGCAGCGCTGACGTGCGCTCCAATGTATTTCATAAAAGACTCCTGTTAAGCCCGCCACGGGAAAAGGGCAAGTATAGCGGGTTAACAGGAACAGAATGTAATGGTTTATGCCATCACGCTATGCACCAGCAGGTTGATCATGCCACCGCCGACAATCAGCCAGACGAACAGCAGCAGCGCCATCAAGAGCGGTTTCGCACCCGCTTTTTTCAGCGCGCTGACGTGGGTGGTTAACCCGAGCGCCGCCATTGCCATCGCCAGCAGCACGGTATCCAGCGTCACCAGCAACTCAACTACCGCTTTCGGCAACAAATGGAACGAGTTGAAAATCGCCACCACGATGAACAGAATGGCAAACCACGGAATGGTGATTTTACTGTTCTGGCCTTTACCCGCCGGCGCCAGTTGCTTAACGCGTGCGGCCAGTAACAGCAGGAACGGCGCCAGCATCATCACGCGCAGCATTTTTGCGATCACCGCCGCGTTTTCTGCGTCCGGGCTGATGGCATGACCTGCCGCCACCACCTGCGCCACTTCATGCATTGTTGAACCGATATAAATCCCGTAGGTTTCCGGGCTGAACCAGTGGGCGACCAGCGGATACATCGCCGGATAGAGGAAAATAGCGATGGTCCCGAAAATCACCACCGTCGCGACCGCCACGGTAACTTTGCTCGATTCCGCTTTCACTACCGGTTCGGTCGCCAGTACCGCCGCCGCGCCGCAGATACTGCTGCCTGCGCCAATCAGCCAACTGGTGTGTTTATCCAGACCAAACACTTTCTGGCCAAGAAAACAGGCCAGCAGAAAGGTGCTGGCAAGCGTCAGCACATCGATGGCAATCCCGCTGACACCTACATCAGCAATTTGCGAAAACGTCAGCCGAAAGCCATAAAGGATAATGCCGAGGCGTAGCAGGTGCTGTTTGGCAAACAGCACGCCGCCGTCGCAGCGTTGCCAGATTTTCGGGTACACCGTGTTGCCAAGCACCATGCCAAGCAGGATAGCCAGCGTCAGCGCGCTGAAACCCGCGCCAGCCACCGCCGGAATACTCCCGCCCCACAGTGCGGCGCCGGTAATCAGGGCGCTCAGCGCCAGACCGGGAATGAAATGCCATAACGTATGACGATGTGTGTGGATGGTGAGTTCTGCCATATTCTTCTCCTTTCTCTGGCTAAAAGGTTACTCACCGCTGGCTTAAAAATAAAATTGATTATATATTTATAACCTATCTGAATATCAGGTAACGAGGATTTTATGCACATCACGCTACGCCAGCTTGACGTCTTCGCCGAGGTGTTAAAAAGCGGCTCTACCACTCAGGCATCGCAGATGCTGGCGCTGTCGCAATCGGCGGTGAGTGCGGCGCTGACCGATCTGGAAGGCCAGCTCGGCGTGCAACTGTTCGATCGCGTCGGCAAGCGGCTGGTGGTGAATGAGCATGGGCGGTTGCTGTATCCGCGCGCGCTGGCGTTACTGGAGCAGGCGAGCGAAATTGAACAGCTCTTTCGGGAAGATAACGGCGCGATCCGCGTGGCGGCCAGCAGCACCATTGGCAACTATATTCTGCCGGAAGTGATCGCCCGCTATCGCCGTGATTTTCCCGATCTGCCGCTCGAACTGAGCGTCGGCAACAGCCAGGATGTCGTCAACGCGGTGGCGGATTTCCGTGTGGATATCGGGCTGATTGAAGGGCCATGCCACGCCGCGGAAATTGTCGCGGAACCCTGGCTTGAAGACGAACTGGTGGTCTTTGCCGCCCCGGATTCGCCGCTACTGGAAGGGAAGGTGACACTGGCGCGGCTGGCGTCGGCGCCATGGATCCTGCGCGAAAAAGGGTCCGGCACCCGGGAGCTTGTCGATTATCTGCTGCTGTCGCAGTTGCCGGAGTTTCATCTGGGAATGGAGCTCGGTAACTCCGAGGCCATCAAACACGCGGTGCGCCACGGTCTGGGCATCAGTTGCCTCTCCCGACGGGTGATTGCTGAGCAACTGGATAACGGGACGCTGACGGAACTTTCCGTTCCATTACCCCGGCTCACGCGTACATTATGGCGAATTCATCACCGCCAGAAACATATCTCAAATGCGCTGAACCGCTTTTTGCGTTACTGTGATAGCTAATCGGGGTGGACGGACTGGTCAATAAGGACTTTACTAATAATCCCCGACCCATCATGAAGGTCTCTTATAACCGCGCATTTGAGCCGGAAAGATCGGATTTCCTCTGCTACAATCGCGCCTCATTTTTTGGATGGACAGCTTTTTCACATGGTTTCAGAAACTAAAACTACAGAAGCGCCCGCGCTACGCCGCGAACTGAAGGCGCGTCACCTGACCATGATCGCCATTGGTGGTTCAATCGGTACAGGGTTGTTTGTTGCTTCAGGGGCAACGATTTCTCAGGCGGGCCCGGGCGGCGCGCTGTTCTCTTACATTCTGATCGGTCTGATGGTCTATTTCCTGATGACCAGCCTCGGTGAACTGGCGGCCTTTATGCCGGTTTCCGGTTCGTTTGCCACCTACGGCCAGAATTATGTGGAAGAAGGTTTCGGCTTCGCGCTGGGCTGGAACTACTGGTACAACTGGGCTGTGACAATCGCCGTCGATCTGGTCGCCGCGCAGCTGGTGATGAGCTGGTGGTTCCCGGACACGCCCGGCTGGATCTGGAGTGCGGTGTTCCTCGGCCTGATCTTCCTGATGAACTACATCTCCGTGCGCGGTTTCGGCGAATCGGAGTACTGGTTCTCACTGATTAAAGTCGCGACCGTCATTATCTTTATCATCGTCGGTCTGGCGATGATCCTCGGCATTTTCAAAGGTGCACAGCCAGTCGGCTGGAGCAACTGGACGACGGGGGATGCGCCGTTCGCCGGTGGCTTTGCGGCAATGATTGGCGTGGCGATGATCGTCGGCTTCTCCTTCCAGGGAACCGAGTTGATTGGCATCGCGGCGGGCGAATCTGAAGATCCGGAAAAGAACATTCCGCGCGCGGTGCGTCAGGTGTTCTGGCGTATCCTGCTGTTCTATGTATTCGCGATTCTGATTATCAGCCTGATCATTCCGTATACCGATCCGAGCCTGCTGCGTAACGATGTCAAAGACATCAGCGTCAGCCCGTTCACCCTGGTCTTCCAGCATGCGGGTCTGCTTTCGGCGGCGGCGGTGATGAACGCGGTGATCCTGACGGCGGTACTGTCTGCGGGTAACTCCGGCATGTACGCCTCAACCCGTATGCTTTACACCCTGGCCTGCGACGGCAAAGCGCCGCGTATTTTCGCGAAGCTGTCCAAAGGCGGCGTGCCGCGTAACGCGCTGTATGCCACCACGGTGATTGCGGCGCTGTGCTTCCTGACCTCAATGTTTGGTAACCAGACCGTTTACCTGTGGCTGCTGAACACCTCCGGGATGACCGGTTTCATCGCCTGGCTGGGCATTGCGGTGAGCCATTACCGCTTCCGCCGCGGCTATGTGCTGCAGGGGCGTGATTTGAACGATCTGCCGTACCGTTCCGGGTTCTTCCCGCTGGGGCCGATCTTCGCGTTTGCGTTGTGCCTGATCATCACGCTGGGTCAGAACTACGAAGCGTTCCTCAAAGACACCATCGACTGGGGCGGTGTTGCGGCGACCTATATCGGTATCCCGCTGTTCCTGGTGATCTGGTTCGGCTATAAGCTGGTGAAAGGCACCCATTTCGTGCATTACAACGAAATGCAGTTCCCTGAACGATTCAAAAAGTAATTTCTGCTTTGCAAAACCCTCCCGTCGCGGAGGGTTTTTTTATGCCCACCAGGGTATTACGGCCTGTCACAAATTTTCACAATTTAATTGATAATTGTTCTCATTCTCTTTATCATCTCCACACAATTTAAGGATGAAGCCATTCCTCCCTGTCGCATGAAGGAGCATTCCGGGCGATAAGCGGCCAGCCACATCTGCCAGACGTTTATTTACCTCATGGAGAACTGGAATGTTTAAGCTAAACCCCTTCGTCCGGGGCGGGCTGTGTGCGTCCGCAATGTCACTGGCGCTACCGGTTATCGCCGCCGATGATGGCGAGACACTGGTGGTTACCGCCGCTGCGACCGAGCAGAGCGTGAAAGATGCGCCTGCCAGCATCAGCGTCATCACCCAGGAGGATTTGCAGCGTCGTCCGGTGAATAACCTGAAGGACGTGCTGAAAGACGTGCCGGGCGTCCAGTTGACCAACGAAGGGGATAACCGCAAGGGCATCAGCCTGCGCGGGCTGGATAGCAGCTATACGCTGATCCTCATTGATGGCAAGCGCGTCAATTCCCGCAACGTTGTCTTCCGCCATAACGATTTTGACCTCAACTGGGTCCCGGTCGATGCTATCGAACGCATCGAAGTGGTTCGCGGCCCGATGTCCTCCCTCTATGGTTCCGATGCGCTGGGTGGGGTGGTGAATATCATCACCAAAAAGGTCGGGCAGAAATGGCACGGTACGTTGAGTGCCGACACCACGTTGCAGGAACATCGTGATCGCGGCGACACCTGGAACGGCCAGTTTTACACCAGCGGGCCGCTGGTCGACGGCTTGCTGGGCATGAAAGCTTACGGCAGCGTGGCGAAGCGTGCCAAAGATGACCAACAACAGTCCGACAGCAGCTCTGATTTACCGCGCATCGAAGGGTTTACCAGCCGCGATGGCAATGTCGAATTTGCCTGGACGCCGGATGAAAACCATGATTTCAGCGCCGGATACGGGTTTGATCGTCAGGATCGCGACTCGGATTCGTTAGACCAAAACCGCCTCGAGCGGCAGAACTATTCCCTGAGCCATAACGGTCGCTGGAGCACCGGTAACAGCGAACTGCGCCTGTACGGCGAAAAAGTGGATAACAAAAACCCGGGCAATGCGGGTGAGATCACCTCAGAAAGCAACACCCTCGACGGCAAATATGTGCTGCCGCTGGGCATGATTAATCAACTGGTGACTGTTGGCGGCGAATGGCGTCACGACAAGCTGAAAGATCCGGTGAACCTGACAGGCGGCAGCAATGCGTCCACCTCGGCAAACCAGTATGCGCTGTTCCTTGAAGATGAATGGCGCATTTTCGAGCCACTGGCGCTGACCACCGGCATCCGTATGGATGATCATGAAACCTACGGCGATCACTGGAGCCCGCGCGCCTATCTGGTTTACACGGCCACCGACACAGTGACGGTGAAAGGCGGTTGGGCAACAGCGTTCAAAGCCCCGTCGCTGCTCCAGTTGAGTCCGGACTGGGCTTCTAACTCCTGCCGCGGCGGTTGCCGCATTGTGGGCAGCCAGGATCTAAAACCGGAAACCAGCGAAAGCTTCGAACTGGGGCTGTACTACAGCGGCGAAGAGGGCTGGCTCGGTGGCGTGCAGGGCAGCGTGACTGCGTTCCAGAATAACGTTGACGATATGATCAACGTTAACCGGACATCGAACGCCAGCGAAGCGCCGGGCTATCCGAATTTCGTCGGCTGGTACACCAACGCCAGCGGCAAGCGAGTGCCGGTGTTTGCTTATTACAACGTCGATAAAGCGCGGATCACCGGTCTTGAAACTGAGCTGAAAGTGCCGTTTGGCGAGGTGTGGAAACTGACGATGAACTACACCTACACCGATGGTCGCGACCTCAGCAACGGCGGTGACAAGCCGCTGAAAGAGCGTCCGTTCCACACCGCCAACAGCCGCGTGGACTGGGCGCCATGGCAGGACTGGTCGTTTTATGTCGCCGCGAACTACACCGGGCAACAACGCGCCGTCAGCGCCACATCGAAAACGCCGGGCGGTTATACCACCTGGGACATCGGCGGCGCCTGGCAGGCGACCAAAGACATTAAGCTGCGCGCGGGCGTACTGAATGTTGGCGACAAAGATTTGCAGCGAGATGATTACAGCTACAACGAAGAAGGGCGTCGCTACTTTATGGCGGTGGATTATCGCTTCTGAGTGACAGAAAACCCGGCAGCGAGCGCTGCCGGGCAGGGGTTATTTCAGCAAATATTGCGCATGGAAGCGGAGATGATCCTCAATAAAGGACGCAATAAAGTAGTAGCTGTGATCGTAGCCAGGTTGAATGCGCAGGGTCAGCGGCCAGGCCTTCTGGCGTGCGGCTTCCGCCAGCACGGCGGGCTGAAGCTGATCGGCCAGGAACTGATCGTTATCGCCCTGATCGATAAGCGTCGGGATGGCATCACTGACGTTGCTATTCAACATCAACTGGCAACTGTCCCACTCCTGCCATAATTGCTCGTCCTCGCCGAGATAGGCGGTGAACGCTTTTTTCCCCCACGGTACGCGACAGGGGGTCACAATCGGGGAAAACGCCGACACGCTGGTGTATTTGCCCGGATTTTTCAGCGCCATGATAAGCGCCCCGTGACCGCCCATCGAATGGCCGCTGATGGCACAGCGATCGCTGACCTTAAACTGCGCCTGAATCAGCGCCGGTAACTCGTCGCGAATATAGTCATACATCCGGTAATGGCTGGCCCAGGGCGCCTGACAGGCGTTGAGATAGAAACCGGCGCCTTTACCCAGATCGTAACCGTCGTCATCAGCCACCGCATCGCCGCGCGGGCTGGTGTCTGCCATTACCAGTACGATGCCAAGCTCGGCGGCCACTCGCTGCGCGCCCGCTTTGGTGGTGAAGTTTTCATCGTTACAGGTCAGCCCCGACAGCCAGTAAAGTACCGGAGGCGGGGTGGTTGCTCGCGCAGGCGGTAAAAAAATGCTGAATGTCATGGGGCAATTCAGGGTAGTGGAATCGTGCCGCCAGCGTTGTTGCCAGCCATCGAAACAGCGGTGCTCTTCTAGCATCTCCATGCGAGGCTCCTTTCGGGGATCGGGAAAATGAACATATTCATCATACAGATAATTCACAGACGGTGAGTAACTTTCACTTCCGCATTAACTTCATATGTTGCATCATAAACATAACTTTACATTAACAATCGGAGTGTGCATGGCGCTGCGAATCGCCCTGAGTGGTTTTATTGTGCTGGTGGTGGCGATGGGGATCGGGCGTTTTGCTTTCACCCCACAGGTTCCGCTGATGATTGCCGACGGTCAGATGACGCTGACCGGGGCGGGCCTGGTGGCGGCAATGAACTATCTCGGCTATCTGATTGGCGCCTGGGATGCCATGCGCGCCCATCGCGGCGTTGAAGGGCGTCTGTATGCCGGTATTTACGGTGCGGTCGCGCTGACATTACTCTCCGCGTTAGTGGATAACGCCTGGCTGCACGGCGCATTACGTCTGGTGATTGGCTGCATGAGCGGTTGGGCGCTGGTACTGACGGCGGCGTGGACCAACGAACGGCTGGCGCACGCCGGAAAACCGGGGCTCAGCGCCGCCGTGTTTGCCGGGCCGGGCGCAGGCATTGCCCTGAGCGGTTTGCTGGCGGTGTGGATCCACGCAAAAAACCTGAGTGCCACCGACGGCTGGCTGATGTACGGCCTGCTGGCGATGGTGCTGGTGGCGTTTATCGCCCGCTGGCTGCCAAAACCCGGTGAACTGCACCGCAACGGCGTAAAAACAGAACCACTGCAACTGACGCCGAATCTTAAACGACTGGTATGGAGCTACAGCCTGGCGGGCTACGGTTACATTCTGCCTGCGACGTTTTTATCGCAAATGGCGGCGCACCGTTTTCCCGACAGCGTGTTTGCTCAGTTTGTCTGGCCGATTTTTGGCGCCGCATCGGTGGTGGGCATTGCGCTCAGCATTGCGACCCGCAATCTGGGCCATAGTTATCAGCGGCTGGCGGTTGTGCTGTGGTTACAGGGCGCAGGCGTGCTGGCGGCCTGGTTGTTGCCGGGTATCTGCGGTCTGGCGGTGGGCGCGCTGCTGGTGGGCGGCGGTTTCTTGTGTGCCGTTCAGCTGTCGCTGCTCTATGGTCGCGAGCTGGCGCCGGAGCACACCCGTTATATGGCGGGGCTGCTGACCACCGGTTATGCCATCGGGCAATTGGTGGGGCCGGTGACCTCGGCGCTGTCGACATGGCTCACGCAACAGCTGGAGCCCGCGCTGGGCATTGCGGCGGTGGCGCTGCTGGTTGGCGGCGCGCTGGTGTGGCGTCCGCAGAAATAAAAGGCCACGGCAATTACAACAATTATCGTTACGACCACTGGATTATGTGCGCCACCTCACGCAAAATGAGGGACCCTTTGACCCTCAAGGGCGAAGGTCGCCATACCCGCAGGAGAAAAAAGATGTCATCACTGAGTAAAGAAGCTGCACTTGTTCATGAAGCGCTGGTCGCTCGTGGGCTGGAAACGCCACTGCGCCCGCCGGTGCACGATATGGACAACGAAACCCGCAAGCGTCTGATTGCCGGACATATGACCGAGATTATGGAGTTGCTGAATCTTGATCTGAGTGACGACAGCCTGATGGAAACGCCGCACCGCATCGCCAAAATGTATGTCGATGAGATTTTCTCGGGGCTGGATTACGCCAATTTCCCGAAAATCACCGTTATCGAAAACAAGATGAAAGTCGATGAGATGGTGACCGTGCGTGACATCACCCTGACCAGCACCTGCGAACACCATTTCGTGACCATCGACGGTAAAGCGACAGTGGCGTATATCCCGAAAGATATGGTGATTGGTCTGTCGAAGATTAACCGCATTGTGCAGTTCTTTGCCCAGCGCCCGCAGGTGCAGGAGCGACTGACACAGCAAATTTTGACCGCGCTGCAAACGCTGCTCGGCACCAACAACGTGGCGGTGTCGATTGATGCCGTGCACTACTGCGTAAAAGCCCGTGGCGTACGCGACGCAACCAGCGCCACCACCACCACCTCGCTCGGCGGCCTGTTCAAGTCCAGCCAGAACACTCGCCAGGAATTCCTGCGCGCCGTGCGCCACCTCAGCTAATTGCGGAGCCGGGAAATGGAAAGAAACGTCACGCTCGACTTTCTTCGTGGCGCCGCCATTCTCGGCATCCTGCTGCTTAATATCAGCGCCTTTGGTCTGCCAAAGGCGGCCTATCTCAACCCCGCCTGGTACGGCGATATCACCCGTAGCGATGCCTGGACGTGGGCGATCCTCGACTTGCTGGCGCAGGTAAAATTCCTCACGCTGTTTGCGCTGCTGTTCGGCGCCGGGCTTCAACTGTTGTTGCCGCGCGGGAAGATCTGGATCCAGTCGCGGCTGACGCTGTTAGCGCTGCTCGGATTTATTCATGGCCTCTTTTTCTGGGACGGTGATATCCTGCTGGCTTATGCGCTGGTCGGGCTGGTGTGCTGGCGCATGATCCGCGACGCACAGAACGTCAAATCGCTGTTTAACACTGGCGTAATGCTGTACATCACCGGCGTCGGCGTGCTGATTTTACTCGGTATCATCACCGGTGATTCGGTCAACCGTTCCTGGATGCCTGATGCCGCCCATCTGCAATATGAGCAGTTCTGGAAATTAAAAGGCGGCGCTGAGGCGGTCAGCAACCGCGCCAGCATGCTGACAGATAGTCTGCTGGCGCTGGGCGCGCAGTACGGCTGGCAACTGGCGGGCATGATGCTGATGGGCGGCGCGCTGATGCGCAGCGGCTGGCTGAAAGGGCAGTTCAGCCTGCGTCATTATCGTCGCGTCGGCGCGCTGTTAATTGCCGTCGGCTTGCTGATCAATCTGCCTGCGGTCGTCGCGCAGTGGTGGCTGAACTGGGATTATCGCTGGAGCGCATTCCTGTTACAGGCGCCGCGTGAACTCGGCGCACCGCTGCAAACCATCGGTTACGCGGCGCTGGTGTACGGCTTCTGGCCGCAAATCTGCCATTCCCGTCTGGTGGCGGCCATCGTCTGTGTGGGCCGCATGGCGCTCTCCAACTATCTGCTGCAAACGCTTATCTGCACAACGCTGTTTTATCATCTTGATCTGTTTATGAAATTTGACCGTCTGCAGCTGTTAGGTTTCATCCTTCCCATCTGGATCATCAATCTCGCGTTCTCTGTGCTCTGGCTGCGTCGGTTCCGCCAGGGGCCAGTGGAATGGTTGTGGCGGCAATTAACCGCACGTGCCTCAGGTGTTTCATTGCGCCATACATCCAGATAACGATCTGGATCACAATCATTAACAAAATGAATGTAACCGCTTCCATCCTTGTGACATTTCTCACGTAGTCCACGCCTTCGCACTGACACAATGTCTTACTTGCTGAAACAGGGGGTGACTGTGGAGTGCTGCAAATTACAACAGGGCGGTAAGTAAGAATGATCACTATTCGTGATGTGGCCCGTCAGGCGGGCGTTTCCGTCGCCACGGTCTCCAGGGTGCTGAACAACAGCCCGCTGGTGAGCCCTGACACGCGGGAAACGGTGATGAAGGCAGTGACTCTGCTGGGCTATCGCCCGAACGCCAATGCCCAGGCGCTGGCAACGCAGAGCAGCGAAACGATTGGCGTGGTGGTGATGGATGTCTCGGATTCGTTTTTTGGCGCACTGGTCAAGGCCGTCGATACGGTGGCGCAACAGCATCAAAAATATGTGCTGATCGGCAACAGCTATCATGAGGCTGAAAAAGAACGTAATGCCATCGAAGTGTTGATCCGTCAGCGCTGTAACGCCTTGATTGTCCACTCAAAAACGCTGAGCGATGAAGAACTCGGGGCATTCATGGCGCACATTCCCGGCATGGTGGTGATCAACCGTATCGTGCCGGGCTACGCGCATCGCTGCGTCGGGCTCGACAACATCAGCGGCGCGATGATGGCGACGCGGATGCTGCTCAATCACGGCCATCAGCGCATTGGCTATCTGGCTTCCAGCCACGGCATTGAAGATGACGCGCTGCGGCGTGAAGGCTGGAAACGTGCGCTGGAAGAGCAGGGCATTGCGGCGCCGGACAGCTGGATTGGCACCGGCACGCCGGATATGCAGGGCGGGGAGGCGGCGATGGTTGAGCTGCTCGGGCGCAATCTCGGGCTGACGGCGGTCTTTGCCTACAACGACAACATGGCAGCTGGCGCGCTCACCGCATTAAAAGACAACGGCGTTGCGGTGCCACAGCATCTTTCGCTGATTGGCTTCGATGATATTCCGATTGCCCGTTACACCGATCCGCAACTGACTACCGTGCGTTACCCCATCGTTTCAATGGCCAAACTGGCAACGGAGCTGGCGCTGCTGGGGGCCGCTGGCAAGCTGGATGCCGCGGCAACGCACTGCTTTATGCCGACACTGGTTCGCCGCCATTCTGTGACACAACGGCAATCTGTGGGGGCGATCACTAACTTGTGATTTGCGGTCATGTAACCGCTTCCAATCTGTGAGTAAATTCACAGTAACTTAACATTACGCTGGGCTATGATGGCAGCGTTTGTAAAGCTCTACCGCTATGTCACGGTGATTAATCACTTTTTGTATAGCTCAAAGCCGTAAACATTCAATTAAACGCACACTGGAGCGTTACCGAACACGGAAGATAGTCATTTATTTGATAAGTTAACTTCGGCGGTCAGTAACACTTTATTAACGTTGCGCCCGCCGAGATTACTACCCTGCATAATAAAAACCGGAGATACCATGAATAAGAAGGTGTTAACCCTGTCTGCTGTTATGGCAAGCATGTTGTTCGGTGCCGCTGCGCACGCTGCTGATACCCGTATCGGTGTGACTATTTATAAATACGACGACAACTTCATGTCCGTCGTCCGTAAAGCGATTGAGAGCGACGCCAAAGCGGCGCCGGACGTTCAACTGCTGATGAATGACTCGCAGAACGACCAGTCCAAACAGAACGACCAGATTGACGTTCTGCTGGCGAAAGGCGTGAAAGCGCTGGCCATCAACCTCGTTGACCCGGCGGCGGCGGGCACGGTAATTGAGAAAGCGCGTGGGCAGAATGTGCCGGTGGTTTTCTTCAACAAAGAACCTTCCCGCAAAGCGCTGGATAGCTACGACAAAGCGTTCTATGTCGGTACTGACTCTAAAGAGTCCGGCATTATCCAGGGCGACCTGATCGCGAAACACTGGCAGGCCAACCAGGGTTGGGATCTGAACAAAGATGGTCAGATTCAGTTCGTGCTGTTGAAAGGCGAGCCGGGCCACCCGGATGCTGAAGCGCGTACCACTTACGTGGTGAAAGAGCTGAACACCAAAGGCATCAAAACGCAGCAACTGGCGCTGGATACCGCAATGTGGGATACCGCTCAGGCGAAAGACAAAATGGATGCCTGGCTCTCTGGCCCGAACGCGAACAAAATCGAAGTGGTTATCGCCAACAACGACGCCATGGCAATGGGTGCAGTAGAAGCCCTGAAAGCGCACAACAAATCCAGCATTCCGGTATTTGGTGTTGACGCCCTGCCAGAAGCGCTGGCGCTGGTGAAATCCGGTGCGATGGCGGGTACCGTGCTGAACGATGCGAACAATCAGGCGAAAGCCACCTTTGACCTGGCGAAAAATCTGGCTGACGGCAAAGAACCTGCCGCGGGCACCAGCTGGAAAATCGAGAATAAAATCGTTCGCGTTCCGTACGTTGGCGTAGATAAAGACAATCTTGCAGAGTTCGTAAAATAATAATTCGGGCCGCAATCTGACGCCCGTTAACAAGTAGTACTGATACTCCCCGTGCTGAGCAATCAGCACGGGAACACACACGCGCAGCCAGGTATAACTATGGTCAGCAATAATACAGCGTCGTCAGGCGAATTCTTGTTGGAAATGAATCACATCGACAAGTCCTTTCCCGGCGTAAAGGCGCTCGATGATGTGAACTTAAAGGTGCGTCCTCATTCTATACATGCCTTAATGGGCGAGAATGGCGCTGGTAAGTCAACATTATTGAAATGTCTTTTTGGCATCTATCAAAAAGATGCCGGCAGCATTATTTTCCAGGGGAAAGAGATCGATTTCCATTCCGCAAAAGAAGCGCTGGAAAACGGGATTTCCATGGTACACCAGGAGCTCAACCTGGTATTACAACGTTCCGTGATGGATAACATGTGGCTGGGGCGTTACCCCACCAAAGGCATGTTTGTCGATCAGGACAAAATGTATCGCGATACAAAAGCCATCTTTGACGAACTGGATATCGATATTGATCCGCGCGCCCGCGTGGGGACATTATCCGTTTCGCAAATGCAGATGATTGAAATTGCGAAGGCGTTCTCCTATGACGCGAAAATCGTCATTATGGATGAGCCCACATCATCATTGACGGAAAAAGAGGTGAATCATCTCTTTACGATCATTCGCAAGCTGAAAGAGCGTGGCTGCGGCATCGTGTATATCTCGCATAAAATGGAAGAAATTTTCCAGTTGTGCGATGAAGTCACGGTACTGCGCGACGGTCAGTGGATTGCTACCCAGCCGCTGGAAGGGCTGGACATGGACAAGATCATCGCCATGATGGTCGGGCGTTCGCTTAACCAGCGTTTCCCGGATAAGCAAAATACGCCAGGCGAAGTGATCCTCGAGGTACGCAACCTGACATCACTGCGCCAGCCATCCATTCGTGATATTTCGTTTGATCTGCACAAAGGTGAAATTCTCGGCATCGCCGGGCTGGTCGGCGCGAAACGCACGGATATCGTGGAAACGTTATTTGGCATTCGCGAAAAATCGTCCGGCACCATCACCCTGCATGGTAAGAGCATCAATAACCACAGCGCCAACGAAGCCATTAATAACGGCTTTGCGCTGGTGACGGAAGAGCGCCGCTCGACCGGGATTTACGCTTACCTGGATATTGGGTTTAACTCGCTTATCTCCAATATTCGCAATTACAAAAACAAGGTGGGTTTACTGGATAACACGCGCATGAAAAGCGACACCCAATGGGTGATTGATTCCATGCGGGTAAAAACGCCAGGTCACCGTACTCAAATCGGCTCGCTGTCAGGTGGGAATCAGCAAAAAGTAGTTATCGGTCGTTGGTTATTAACCCAGCCGGAAATATTGATGCTTGATGAACCGACGCGTGGTATTGACGTTGGTGCGAAATTCGAAATTTATCAGCTGATTGCTGAACTGGCGAAAAAGAATAAAGGGATCATCATCATCTCTTCTGAAATGCCAGAACTGCTGGGAATTACCGACCGTATTCTGGTGATGAGCAATGGACTCGTCGCCGGTATTGTTGAGACCAAAACGACAACGCAAAACGAAATTTTGCGTCTTGCGTCTTTGCACCTTTAAGATCAGGGGCCACTCATGAGTGCGTTGAACAAAAAAAGTTTTCTTACCTATCTGAAAGATGGCGGTATTTACGTCGTTCTTTTAGTCTTACTGGCCATTATTATTTTCCAGGACCCCACCTTCTTAAGTCTGCTGAACTTAAGTAACATCCTGACGCAGTCTTCCGTACGTATTATTATCGCGCTGGGCGTGGCAGGTCTGATTGTCACCCAGGGGACCGACCTTTCTGCCGGTCGTCAGGTTGGGCTGGCAGCGGTTATCGCCGCAACGCTCCTCCAGTCCATTGAAAACGCAAACAAAGTATTCCCGGAAATGGCAACCATGCCGATTCCGCTGGTGATCCTGATCGTCTGTGCGATTGGTGCGGTCATTGGCCTGGTGAACGGGATTATCATCGCTTACCTGAACGTAACGCCGTTTATCACGACGCTGGGTACGATGATTATCGTTTACGGGATCAACTCCCTTTATTACGATTTCGTCGGTGCATCGCCGATTTCCGGGTTTGATTCCCACTTCTCGACCTTTGCCCAGGGGTTTGTGGCGCTGGGCAGTTTCAGGCTCTCGTATATAACCTTCTATGCGTTAATCGCGATTATTTTCGTGTGGATCCTGTGGAATAAAACCCGCTTCGGCAAAAACATTTTTGCTATCGGCGGCAACCCGGAAGCGGCGAAAGTGTCTGGTGTTAACGTCGGCCTGAACCTGCTGATGATTTATGCGCTGTCCGGCGTGTTCTACGCCTTCGGCGGGATGCTGGAAGCGGGCCGTATCGGCTCCGCGACAAACAACCTCGGCTTTATGTACGAACTGGACGCCATCGCCGCCTGCGTGGTGGGTGGGGTTTCCTTCAGCGGCGGTGTGGGTACCGTGGTGGGTGTGGTGACCGGTGTGATCATCTTCACCGTCATCAACTACGGCCTGACTTATATCGGCGTGAACCCGTACTGGCAGTACATCATTAAAGGGGCGATCATTATCTTTGCCGTCGCGCTTGACTCCCTTAAGTACGCACGCAAAAAATAACCTCTCCCGTTTTATTCAAGCCCGGCAGCGAAATAACGATGCCGGGTTTTTTATTAGTGCGCTAATTAATTTCCTGTCGTCGAACTGCAATAAAAAACAACCGATCCTATTACGGTAAAAATCATTAGCTGAACTATTGTGCAATATAAGCGAAGCCATTCCTGTGTACATTCTCTGTGTGCGTGAGGTGTCTATGCGTATTGCCCTGTATGCTCTGCTATTCATTTCCCTCTCGCTTCCCGGGGTTGCTGGTGCCAGAGAGCAACTGACCGGACCGGTAACCGCTCCTTCAGACTGGGTTCTTAACGACCGCCTGCTGTGGGATCAACAACGTCAGGCGCTGACGCCAGAACAACTAACCGCCTGGTTTTCCTCAGCGCCAAATACGTTTGTGCAGGCGGCGGATTACAACACGCGAAATTACCTGCCTGACGAATATACCGATATCCGGCAGCGACACAGTTATTATGATCTGATCTCATATTTGATTGAGCATGACGATAAAACCGCCGCACCGGTCCGCGACGTGACGTTTTTCCATGCCGTCACCGCGATCACTATTCCGGCAGAACACGGAGGGGTGGATGTCAATCAGACATTGTTCCGGCGTAATATGCGTGTCATTCAGGATCTGTTATTTCACTGGCAGGCGCCGCGGGATCCGCGTGCCATTTCGCCGAAAGAAAATATCAGCGCGCTGGATTTTGATATCTATATGGTCGATTTTGAACAGAGCACCATTTTCAGCTTTATCGACAGCAATGCGGTACCCAATGTGACTCTGAGAAACGTCAATAAAACAATTGGTACCGTGTGGCCGCTGGCGACGCTCAGACAGGTGCGTCCGTGGTTAAAAGCGGCCGGGTTTAAACAGGATGATTTTGCCGATTATCGCTGGCGCGTGGCCGTCGGGCGGGCGCAGGTGTTTCTGTTTCATCGAAAAAGCCGGGCGGACTATCTCAGCTTTATGAAGGCTAATCCGCCCGCACAGAAAACGCGTGAAAAACTCTACTCCGCCATTTTTTCGCCCGTCACTATAACGCGTGATACGGCCGGTTATTTCACCGTGCTCGGGTCGTGGAAAACGGAGCAGGGCGCGCGCCGTCATGTCGCCGAACTGCAAAGCGGGCATTTAGGGCTGGATGTCGCGGTCTTTCCCCCGTACGGCAAAAATCGCTACTGGACGGTGGTTTCGTCGTCTTATGTCGGAAAAGAAACCGCCGTTGAGCTTCAGCGTGCCGCGCGAACGGGCAGGATGGCCGCCGATGCGTTTGTGCTGCGTCACCGGGCTGTTGATCCGCAAGGGAACGCGTTTACGGTGTCACCGTCGATGCCTGAAATCATCAACCTCCCCGGTTTCCTGCGCGCCGCAACCGAAGAAAACATGCCCATTGAAGCCAGCTATCTGCTCTCGGTTTATCGCAACGCCGATGAAACGCTGGCGAAAGAAAAACGGGCGGCGCTGATGGCGCAGTACCCGACGCTTGACGTGTCGCTGCTGAAATCCGTTGCGGACAATAGCTGGCTTATCGCGCTCGCCACTTTTGCGACTCAGGCTGACATCGAGGCGGCGAAAAAAGCGGTGAATCGACTGGGGATCCCGCTGGCGGATATCACGGTGTCGACGTTTACCAGGCCAGATCAACTGGTGAAAGTCATTGATGGACGAGCCGTCAGCCAGTCCACGTGGGGCATTGTGAACCGCTGCTACTCAACGGGGCAAATCACCGTCAAACAGATGCACGATTGCAGTGGCTTCTGGCTGACGCCCTCCTCACTGACCCGCTGCATCCTGGAGAGCAACTGCCGGGTGCTTGACGACAGGCAACTTAATTCGCAGGCGCGGATCGAGGAATTTCTCTCCACGCAAAAACTGGATCTGACGACGCGGCTGGTGGGGATGCGGGAGGCGGTCCCACTGTCGAATGATGCGAAACACTTGGTGAATCAGATCCATCAGTGCCAGGAACAGTCGCAAAGCGATAAACAGAAATTTGAAACCTGCGTCTCCACGCTGGTTGGCATGACGGTCTCGCCCGCGGCTATGACGTGCGCGCAGCAAAACGTGTCCGGCAATGCGCTGCTGAAATGCGTCACGCAGGCGTCAATGACGCCCGAAATGCAGGCGGTGCAGAATTGCGTACAGGGTGATCACCCGGATCCGCTGGCAGTAACCAAATGCCTGGCCGGGCCGGAAAAAGCCGCCGCCATGACGAAAGTCGAAACTTGTCTCACCAGGGCAACCAGCCAGGAAAACGCGCTCTCGGGTTGCATCGCCGGGATTATTCCGGCTGACAGCCGTGAGAAGGTCGACTGCCTGACTGCTGCCGGGGCAAATTCAGGGAAAGCGATTCATTGTGTGGTGCCAGCGAACTCTGACGCGGGCAAGGTCACGCGTGCGCTGGCCTGCGCTAATAACCCGTCGGCTACCCGCGACGCGGCGCTGAACTGCCTGACGCCGCTGCTCGGGCCGGATGCCGGCAAAGCGCAGGCGTGCCTGGAAAACAGCACAGATAACCGCTCGCTGGTGATGTGCATGGCGGCCAATCGCCCTGAACTTCAGGCGGCGCAACGCGTCTATCAATGCGTATCGCAAGGCGCCGATGCCGCAACGCTTATCGCCAGTTGCAGCGACGGTATTCTGGATGAGCGCACTCGTCACGTTGCCGGGTGTGTCGCCACCACTGGCGGAGATAAAGGCGCGCTGGCTGGTTGCGTCGCCAGTACTTTTTTGCCGAAAGAGTACGGTCCCGCGTTGCAGTGTGCCGGCTCCAGCACCGGTGGCGTCAGTTTTGCCTTGTGCATGGCCGGGCCGTCAATGAATGAAGAGTTACGCATCACCGCCGAATGTGCAGTGCAGAGCGGGGGCACGCCACCGGCCTTCGCCGTGTGCACCGCCGGTCGGCTGACGCTACGCGAACTGGGTAAATGCCTGTCCGGGAAAATTGGCTCGGACGATGGCTGCTTTGGACCGAATAATTCGATTGTCGTCGCCTTTAAAACCGTGGGTCATGACCTGGAAAGTTGCGTGAATGGCGGTGACTGCCTCGGACGGAATAACGATATCATCAACGCCCTGGCGGAGATTGGCGGCGGCTTGCGTGATCTGGGCGAGAGTCTGCAAAGCGCCTGGGACGGGCTTTTTGGCAAAGACAGCGATATCTGCCGGGGTGATCTGACGAAAATAGTGTGCCGATAATGATTTTGCAGGCGTTATTTTTCAGCCTGCCGGATATCCGCAATAACGGCGACGTAATAGTCTTTTTCGTCGTCTTTGCTGCGCTTGAAATGCTGACCAAACTGCATATTGACGGTGACGCCAACACTCTCCAGCAGAGCGATTTTAGCGGTGGATTTCTCATTTTCCGCTAAGCCGGCGGGAAGGTAATAGACAATCTGGTTAGTGATTTCCTTGTCACTTTTTTTCAGCAACCGGCAGCGTTCGCGATAGGTTAATAACCACCAGAGATCAATCTCCACAAAATCCAGCGTCAGGCCGAAAATATAAACATTACGGCGGAAAAAATTATCGATCCAGCTGAATTCATCGCCCGGCGCGCTTAACCGTCGGATAAGCGGTTTGAGATCTTTAAATGCTTCTTTTGAATAGCTGCTGCCGGTGGCGGTGTAGTTGCGCATTGCCTGCAAATAGCCACTGTAGTGCTCATAACCCAGCGTAATTGAGTTTGCGATGTTAATGGCGCCGTGAACATGCCAGATGCGTTTGTCGTGGATCAGATGATGGCGAAAGACGTTGTATTTTTGTTCTTTGATAATGCCGTTATTTTTAATCTCAGCGAGAACGGGCAGACAGGTTTCGAACGCCAGATCATAATTGGTAGTCATGATATTTGGACAATCCAGCGCCATGATTTGATGATGAATATCATTGCTGGTGATGGTCTGAATTTTGTCGGCAATAAAGTGTTTGATCGTGTTTTCGGTGCGATTGCTGTACTGCGTTTTTAAAATATTGAAGTAGATTTCTTCGTAGGCGAGGGGAAAGGGTTTGTTGTTGGTATCGATGGTAATCCCGTATTTTTGACCGAGGCTTTGCAGGACATCAAACCAGGAATTGCCGTCGGCCAGATTATTAATCCCGTTCCCCACCAACAGCGCGTAGTTGCTCATTACTCTTTCCTTTGCTTGTCCTGTAATTCCAGCAACTGCTCAGGGGTGACCGACGGATATCCCTGCGCATCTTCCGGGACTTCGTGTTGTGATGGAATAGGTACCAGCGGCCCTAAAAAGCGCGGTTCACGCTTGAAAAGGTAGAGATCCGCCAGCGCGCCGAAGCGAGCGCCAAATTCACGCAACCGCACGCTGAGCATATCTTTAGGCGACGGCACAGCGTAGCACTGGGCCTGAATGCCCATATGCAGGGCGATAAACAGTGCGCGCTCGCAATGAAAACGTTGAGTAATGATGATGAAATCGTTGGTATCAAACACCCGGCGAGTGCGGACGATGGAATCCAGCGTGCGGAAACCCGCGTAATCCAGCACGATGTCGGTCGGGTCGACGCCGGCAGCGATCAGATCTTTACGCATCGTCACCGGTTCATTATAGCTTTGCAGGGCATTGTCGCCGCTCAACAGCAGATAATTCACTTTGCCGCTGTTATAGGCGTTGAGCGCGCCCTGAATGCGGTAGCGGTAATACTGATTGATGACGCCGGTGCGGTAATATTTGGCGGTGCCTAACACCACGCCGACCTGACGATAGGGCAGGTCCTGCAGTTCGTCATAAATGTAGGGCGCGGTTTTCCAGCTCATCCAGCGATCGAGTCCCAGCACGGTCAACAGCAGCAGGCCGATAAGGACTAACAGGCTGTATAACACGCGCTTTAACATGAACTTGACTCGATGGTAGATTTTATTTCACTCAGGCTACTGTACCCGCCCGGTAAGCGCAAGAAACAGTAAGTTAATTGGGGGGATTTTCATCAGCGCGGGCGAGAGGCCCGCGCGATGCGGGATCAGGAAAGCAGAACGCGGTCGAGACTCTGGCAGCCGAGCGCGCGAAGCGTCGCGGCGGTGGCGTCCCACTGGATCAATGGCGCGTCGGCACGTTCGGCGAGAATAGCACGCTGAATGTCCGGGTAGTTGTAACCATTGAGGCTGAGGAGATTAAGCGCGCCCTGTAATGGCGGAAGCGTCGGGTTGAATGCCGCGTTTTCGGCATAACTGCCGCTGAAAACGGTACCATCGCGGCACTCCAGCGCCACACCGGACGGCGATTTGCTATACGGCATATGGCTCTTGTTCGCGGCGGTAATCGCCGCCTGCGCCAGGGCATCACCTTCCAGTGCGTAGCCGTGATCCTGGTCATCCATCAGCAGGGTTTTGATCTCCAGATCCTTCGGCCCAAACGCGTCCGGCAGGTAATCTTTCAGCGTATGCGGCGCACGACCCGGCAGGTTTATACGCAATGCCAGGCCGCTGTTCAGTTCGTTCATAAACTGACGGCAATGACCGCACGGCGTGTAGTTGACGGTGATGGCCTGCAGCGACTTTTCACCGCGCAGCCAGGCGTGGCTGATGGCGCTCTGTTCGGCGTGTACTGTCTGCTGCATAGTCGCGCCGATGAATTCCATATTACCGCCAAAATACCAGTTGCCGCTGACGCCGCGGGCGATGGCCCCGACATTAAAATGCGAGAGATCAGCGCGGGCACAGGCCGCCGCCAGTGGCAGGAGGGCGAAAGCCAGCGCGTCTTCGTCCAGTCCTGTGGTTTTCTGTAACGCCGCGACCTGTTCCGCCGTCAGCAGTGCGGGAAAATGCTCATCCGCCAGAATCGGGGCCAGAGCTGACTGCAAATTTTCTGCAAGCTGTGCAAAAGCAGAATGAAAACGTGAATGCATGGCGTTGCCTCTCAACAATGTAATGGGAGCGTAGTTTACGGGCCTGTTACGGCTTTATATGTGATCTACTTCGCACTACCTGTGCAACTGATGAAATTCAACGAAAAAATGTGTGATGTATCGCCTTTTTAATGCAGGAGGGCCAGCAAAACCGGAAAGATAAACGGCGCCAGCAGGGAGGTAATAATCCCGCAGATCACCAGCGCCAGTGAACTGAACGCCCCTTCCTGATAATCCAGTTCAGCGCAGCGGGCGGTGCCCAGCGCGTGCGACGCGGTGCCCATCGCCAGCCCGCGTGCAGCTTTAGTATGAATGTGCATTTTATTAAGCAGAGTATGACCAAAAACGGCGCCGAGGATGCCGACAAAAATCACACAGACCGCGCTGATGGCCGGAATGCCGCCAAGACTGCCGCCGACCGCCATCGCAATTGGCGTGGTGACCGATTTCGGCAGTACGGACGCGGCAATCTCCGGCGTTGCCCCCATCAGCAGCGCTACGGCGGTGCCGGAGACCATCGCCACCAGGCTACCAATAAAGCAGATGGTGATAATGGATTTCCAGCGGGCGCGGATCTGGTGCAGTTGTTCATACAGCGGAAAGGCAAGCGCCACCACTGCCGGCTGCAGCAGATCGTTAAGGATTTTGCTGCCCTGGAAATAGCGATCGTAAGGAATGCCGGTCAACAACAGAAAAGGAATAATGACCACCAGCGCCACCAGCAGTGGGTTAAGCAGTGGCATCTTAAAGCGCGCGGCCAGCTTGCGGGCGGCAAAAAAGACCAGCAGGGTCAACGGCAACGACCACCAGATGTTTTGCATCATTCTTCGGTTCCTTTTTGCCCGACGACTTTGCGTTCACCATGAAGCAGGTGCGAGCTCCAGCTCACCACCAGAAACACCACCAGCGTACTGATGGCGCAGGAAACCACCACTGGCCCGAACTGGGCGCGTAGTAGATCGAAATATTGCATGACGCCAACGCCGATAGGCACAAACAGCAGCGCCATATAGCGGATCAGCACATAACAACCCGGATTAACCCACTTCGCGGGCAGGATTTGCAGCGCCAGCAGGACAAACAAAATCAGCATGCCGATGATGCTGCCAGGAATGACGATAGGCAGCAGGGAGGCAACAAAATTTCCCGCGTACAGACAGGCGTAGATCAGGACGAACGCCCGCAGGTACTGCCAGATGATATTGAATGATTGATTCATGGTGATTACCCTTGATGAAACGCATTCATCATACAATTAAAGTCAGAAATGTGCTACCGATCACAACATGAATTCTGAGCATACCTGCGATCCCCCTGTGGCACCTCTGGCATTCCTACAAATTTGCTGGCGAAAAGTGGTGTCATTGAGTGTAGCCTGAAGCCCTTAAAGGTGACTTCATTCCCGCCGCCATTAACGCTAAGATAGCGCCTCTTTTTCTCCAGGTAACGATATGCGTGTTTTACTGGCGCCGATGGAAGGTGTGCTCGATTCGCTGGTGCGCGAGCTGCTGACCGAGGTTAACGATTACGATCTCTGTATCACCGAATTTTTGCGGGTGGTGGATAAGCTGCTGCCGGAAAAATCGTTTTACCGCATTTGCCCGGAACTGCATCATCAGAGCCGCACGGGCGCGGGTACGCCGGTACGCATCCAGTTGTTGGGGCAATACCCGCAATGGCTGGCGGAAAATGCGGCTCGCGCCGTCGCGCTGGGTTCCTGGGGCGTGGATCTTAACTGCGGTTGCCCGTCAAAAGTGGTCAACGGCAGTGGCGGCGGGGCAACATTGCTGAAAGATCCTGACCTGATTTACCGTGGCGCAAAAGCCATACGCGAAGCGGTACCGGCCCATTTGCCGGTAACGGTAAAAGTGCGTCTGGGCTGGGACAGCGGCGACCGGCAGTTTGAAATTGCCGACGCGGTACAACAGGCGGGCGCGACGGAGCTGGTTGTGCACGGTCGCACCAAAGAAGATGGCTACAAAGCAGAACGTATCGACTGGCAGGCGATTGGCGAGATCCGCCAGCGGCTGACCATCCCGGTCATTGCCAACGGCGAAATCTGGGACTGGCAAAGCGCGCAGGCGTGCATGGCGGCGACTGGCTGCGATGCGGTGATGATCGGTCGTGGCGCGCTGAATGTGCCTAACCTGAGCCGGGTGGTGAAATATAATGAACCGCGCATGCCATGGCCTGACGTCGTGAAGCTGTTGCAGACGTACTCCCGCAAGGAGAAACAGGGTGATACCGGGCTTTATCACGTCGCCCGTATCAAACAGTGGCTGGGGTATTTACGCAAAGAATATAGCGAGGCGACGGAGCTGTTTACCCTGGTCAGGGCTTTGCAGGATTCCGCCACTATTGCACAGGCCATTGAAGCTTACGCGGCGCGACACCCTTAATCCTCCTGCGACGTGCGTTTTTTGTCGCGTCGCTTGAGCCACCAGCGGACGCCCACCACCAGACCCACCGCCAGCAGCAGCCAGATCCAGTGTTTAAGATGCTTGTCGAGGTTGTGCAGCCACGGGCCGATGACTTCCCCGCCGACATAGCCCAGCGTGGTAAACAGCAGCGACCAGATGATCGCCCCGAGAATGTTCAGCGGCAGGAATATTTTCGGCGGCAACCGGCTGGCGCCAATCAGTAACGGGCCGATCACCCGAAAACCATACATAAAACGGGTACCGATGACGAACAGGTAAGGACGGCGCTGGATCAGCCGCTGTGCCGAGCGGATTTTGGCTTTATGGCGTTTGAAGCGCCGCAGCAGGCGACCGCCAAAGCGCCGCCCCAACAGGTACAGCACCTGGTCGCCAATCATCCCGCCGAGCGCCACCGACGTAACCACCAGCCAGAATTTAAGCAATCCCTGATGCGCCGCTACCCCACCGAGCAACGTGACGGTTTCTCCTTCCGCCAGGCTACCGATGACCAGCGCGGCGTAACCATACTGTGAAACCAGATTGTTGATATCCATACGATGTAAGGACTCCCTGAACAACACCTGTGGTTAATCATATACCCTCTGACGCCCTTGCGGCGCTAAAGACGGGAAATAGCGCTAATCTGCTTTTTCAGGCTGTACATAAAATAATCTATCAGTATGTCTTATACTTGAAGGGTGATTCTACGAAGCCGTGACAAGGGGGTTTTATGAACCATGTCTGGGGACTGTTTTCACATCCCGAGCGCGAAATGCACGTTATCCGTGGCGAAAACGAAACTGTTTCGCATCACTACACTCACCATGTGTTAATCATGGCGGCGATCCCGGTGATCTGCGCCTTCATTGGTACCACGCAACTGGGCTGGAATTTTGGTGATGGTACAGTGGTTAAACTGTCACCCGTGACCGGCTTATTTATTGCCATTCTCTTTTATGCGCTGATGCTGATAGGGGTCGCGGCGATGGGGCGGGTCATCTGGTGGATGGCGCGTCACTACCCGCAACGCCCGTCACTGCGCCATTGTATGGTCTTCGCCGGATACGTCGCCACGCCGCTGTTCCTGAGTGGGATTGTCGCGCTCTATCCGCTGGTCTGGCTTTGCGCGCTGGCGGGGACGATTGCGCTGTTCTACACTGGCTATCTGCTCTATCTGGGCGTGCCGACCTTCCTCAATATCAACAAAGAAGAGGGCTTAAGCTTTTCCAGTTCGACGCTGGCGATCGGCGTGCTGGTGCTTGAGGTTCTGCTGGCGCTGACAGTGATCCTCTGGGGTTACGGTTATCGTCTGTTCTGACCGGTTTGAATTATGCACCGTCGGATTCTCCGGCGGTGCAGCATTTCCTCACGATTATCTGCTGGCGACTCAGCTGTGTGGCGAGGTATGATTCGGCTTCAGGAAATCCTGAAATAATCAGCTACATTAATCTTTTGCCGAAAAAATAACCAGAAATCTCACCATGCAGAAATGTCGAGTGTCTTTGCTCAGCCTTGCGCTGATGCTGGCAGTGCCTTTTGCGCCACAGGCGAGCGCGAAAACCGTTGCAACCGCGGCGGCCGCGCAACCGGAGATCGCATCCGGGAGTGCGATGATTGTCGACCTGAATACCAACCAAGTGATCTATTCCAGCCACCCGGATCTTGTGCGCCCGATGGCGTCGATCACCAAAGTAATGACCGCGATGGTGGTGCTGGATGCGCGCCTGCCGCTGGATGAAATGCTGACGGTGGATATCAGCCAGACACCTGAAATGAAAGGGATTTACTCGCGCGTCCGTCTGAACAGCCAGATCAGCCGCAAAAATATGTTGCTGCTGGCGCTAATGTCGTCGGAAAACCGCGCGGCAGCGAGCCTGGCGCACCATTACCCGGGGGGGTATGGCGCGTTTATCAACGCGATGAATGCCAAAGCGAAAGCGCTGGGCATGACGCATACCCGCTATGTGGAACCGACCGGGTTATCGATTCAGAACGTCTCAACGGCACGGGATTTAACTAAGCTGCTGATCGCCAGCAAGCAATATCCGCTGATAGGCCAGCTCAGCACCACGCGGGAAGACACCGCGACCTTTGCGCACCCGGCGTATTCATTGCCGTTCCGCAACACCAACCATCTGGTGTATCGCGATAACTGGAATATTCAGCTGACCAAAACCGGCTTCACCAACGCGGCGGGGCACTGCCTGATTATGCGCACGGTCATTAACAACCGTCCGGTGGCGCTGGTGGTGATGGATGCCTTTGGCAAATACACCCACTTCGCCGACGCCAGCCGCTTGCGGACATGGGTGGAAACAGGAAAAATCATGCCGGTTCCGCCTGCCGCGCTGAGCTATAAAAAACAGCGCGAGGCGCAGATGGCGAATGCCATGCTGCACGGTGAACAAATCACCCAGGCGGACTGACCTTATTCTGCCTTACTGACTGGGGTGGCGGTTTCACCCCAGTATTTCTGCTTACTGGTTTTGCCGATCCCCGGGTTCATGCTGTTGGTCGGATCATTCTGACGATAGAACTGTTTCAGACTGTCAGCCGCTTCATACAAGTGTCCGACATTATGCTCCGCCGGATACTGCGCCCCGCGTTCACGCAACAGTGCCAGCATCTGCTCCTTCAGCGCATGCACATCCCCCCCTTTTTTGACGATGTAATCCTGGTGGAAAACGTGGCACATGAAATGGCCGTAATAGAGCTTATGCACCAGTTGGTTGTCGATCTCCGGCGGCAGATGCTCAAACCATTCGGTGTCGTTACGGCGTAACGCAATATCCAGCGCCAGAATATCCTCCACTTCATCGGCATGAACTGCCTGATAGCGGATGGCGGCCCCGGCAGCGGCAAACCGGTGCAAAAATGCTTTGCTGCCTTCTTCCGGCGTACACTCGAAATAAGCGCCTTCGGCCTGCTGAAAATAGTCATTCAGCCAGCGTTTCGCCTCTTCAATACCGTCGCCAGCCATTTTCAGCAACAGATGATGCTCATACTTATCGCGCCACGCTTTCATTCGCGGCGGCAGATGATTGGGGAAAACGTGACCAATCTTTTGCATAAAGCGGTCAGTGAAATGCGGTTTGAACAGCGACACTTTTTCCAGCATCGCGTCGGTGCGTCCTTTCAGGGTAAAGAAGAACGGCATTTTGTCGGTGCCGAGTTTATCGATCATCAGGAAGGTGTCTTTACCGTACTGTCCGGCGATATCGTAAATATCGCGATGCATGTATTCCCCGGCCACCGGCAGGTTTTCAAAATTCGCCAGAATGTGACGGCGGATTTCTGTCAACACTTCCGGCTGATTGGTGCCGATGTAAAACACCTGCTGATTTTTTTCCGCCGGGAAAGTGTCGAGACGCACGGCGAACACCGCCAGTTTCCCCGCACAGCCGGAGGATTCGAACAGACGATCCGGGTCGGCATTGTAGCGAGCCGGGGTATCGGCGTTGACGTCGCGCACGCGGGTAATGTAGTCGTGATCATGCGCGTGGCGGCCGTCGTGACGCACGTCGCTCTCTTTCACGCGGTCATCGTCGAGTTTGCTTAAGATCTGCTCCGGCGTTTCACCCAGATCAATGCCGAGATGGTTAACCAGTTGCAGCTTGCCCTGTTCGTCAATACGCGCGAAGAGCGACATTTCCGTATAAGCCGGGCCGCGCTGTACCAGCGAGCCGCCGGAGTTATTGCAGATCCCGCCAATCACCGACGCGCCAATACAGGACGAGCCGATCACTGAATGTGGCTCGCGACCGAATGGCTTGAGCGCTTTTTCCAGTGAATAGAGCGTAGTGCCGGGGAAGGCGAGCACCTGTTCGCCTTTGTCGAGCAGATGCAGTTTGTCGAGGCGCAGGGTGCTGATGATGACAACCTCGCGGTCATAATCGTTGCCGTTTGGCGTGGAGCCTTCGGTGAGACCGGTGTTGGCCGCCTGCATCAGGATGATTTTGTCGGCGCTGACGCAGGCGCTCAGCACTCGCCAGAGTTCCAGCAGCGAACCGGGGAAAACCACTGCCAGCGCGTCGCCCTGACCTGAGCGAAAGCCTTTGCGATAGCGTTGCGTTTTGGCCGGATCCGTCAGCAGGTGAGCGTGACCAACCAGACGAGCGAGTTCTGCCAGAAGGGCGGTATTATCAGTTATCGTGGTGGAAGACATCTTCCCACTCCTTGTGGTGAGCAAATTTGTCGCGCTTAAGCATAGCGCTTTGTATGACAATTTGATTCGCGAATGCGGTAGAAAAATCAGAGAATAACCTTAGCATTATTCTTATCAGCCGTTTAGGCTTATGGCAAACCGCGGTTTTTTAAGTGCTTTCGCCGGGTTATCCGGCTCGAAATAGAGAGTAAAAACATACATGAAATGGCTATGTTCTGTAGGCGTTGCCGTTAGCCTGGCGCTGCAACCTGCGCTGGCTGACGACCTGTTTGGTAATCACCCGTTGACGCCCGAAGCCCGGGATGCGTTTGTCACGGAATTGCTCAAGAAAATGACCGTTGATGAAAAAATTGGGCAGTTGCGTCTTATCAGCGTTGGTCCGGATAACCCGAAAGAGGCGATTCGGGAGATGATCAAAGAGGGGCAGGTAGGTGCCATTTTCAACACCGTGACTCGTCCGGATATCCGCGCGATGCAGGATCAGGTCATGGAACTCAGCCGCCTGAAAATTCCTCTGTTCTTCGCTTATGACGTGATCCACGGTCAGCGCACCGTGTTTCCGAACAGCCTCGGTCTCGCCTCCTCATTTAATCTTGATGCGGTGAAAACCGTGGGGCGTGTGTCTGCCTTTGAAGCGGCAGATGATGGCCTGAACATGACCTGGGCGCCGATGGTCGACGTCTCCCGCGATCCGCGCTGGGGCCGCGTCTCAGAAGGCTTCGGTGAAGACACTTACCTGACGGCGATCATGGGGAAAACCATGGTCGAATCGATGCAGGGCAAAAGCCCGGCAGATCGCTATTCGGTGATGACCAGCGTCAAACACTTCGCGGCCTACGGCGCTGTTGAAGGGGGTAAAGAATACAACACCGTCGACATGAGCCCGCAGCGCCTGTTCAATGACTACATGCCACCGTACAAAGCGGCGCTGGATGCCGGCAGCGGCGGGGTGATGGTGGCCCTGAACTCGCTGAACGGCACTCCGGCGTCGTCAGATTCCTGGCTGCTGAAAGACTTGCTGCGCGATGAGTGGGGCTTTAAAGGCATCACCATCTCCGATCATGGCGCGATCAAAGAGCTGATTAAACACGGCACCGCCTCCGATCCGGAAGACGCGGTGCGTGTGGCGCTCAAGTCCGGCATCAACATGAGTATGAGCGATGAGTACTACAGCAAATATCTGCCGGGGCTGCTGAAGAGCGGCAAAGTCACGATGGCGGAGCTGGACGACGCGACCCGTCACGTGCTGAACGTGAAATACGACATGGGGCTGTTTAACGATCCCTACAGCCATCTGGGGCCGAAAGATTCTGACCCGAAAGACACCAACGCCGAAAGCCGTTTGCATCGCAAAGAGGCCCGCGAAGTGGCGCGCGAAAGCCTGGTGCTGCTGAAAAACCGCCTCGACACGCTGCCGCTGAAGAAAACCGCTACCGTGGCGGTGGTTGGTCCGCTGGCAGACAGCAAGCGCGACATGATGGGCAGCTGGTCTGCCGCCGGGGTGGCTGATCAGTCCGTCACCCTGCTGACCGGGATCAGAAACGCGGTGGGTACCCAGGGCAAAGTGATTTACGCCAAAGGGGCGAATGTCACCAGCGATAAAGGCATTGTGGATTTCCTCAATCAGTATGAGCCTGCCGTAGTGGTTGATCCACGCACGCCGGAAGCGATGATTGACGAAGCCGTTGCTGCGGCGAAACAGTCTGATGTGGTTGTGGCGGTGGTCGGCGAAGCGCAGGGAATGGCGCACGAAGCCTCCAGCCGCACTGACATCACCATCCCGCAGAGCCAGCGTGATCTGATTGCGGCGCTGAAAGCCACCGGTAAACCGCTGGTGCTGGTGCTGATGAACGGTCGCCCGCTGGCGCTGGTGAAAGAAGATCAGCAAGCCGACGCGATTCTGGAAACCTGGTTTGCCGGTACTGAAGGCGGGAACGCCATCGCCGACGTGCTGTTTGGCGATTACAACCCGTCCGGCAAACTGCCGATGTCTTTCCCGCGCTCGGTAGGGCAGATCCCGGTGTACTACAGTCATCTCAACACTGGCCGTCCGTATAACCCGGAAAAACCGAACAAGTACACTTCGCGCTACTTTGACGAAGCCAACGGGCCGCTCTATCCGTTCGGTTATGGTCTGAGCTACACCACCTTCACCGTATCCGACGTGAAAATGTCGGCGCCCGCGATGAAACGCAACGGCAAAGTGACCGCCAGCGTTGATGTCACCAACACCGGCAAACGCGAAGGCTCGACGGTTATCCAGATGTACCTGCAGGATGTCACCGCCTCAATGAGCCGCCCGGTAAAACAACTGCGCGGTTTTGAGAAGGTGAACCTCAAACCCGGTGAAACCCGGACCGTCAGTTTCCCGATCGATGTGGACGCGCTGAAGTTCTGGAACCAGCGGATGAAATATGACGCGGAGCCGGGTAAATTCAACGTCTTCATCGGCGTCGATTCCGCCCGGGTGAAACAGGGCGAGTTTGAGTTGAAATAAAACGGTTTGCCTGCCTGAAGAAGTAATATTCAGGCAGGCAATAAACAAAAAGAGCGCTCTTTTTTATTTTCATTGTATTAATTTTCCACATCCGTTTATAACGATGGCACGCATTAATGCCTTCGACATTAATTACATTGATTCAATTTATTAAACGGATGTAATTCAATGAGTGATATCATCTATTTAACCCTGCGCGGCGCGCAGCAGGGCCTTATTTCGTCCGACTGCGGCAGCGCTCATTCGGTTGGCAACCACTATCAGCAATCCCACCCTGATGAGATTTTTGTTTTTAGCCTGAGAAAAAATCTCGCGAGAACTCCGCAACAGATGGTGCCGCAAGGCCTCACCTTTTGTAAGCCTGTCGATAAAAGCTCACCATTATTGATGCAGGCAATCAATAACAATGAACGCTTAACGCTCAATTTTAGCTTTTACCGTATGAGCCCTGCAGGAAGATGGGAAGCGTATTACGCGATTAACTTGCGGGGCGCATCCATACAACAGATCCAGTGTCATTCTGTGGTTGATAATATTCATCAGGAATATATAACGGTCGGCTATGATTATATTCACTGCCGACATCTCGCTGCCGGTACAGAATATGATTATCTGGTCACCCCGGAAAATTATAATGAGATTTTCCCACCGGAAATACCACCACAGAAATCGCCACCCGCCAAAAGAAAGATGACGCTAACGTTGGGCATATTCTTCGATGGTACCGGAAATAATGCCGTGAATACCCGCAATATGCTGGCCGCCTGTACCGCGCAACATTTTGATATCAACAACCCCGATGCGGTCAGCATTCTCGAACGTAACGCGCAAATACAATTGGGGATCTCCGGTAGCGATGCCACCAGCTACAAAGGCTATTACACCAATATTCATTGGTTGCATGAGTTGTACCCCAGGCGATTTTTCGAAGAATCTAACGCTATGCAGAATAAGATTTATATCGAAGGGATCGGTACCCACGCGGGCGAAGCGGATAGTCAGATCGGGATGGGATTGGGAATTTCAGATACCGGAGTGATAGCGAAAACGGATGATGCAGTGAAGCAGATTCCATTTGCGATCAGTCGTGCACTCGATCTCTTGCAGGGAAATGCTGAAATTGCTGCCCTCCAATTTGACATATTCGGTTTTAGCCGTGGTGCCGCTGCCGCGCGACATTTTGCCAACCGTGTACAGGAAGAACATCACGCAATTATCGCCGCTATCCGGCAGGGGATGAGAGATATCACCTACAGCGGCACGCCTGCGGGTAAGACGCGTTTTATTGGCCTCTTCGATACTGTCGCGGCTATCGGTACACCATTGAATGGTCTAAATCCGCACAGTGCTGACACTGGCGAGGTCAGGAGCCGGCTGCGTCCCGGCGTAGCAGAGAAAGTTTTTCAGATCACCGCCGGGCACGAATGCCGCTTCAATTTTGCTTCAAACAGCGTCCGCCCGGCCTGGCCGGAGCTGATGTTGCCCGGCGTTCATTCTGACATCGGTGGCGGCTATCTACCACAGGAAAGAGAGGCGCTGTTCCTGACCCGGCCGCAGACTGAAACGGTACCGCTCAACCGGCCAGGAGAGCAAACCCGGGCGTATCGGCTGACGATGGCGCAACTACGGATAATGGAGGCCTCCCCGGCGATTGCACCGATCATCCGCAATAATCCCATTACCCCGGAAGTCTGGGCTGATGAACGAATGCCCACTGATCGGTACGGACAGATGCAAAAGCGCAGTTTCGCTGCACTGACGCTCCGCCAGCGGATCGTGCGCAATGACTGGTCGAAGGTCACTCTGCGGGTAATGATTGCCGCCGCTGAAGCTGCGGGCGTGGTGTTCGATGATGTCGATTCAGGGCGTCCCGCGCTGGTTTTACCCGCGGAGTTACAGGTTCTTGCGAAAAAAGCGCTCGCCCAGGGGGAAAAAGCCCGTCGTTATGACGCCGTTTCCGGGTTTACCTCTGAGGAGCTGGACTTGCTGGCATCGCGTTATATCCACTGCTCCGCCTCCTGGAATGCCATTGAAATCAATAAACAGGGCGATATTGAAGGTGGCGCGGCACCAGCGGAAATCGTGAGTTTTGTAAACCGCCCGGATGAGGGCTGGATCCGCACTGTCTATAACATGGATGGAAAAAAAGCATGAAAAAGAAAATATTTGCTATTTTTTTACTCTTTACCGTAATGACCGGTTGTCACAATCCCGCTTCGCAACCCCTGCAGTCACGTCAGGCAGCGGAGGGTGACTGGACGTTGCCCTACAAAGAATGGCGTTTCGATTTCTTCACCCCCTTTGCACTTTATGCCACGGTCACTTACGTCCAGATTATTGATGTCGAGGGTTACCTCAATCAATTTTTTACCCTGGATTCAGCCGAAGATGATCCCAATGTGCAGGGAACATGGAGCCAGACGACTGGCTCGGCATATCTTAGTTTCAATAAGGTAAAAAGCCTGCCGCAATATATGCTGTTTTGCTGGGATTCAGTCATTGACAAGAAAACGTACGAAACCAGTATTCTCTTCTCGCCGGAGACCTGGCAGCGGATGAAAACGCCAGCCGATCATACTAGCTATGCGGGCCATACCGTCTGGTATGACACGCTGCTGATTGGCCTTGCTCCCGAGGGCAAAGTGCGACTCTGGCTCGACGATGTCAATCGTTACCCCAATATCCCGGTGACACCCGTCCAGATGATCACCCGCAGCGGCAAAGAGATGAAGTTTTGCCAGGGCATCACAGAGCACCCCAACGGATATGTCTATTTCGGTGATACCCCGGAATTTATTAAGGGTAAAACCTATCCGTACGGGAGCTGGTAAAAAGGGTTGTGCTCACTCAGATAATCACGCATTCTCCGGTTAAACGAGCCGTTTTCGTCTACGCTTTTCATTCAAGACTATGAAAAAGAGCATAAATCACGAGGAAAATCGCATGACAATGACAAAGGGGTGGGCGGCGACGATGGCGCTCGTGGCGGCATTCAGTCTGCCGCTCCAGGCCGCGGAGCCGGTCAAAGTCGGATCGAAAATAGATACCGAAGGGGCACTGCTCGGCAATATCATTTTGCAGGTGCTGGAAAGCCATGGTGTCAAAACGGTCAATAAAGTCCAGCTCGGCACAACGCCTGTCGTGCGGGGTGCTATCACCTCGGGTGCGCTGGATATCTATCCGGAATATACCGGCAATGGTGCGTTTTTCTTCAAAGAAGAGAACGATCCCGCCTGGAAAAATGCTCAGCAAGGCTATGAAAAAGTTAAAAAACTGGACGCTGAGCAGAACAAGCTGGTCTGGCTGACGCCTGCGCCTGCCAATAACACCTGGACAATCGCGGTCCGTCAGTCACTGGCGAAGGAAAACCAACTTGCGTCGCTTGCGGATCTCAGCCGTTACCTGAAAGAAGGTGGTAAATTTAAACTGGCGGCATCGGCTGAGTTCATCGAGCGAACGGATGCGCTGCCCGCGTTTGAGAAAGCCTACGGCTTCAAACTGAATCAGGATCAGTTGCTGTCGCTGGCTGGAGGGGATACTGCAGTGACCATCAAAGCGGCGGCGCAGCAGACCTCCGGGGTCAATGCCGCGATGGCCTATGGTACTGACGGTCCGGTGGCCGCACTGGGGTTACAAACCCTGAGCGATCCGAAAGGCGTACAGCCAATTTACGCTCCTACGCCGGTGGTACGAGAGGCGGTATTGAAAGCATATCCGCAGATCGGCGAATGGCTGAAACCTGTCTTCGAGAGTCTCGATGAAAAAACACTGCAACAGCTGAATGCCAGCATTGCCGTGGAAGGGCTGGATGCCAAAAAAGTGGCGGCTGACTATCTGAAACAAAAAGGGCTGGTGAAGTAACGGAACCGTGTCGATTCAATGTCATAACCGGGTCGTGCTGCTGCTGGTGCTGATAGCGCTGGCAGCAGCGATGCTCCCCTTTATCAATTATGCGCCCAACCGGCTGATGTCGGGTGAGGGGCGGCAACTCTGGCAGATTAGCGCTTTCTCTACCTACTGGCTGCTGGTGCTGCCGGCGGCGTTTATTGTGCTCACCCTGCTGCCCGGCAGATTCCCGTTGTGGGCAACGTTTCTCCTCGCACAACTCGCATTCATCACGCTGTTCTGGTCTGCCGGTCATGCCGCAACGCTGCTGGCGACCAGTGAAAGCCCGCTGGCAAGAACGTCACCGGGCAGCGGATTATGGCTGTGGCTGGCGCTGTCACTGCTGATTTGCAGCGACACCGCGAGGCGGTTGACCCGCCGTTCCGCCTGGCGCTGGTTGCTCAACGCACAGATCTGGATCCTTCCCTGTGTGCTGCTGTGGCTGGGGAAGCTGGATGATCTCTCATTGCTGAAGGAATACAACAATCGCCAGGAAGTGTTTAATGATGCGCTGGTGCAACACCTGACGTTGCTGTTCGGCACCCTGCTGCCGGGGCTGGTGATTGGCATTCCGCTCGGCCTGTGGTGTTACCGCCATGATTCGCGTCAGACGTCCGTTTTTACCACCCTGAACATTATTCAGACTATCCCTTCCGTCGCGCTGTTTGGGCTGCTGATTGCGCCGCTGGCCGGGCTGGTGCAACAGTTCCCGGTGCTGGCAAACATTGGTATTGCGGGTACGGGGCTGGCGCCTGCGTTGATTGCGCTGGTGCTCTATGCGCTACTGCCGCTGGTACGCGGCGTGGTGGCGGGCATGCGACAGGTGCCGCCGGAGATTCTCGAAAGCGCGATAGCTATGGGCATGAGCCCGCGCCAGCGTTTCTGGCAGGTTCAGCTCCCGCTGGCGATGCCGGTACTGCTGCGCAGCCTGCGGGTGGTAGTGGTGCAAACGGTGGGTATGGCGGTGATCGCTGCATTGATTGGCGCAGGCGGCTTTGGTGCGCTGGTGTTCCAGGGGCTGCTGAGTAGCGCACTGGATCTGGTTCTGCTGGGCGTGATCCCGACAATTGTGCTGGCGGTGGTGCTGGATGCGCTGTTTGGCTTGTGGATAGCCCTGCTGAAAGGGGAGCGAAATGATTGAATTTGAGCATGTGAGCAAAAGCTTCTCTGGCCTGGAGGCGGTAAAAGATCTCTCTCTGAATCTGCGTGAAGGCGCATTTTCGGTGCTGGTTGGCACTTCCGGCTCCGGGAAATCGACCACCCTGAAGATGATTAATCGGCTGGTGGAGCATGACAGCGGCATCATCCGATTCGCCGGGGAAGAAATTCGCCAGCAGCCCGTGCTCGAAATGCGTCGGCGGATGGGCTATGCCATTCAGTCGATCGGGCTTTTTCCTCACTGGACGGTGGCGCAGAACATCGCCACGGTTCCGCAGCTGCAAAAATGGTCGCGTGGCAAAATCGACCAGCGCATTGAGGAACTGATGGCGCTGCTCGGTCTGGAACCCGCATTGCGCGAGCGTTACCCGCACCAGTTGTCGGGCGGCCAGCAGCAGCGCGTTGGCGTGGCGCGGGCGCTAGCGGCGAACCCGGAAGTGCTGCTGATGGATGAACCCTTCGGCGCGCTCGACCCGGTGACCCGTACCGCGCTCCAGCAGGAGATGAGCCGCATTCATCGCCTGCTCGGGCGAACGATTGTGCTGGTCACCCATGACATCGACGAAGCGCTGCGCCTTGCCGATCATCTGGTGGTCATGGACGGCGGCGAAGTGATCCAGCAGGGTACGCCGCTGGAGATCTTAAGCCATCCACGCAACGAGTTTGTCCGTACTTTTTTCGGTAGCAGTGAACTGGGCGTGCGGCTGCTGTCGCTGCGCGAAGTGGGGCATTACCTGCGCCATGATGAACACGCTGAGGGCGAACCGCTGCAGGAAGCCATGAGCCTGCGCGAAGCGCTGTCGGCATTTGTGGCGCAGCAGCGACTCAGTTTGCCGGTGGTTAACGCGCAGGGCGAGCCGTGCGGCGTGTTGCACTTTGCCGATCTGTTGCGTGAGGAGGCAAACAGTGCAACGGTTTCGTGACCCGCTTCTGTGGCTGATTGCGCTGTTTATCGCGCTGCTGTGGCTGTTGCCGCGCAGCGGCCCGTTGTTTCATGCGCTGTTCCCGCAACTGCCGCGTCCGCTCTATCAGCAGGAGAGTTTCCTGATGCTGACGCTGGCGCATCTCTGGCTGGTGGGCGTGTCGAGCCTGGCCGCAGTGGTGCTGGGTGTAGGCGCGGGAATACTGGTGACGCGTCCGGCCGGGCGCGAGTTCCGCACGCTGGTCGAAACCATAGCCGCCATGGGGCAGACTTTTCCGCCGGTGGCGGTGCTGGCGATTGCGGTTCCGGTGATAGGGTTTGGTCGTGAACCTGCCATTATCGCGCTGATCCTCTACGGCATTCTGCCGGTATTACAGGGAACGCTGGCAGGGCTGGCCGCAGTGCCGGAAAGCGTCAGCAGCGTGGCGAAAGGAATGGGGATGAATGGCTGGCAGCGGCTGACGAAAGTGGAATTGCCGCTGGCGGCGCCGGTGATTCTGGCGGGGATCCGCACTTCGGTCATCATCAACATTGGCACCGCGGCCATTGCCTCAACGGTGGGGGCCAATACGCTCGGCACGCCGATTATCATCGGGCTGAGCGGGTTTAATACGGCGTATGTGCTTCAGGGGGCGATTCTGGTGGCGCTGGCGGCCATTATTATTGACCGCGGCTTTGAGCGGCTGAACCGCTGGCTCAGCCGACACCGCCACGAACAATAAACGAATATCCCGCGAGCATCACACCGCTGATGCCGCCGATAGCCATCAGCGTGAAGAGAGTAATAACAGCAATTTTGGCGGGTTTCATAGCAGGCTCCTGTGTTAACACCGTTATTCTACTATGAAACCGTGTTGTTATTAAACGAATGCGTAGACGTTACACTATGCGCCGAGGGAGACTATCTCGTATCCCGCTTCCCGCCAGCGTGCCAGCTGTTGTGTCTGCAACGAGGACGGCGATTCGCCACACCACACCAGCAGCGTTTTGCCTTCGAAAATTTCCGGCCGCAGTTGGGTCAGCGAATGGGCGAGAATATCTACGCGCCAGCCTTGTTCTGAGGCCATCCAGCCCTCCAGCCACAGGCGGGTGGTGTCATGAATGTTCCAGCCGACCACCAGCGCCTCTTTCCCCGCTTTGCGGTGACTGCTGAGCAGGCAATGCGAAATATGGTTGATTAAGATGCCGTCCAGCATGCTTAATAGCATGTGCAGGGCCGCCTGCTGGCTTTGCAGACGTCGACGGAGCGGAATGAACAGATAGGTTACCAGCGTCTGGGCGGGGTAATCGCGAGCACGCTCTTTGATCCACAGCCGTAGCCGGTTCAGATTGCCGTTTTGCAGGTAGCTGAGCAGCATCTCCTGTTGCTCCAGCCAGCCAGTCTGCTGCGCGCTGGTCTTTTCACACAGCAGCGATTTAACTTTGCCGACCTGAACGCCGGTGTCAATCCAGCGTTTGATCTCCCGAATACGATCGATATCTTCGTCATTGAATAAGCGGTGTCCGCCGTCCGTGCGTTGTGGTTTTAGCAATCCATAGCGGCGCTGCCAGGCGCGTAGCGTTACAGGATTGATGTCACAAAGCAGAGCCACTTCACCGATGCTGTAAAGCGCCATGTTTTCACCTTTGCCACTAGCTTCCCATTATAACTGTAGTCACTAAATCCCGAACCAGGTAAATTTGTTCGTTTTTTGTTCGTTTCTCAGTCAGGACTGGTGAAAAAAGGGTAATAAAAGCGTGATCTTAAGCGCGTTTTTTCGTTTTTATGCCTCGCTTCAAAGAAAGTTTTTCCCACGCAGGGTAGATTACGCTCATTCAGGCGTTGTATGGCTTAGGTCGGGTATGTACGAGTTTAATCTGGTGTTGCTGCTGCTTCAGCAGATGTGTGTTTTTCTGGTCATCGCCTGGCTGATGAGCAAAACCCGGCTCTTTATTCCGCTAATGCAGGTCACTGTGCGTCTGCCGCACAAACTCCTCTGTTACGTCACCTTCTCTATTTTCTGCATTATGGGGACCTATTTTGGTCTGCATATCGAAGATTCCATTGCCAATACCCGCGCGATCGGCGCCGTGATGGGCGGGCTGTTGGGCGGCCCGGTGGTAGGGGGTCTGGTCGGGTTGACGGGGGGGCTTCACCGCTATTCGATGGGAGGCATGACGGCGCTGAGCTGCATGATTTCGACCATCGTCGAAGGGCTGCTTGGCGGACTGGTGCACAGTGTATTGATTCGTCGTGGCCGCCCCGACAAAGTGTTCAGCCCGCTGACCGCCGGGGCGATTACCTGTTTTGCCGAGCTGGTTCAAATGCTGATTATTCTGGCAATTGCGCGACCCTTTAACGATGCGCTGCATCTGGTGCAAAGCATTGCCGCGCCGATGATGGTTACGAATACCGTTGGTGCGGCGTTGTTTATGCGTATTCTGCTCGATAAGCGGGCGATGTTTGAGAAATACACCTCGGCGTTTTCCGCGACGGCGCTAAAGGTGGCGGCGTCGACAGAAGGGATTTTGCGCCAGGGTTTTAACGAAGAGAACAGCATGAAGGTGGCGCAGGTGCTGATCCAGGAGCTGGATATCGGCGCGGTGGCGATCACTGATCGCGATAAGCTGCTGGCTTTCACCGGTATTGGCGACGATCATCATCTGCCAGGCAAACCGATCTCGTCATCGTACACGCAAAAGGCGATTGATACCGGCGATGTGGTCTATGCCGACGGCAATGAAGTGCCGTACCGCTGCTCTATTCACCCGAACTGCAAGCTCGGCTCGACGCTGGTGATCCCGCTCCGCGGTGAGAATCAGCGCGTGATTGGCACCATTAAGCTTTATGAAGCGAAAAACCGCCTGTTCAGTTCAATTAACCGCACACTGGGCGAGGGGATCGCGCAATTGCTGTCGGCGCAGATCCTTGCCGGGCAGTACGAACGGCAAAAGGCGTTGCTGACGCAATCGGAAATCAAGCTACTGCATGCGCAGGTGAATCCGCATTTCCTGTTTAACGCGCTGAATACGCTGATGGCGGTGATCCGCCGCGACAGTGATCAGGCGGGGCAACTGGTGCAATATCTGTCGACCTTCTTTCGTAAAAACCTGAAGCGGCCGTCGGAAGTGGTGACGCTGGCGGATGAAATCGAGCACGTGAACGCCTATCTGCAAATCGAAAAGGCACGTTTTCAGTCTCGTTTACAGGTGACGCTGTTTGTCCCGGAATCGCTGTCGCATCATCAACTGCCTGCGTTTACGCTACAACCTATTGTGGAGAACGCGATTAAACACGGTACATCACAACATCTCGGTGTGGGCGAGATCTCCATTCAGGCAAGCCAGCATGGTCAGTACCTGCAACTGGATATCGAAGACAACGCCGGCTTGTATCAACCCAGGGAAAACGCCAGCGGACTGGGCATGAATCTGGTGGATAAACGACTTCGCGCCCGCTTTGGCGACAACTGCGGCATCACGGTGACCTGTGAACCGGAACGGTTTACCCGTATCACCCTGAGACTGCCCCTGGAGGAGACGGCATGCTAAATGTGCTGATTGTCGATGATGAACCCCTGGCACGAGAGAATCTGCGCATTCTGCTACAGGAACAAAATGATATTGAAATCGTCGGTGAGTGTTCAAATGCGGTCGAAGGCATTGGCGCTGTGCATCGTCTGCGCCCGGACGTGTTGTTTCTCGACATCCAGATGCCGCGCATCAGCGGGCTGGAGATGGTCGGCATGCTCGACCCGGAACACCGGCCATATATCGTTTTTCTCACCGCCTTTGACGAATACGCGGTAAAAGCCTTCGAAGAGCATGCGTTTGACTACCTGCTCAAACCCATTGAAGCGAAGCGGCTGGAGAAAACCCTGACGCGCCTGCGCCAGGAGCGCACTCTGCAGGATGTCTCCGTCCTCGGCGAAAACCAGCAGGTGCTGAAGTACATTCCTTGTACCGGCCATAGCCGGATCTACCTGTTGCAAATGGAAGATGTGGCGTTTGTCAGCAGCCGGATGAGCGGCGTGTACGTCACCAGCCATGAAGGCAAAGAAGGGTTCACGGAATTAACGCTGCGCACGCTGGAGAGCCGCACGCCACTGGTGCGCTGCCATCGTCAGCATATGGTCAATCTGGCGCATGTCAAAGAGATCCGCCTTGAGGAAAATGGTCAGGCTGAGTTACTGCTGCGCGCCGGGCAAACCGTGCCGGTCAGCCGTCGCTACCTGAAAAGCCTGAAAGAGGCGATTGGGTTGTAGCCCGGTTGCGGTTACACTACGGGTTTGCGCCCGATTCCAGCCATCGTTTTTTTGCCCGGCGGTTTGTGCTTGTCGGGTCAACATCTTAATTTTCTGAAGGCAACATGCTGAATAATGATATTTTACGTAGCCTGCGCTACGCCCTGAAAACTAACAACCAGGGTCTGGTGCGGCTGATTGCGCTCGGCGAAACGGACGTGGTGGAAGCGCAGATTGCGCCATGGTTGCGAAAAGAAGAAGAAGAGGGGTATGAACGTTGCCCTGACATCGTGCTGTCCGCGTTGCTGAACGGCCTGATTTACGACAAACGTGGTCGTGATGAAGACGCGCCGCCGCTGGCGCTTGAGCGCAGACTGAATAATAACATCGTGCTGAAGAAGCTGCGCATCGCCTTTTCCCTGAAAACGGATGATATTCTGGCGATCCTCACTGAACAAAAATTCCGCGTATCAATGCCAGAAATTACCGCCATGATGCGTGCCCCGGAACACAAAAATTTCCGCGAGTGCGGGGATCAGTTCATGCGTTATTTCCTGCGCGGCCTGACGGTGCGTCTGCATCAGGCATAAAAAAAGCCGGATTTCTCCGGCTTGATTCGATTTTCCTGGCTTAGCCCGGGAACCACTGGTCGCTGATTTTCTGATAGGTGCCATCGGCTTTGATGGCTTTCAGCGCGCTGTTCAGTTTCTCTACCAGCGCGTTGTTGTCCGGACGAACCGCGATGCCAAGACCGGTGCCGAAGTATTGCGGATCGGTCACTTTCGGCGTGGCGGTACCCAGCTGCGGGTTGGTTTTCAGCCACTCATTCACTACCGCGGTATCACCAAATACGCCGTCGATACGGCCGTTTTTCAGGTCGATGATGGCGTTCTGGTAGCTGTCATACGCCACAGTTTTCACTTCCGGGTGCTTATCCTGCAAATATTTCTGGTGGGTGGTACCGTTTTCCATGCCGATGCGTTTGCCTTTCAGATCGTCGAATGTCTTATACGCGTCTTTCTTCGCAATCACCACCGCCGAGTTGGCATAGTACGGGTCGGTAAAGGTGACCTGTTTGCTACGCTCCGGGGTGATATCCATGCCGGAAATCACTGCATCGTATTTCTTAAACTTCAGCGACGGGATCAGGCTGTCAAAGGCGTGGTTGGTGAAGGTGCATTCTGCCTGCATTTGTTTGCACAGTGCTTTCGCCAGATCAATATCAAAACCCACAATCTGGTTGCTGGCATCCAGCGATTCAAAAGGGGGATAGGTGGCGGAAACGCCAAAGCTGATTTTATCCGCGGCGACTGCGCTAGTGGCAAAAGTGGCAAACATTGCGGCCAGAAGTAATTTTTTCATGCGAAAGCTCCCGTCTGTCAATCTTATGATGTAGTGCCGTTTGCGGCATGACGTAACGATGCCACCAAATGAATTTGTATGCAATAAAAATGAGTAAATATTTTTATGTGAATAAAAAAAGACGGGAAGTAAAGGTACTTGCCCGTCTGGATGATACAAAACTATGCAATGTCTGGTAATAACACCGGCAGGTTATTTTCGCGTTTCAAAGGCCAGTGCTTTGCGTTCTATAAGGCGCATCATCAATGTCAGCAAACCGTTGACGATGAGGTAAATCACTCCCGCTGCGCCGAATACCATAACATCATAAGTCCGCCCGTAGAGCAACTGTCCGTGACCCATAACTTCCATTAATGTGATGGTGTACGCCAGAGACGTGCTCTTGAAGATCAGCACCACTTCGTTGGAGTAGGAGGAAAGGGCGCGCTTAAACGCATACGGCAACAGGATCGCCAGCGTGTCTTTCTTGCTCATTCCCAGTGCGCCGCAGGATTGCCATTGCCCTTCCGGGATAGCGCGAACGGCACCGTAAAACAGCTGGGTGGTGTAGGCCGCACTGTTGAGCGACAGCGCGATAAGCGCGCACAGCCACGGTTCCGACAGCAGATGCCAGATCACCGGATATTCCTGCAACGTCGGGAACTGACCCGGCCCGTAGTAAATCAGGAAGATCTGCACCAGCAGCGGCGTACCAGTGAACAGCGTGATATACGCGCGCACAATCCACACCAGCACCGGTGTTTTCAGTGTCAGAATGATGGTGAAAACCAGCGCCAGCACCAGCGCGACGAGAAGCGACGCGACGGTCAGCGTCAGGCTGGTGTGCAGCCCTTTCAGCAGTTCCGGAAAATACTCAACCATCAGCCTGGTCTCCGTTCAAAGCGAGTGGCACGCAGGTCAATGCGTTTGAGAATGTACTGGCTGAAGAGGGTGATCACCAGGTAAATGGCCGCCGCCACGATGTACCAGGTAAACGGCTCCTGGGTGCGCGTCGCGATGCTTTTAGTCTGCAACATCAGGTCATTCACGCTGATAAGCGAAACCAGCGCCGTATCCTTCAACAACACCAGCCACTGGTTACCCAGCCCCGGCAAAGCATGACGCCACATCTGCGGCATTACCAGACGGAAGAAAATCGCGCTTTTCGACAACCCCAGCGCCTGACCGGATTCCCACTGGCCCACCGGCACGGCTTTCAGCGCGCCGCGCAGAGTTTGCGAGGCATAGGCGGAATAGAGCAGCGACAATGCAATCACACCGCACAGGAACGGGCTGACGTCGAAGTTTTCGATCTCCATTTGTACGGGGATTTGCACCACGCCGAGATTCAGGGTGAAGCCGTCGGAGAGCATCAGCAGCAACTGAGAAGAGCCGAAATAGATAAACAGGACTACCAGAATCTCCGGTAGCCCGCGCAGCACGGTCACCAGCGCGGAACCCGCCCATGCGATCGGGCGCCATTTTGCCGACTCCCAGACCGCAAAGAACATCGCCAGCACAAGCCCGATGATCAATGCACAAAGGGCAAGGCCGACGGTCATCCCGGCGGCGCTTGCTAAAGGAAAAAATTCGTTCATTCAGGAATTACTTCTGAAACCATTTGTTGTAGATGGTTTCGTAAGTCCCATCTTTCTTCACTTTTTCCAGCGCAGCGTTAAATTTCTGCTGCAGGTCGGTATTGCCCTGACGCACAGCGATGCCGAGGCCGGTACCGAAATAGTCTTTATCGGTGACTTTGTCGCCGACAGCGGCCAGTTTCGGGTTGGCCTTCAGCCACTCGGTCACCACCGCGGTGTCACCGAATACCGCATCAATACGCCCGTTTTGCAGATCCAGTTTCGCATTCTGGTAGCTGTCGTAAGGCACAGTGGTGATTTCCGGATGTTTATCCATGATGAATTTCTGGTGCGTGGTGCCGTTCTGCACGCCTACTTTCTTGCCTTTCAGCTGATCAATGCTGGTGAATTTACCCTGCTGACCGATGAACAGTGCGGAGTTGTCGTAGTACGGCGTGGTAAACAGCACCTGCTTTTCACGTTCCGGGGTGATATCCATACCGGCCATGACTGCGTCGATGCGGCGGAATTTCAGGCTCGGGATCAGGCTGTCAAACGCCTGATTGGTAAAGGTACAGCTGGCGTCGATCTCTTTACACAGCGCGTTCGCCAGATCCACATCAAAACCGACAATCTTGTTGCTCGTATCCATTGATTCAAACGGAGGATAAGAGGCTTCCGTCGCAAAACGAATCGTCTGAGCAGCAGTGGCAGACAGGCTGACGCTGGCAAGCAGCGCGGCAATCAGTACTTTTTTCATTGTCATTGTCCCGAAAACTTTAGTGAGAAAGGTAGTTTTTAAAGGCATCGGTTTTCGGTTCTGCGAAACAGCTCGCGTCCCCTTGCTCGATGATATGACCGTTTTCCATATAGACCACCCGGCTGGCGGTTTTACGCGCCACTTCCACTTCATGGGTGACGATCACCTGGGTAATTTTAGTTTGTGCCAGTTCGCGAATGATACTGACGATTTGCGCGGTAATTTCTGGATCGAGCGCCGCCGTCGGTTCGTCAAACAGCAGCACTTGCGGCTCCATCATCAGCGCGCGGGCAATCGCAACACGCTGCTGCTGACCGCCGGAGAGGTGCAGCGGATAACGATCACTGAAAGGCGTAAGACGCAGACGTTCCAGCAGCTTATCCGCACGTTCACGCGCCTGATCTTTACTCAATCCCAGCACACGGCAGGGCGCTTCAATCAGGTTTTGTAGCACGGTCAGATGTGGCCACAGGTTGTATTGCTGAAATACCATGCCGACGTTCTGTCGCAGCTCGCGGATAGCCTTGTCGGATGGGGTTTTCGCAAAATCGAAATGATTGCCTTCAATGGAGAGCTTACCGGAACGCGGCATCTCCAGAAGGTTAAGTACGCGTAGCAAAGAGCTCTTGCCTGCACCGCTTGGGCCAAGCAGTACCAGAGTTTCACCCTGTTGACACTCCAGCGTAATGTCAAAAAGCGCCTGATGTGCGCCATAGAAGCAATTAATGCCGTCTAATTTAATACTCATCGATACTCTTCATGCTTACAGAAAGGGCAGACATTGAGGCCGGAAATAGTAACGTTGGCAGAATAGTTATGCAATATTTATGCGTTAAAACTTAAATATAAACCACATTACTTACTAAACTTAGCACAAAATAGCGATTGCGAAGGACGGAAGGCAGAAATGTCGGCATTCATCACAGAATGCCAGACATTTTATCGGGTTTATCATTTAATGAACGGTGGCGGCTGGCATAATTACCGTTTTTCCAGTACCTGGCGCAGCGTACCGGCTGGCGCGTGGGCATTGGCGCCAAGGTAACGCACGTCATCTACGGCCCAGCACTGGCCTTCGCGGATCATCAGCACCTCATCCTGCCAGCGTTGTGTGCCCTGTTTCAGCTCCACACGCAGCGGAATGTTCCGTGCATCGGTATTCGGAATGGTGGAGGCACTGGCAACATCAGCGCTTTCCGGCAGCGTGGTACGGCTGGAGAAGGGATCAGACTGCAGAATAGCGCGATCGTCAGGGTTATGGCTGGCATCATTCAGCAGTTTTGCCAGACTGTCACTGAGGTACGGGCGCAGACCCGTCAGGTCATTATTTTTGTGCTGAATGCGATAGTCATAAAATTGTTGAGCCACCGCGTCCGGTCCGCCATCAACACACGGGCCGCTGCGGGTGCCAATATCCTTAAATGCTGGTGTGACGGTAGTGCAGGCGCTGAGCAGCAGCGCGCCGGGAACCAGAAGAGCGAGTTTTGTATAGCGCATCAGGATTTCCTTATAAACTAATGTGTAAATATCTTTTCAAGCATAGCGTATCGATCCGATAATGCGTTTGCGTATCTGAGCTAACGCATTGAACCTAAACAAAGGAGCCTCGAAATGCAATTCTCAACGACCCCAACCCTGGAAGGGCAAACCATCGTGGAATACTGCGGCGTGGTCACCGGTGAGGCCATTCTTGGCGCCAACATCTTCCGCGACTTCTTTGCGGGCATTCGTGACATCGTCGGCGGACGCTCCGGCTCGTATGAAAAAGAGCTGCGCAAAGCGCGGGAAATAGCCTTTGAAGAGATGGGCGATCAGGCTAAATCGATGGGCGCGGATGCGATCGTCGGAATTGATATTGATTACGAAACGGTCGGTCAGAACGGCAGTATGCTGATGGTGAGCGTCAGCGGGACGGCGGTCAAAACCCGCCGATGAAACGCCTTTTACTGCTACTGGCTGTGCTGCTGACGGGCTGTGCCAGTGAGCAGGGTATTATCGACAAAGACGGGTATCAACTCGATACTCGTCATCCTGCGCAGGTCGCGCTGCCGCGTATCAAAGTGCTGGTGATCCATTACACTGCCGACGATTTTGATGTCTCGCTGGCAACGCTGACGGATAAACACGTCAGCGCTCATTATCTGATCCCACAAGACCCGCCTGTGCATCACGGAAAACCGCGTATCTGGCAACTGGTGCCGGAAGACAAACTGGCCTGGCATGCGGGGATCAGCTTCTGGCGGGGCGCTACGCGCATCAACGACACGTCAATTGGCATTGAGCTGGAAAACCGTGGCTGGCAGAAATCGGCTGGAATAAAACATTTCACACCGTTTGCGCCAGAGCAAATCAGCGCGCTGATCCCACTGGCGAAGGACATTATCGCCCGTTATGACATCGCGCCGCAGAATGTGGTGGCGCATGCCGATGTGGCACCGCAGCGCAAGGATGATCCCGGCCCATTGTTCCCCTGGCAGCAACTGGCGCAACAGGGCATCGGCGCCTGGCCGGAGCCTGCCCGTGTGGCGTTTTATCTCAATGGTCGTTCGCCGTACGAGCCGGTAGAGGTTGCCTCGCTGCTCGATCTGCTTTCCCGTTACGGGTATGAGGTGACGCCGGATATGACCGACGCGCAGCAAAAGCGGGTGATTATGGCGTTTCAGATGCACTTCCGCCCGGCCCGCTGGGACGGCACGGCGGACGCCGAAACGCAGGCGATCGCCGACGCGTTGCTGGAGAAATACGGGCAGGGGTGAGCTTATAGTGAAGCTTAACGGGATGTGTGATGCTGAGCGCCCAGGCCCGTGCAAACGGAGTGCCGCCGGGCGCTAGCGGTGCAGCTTCCCGTGGTCGCGCAGCCAGGCGGCGGTGCGCATAATGCCTTCATCCACGGAGATCACGGGCTGGTAACCCAGTTCGTCCTGTGCGCGGGTGGTGTCGAGGGTGAAATCAAAATTCAGCTTCGAGACACCGTAGTGCGTCAGGGCCGGTTCTTTGGCGGATTTATTGCCGAAGTGCTCCATGCTGCGGGCGATCATGTCCAGCATTGGGTAGGGCACCGAGCGGATGCGGCATTTGATGCCCAGCTCGTCGATGAGTTTTTGCACGATGCTGCGCAGTGTGCGGTGTTCGCCGTTGGTGATGTTGTATGCCCGCCCGGAGGGCAGCGCGTCGCACAACGGCTGGCTCGCCAGCCACATCGCGTGAACGGCATTTTCGTAATAGGTCATGTCCACCAGTGCCTCACCGCCGCGCGGCAACAGCACGCTGCCGTAGTGATGCATCATCTGCGCCAGACGGGGGATGAAAACTTTGTCATGGGGGCCGAACAGGCTCTGCGGGCGCAAAATCGTAAAACGGGTGTTGGGGTTGGCCTGCGCCAGCATCTGGATGACTTCTTCGCTTGCGGCCTTACTGCGGGCAAATTCATTGGCAAAACGGTGTGGACGAAAGTCTTCCTGAATATCCCGGTGATGGTGATAGTCGAAATAGAGCGACGGGGAGGAGATATGAATAAAATTACGCACGCCCCATGCCACAGCCCATTCGCCCAGACGACGGGTGGCGCGCACGTTAGCGAGATCAAACGCCTGCTGCGTGCCCCAGGGTGAAGTGAAGCTGGAGCAATGCCACAGCGTATCAACGCCCGCCAGCATCACTTTGGCCTGAGAGGAGACCAGTTCGGTAAGATCGGCATGGACAAACTCCGCACCCATTTTCATCAGCAGCGTGCCCATCGCTTCGTTGCGACCCGTCGCGCGTACGCTGATGCCTTTGTTGCGCAGGTATTCCACCGCATTGCGGCCTAAACCGCTGGTGGCGCCGGTGACCAGAACCTTCATATCCGTCCACATGATAAAAAAAGAATTTCGTGCGCATTTTTCCGTGAATTGCCACAGTATGCAATGGGAAACATGAAAGAACTGTTGTTATTTTAAGACCTTGATTGTGATTTGTTCTGCAAAACGCGCAATTGTCCGCGCCATGCCTCTGAAAATGAACAGATGTGCGGGGATCATCAGCAGCCAGTAAAACAGCCCCGGCATGCCATGCGGATGCCACCAGGCGCGTACATCCAGTTCGCGGTGCGAGCCTTTATCGCAAAGGGTAAAACTGAGGCGGCCGAGTCCTGGCGCTTTCATGCCGAACAGCAACGTCAGCTGTTTTTCTGGCTCGACAATAATCACTTTCCAGCTGTCCACCGCGTCGCCGGTTTGCAGGTACTGATGGTCAGGGCGACCTTTCGCCAGCTTATGGCCGACCAGCAGATCCAGACTGGCGCGGATTTTCCACAGAATATTGCCGAAGAAATAGCCCTCGTTGCCGCCGATGCGGTTGACCACTTCCCACAACGCGCTCAGGCTGGCAGAGGTCTGCACCGTGCAGCCCGCCTGTTTGGCGTAGTAGCCATATTCCGGGCGCCAGCGGGCAAACGCCTGCGGGTCGTAACCCCAGTCGCTGGAGTTCACCAGTTTTTCCTCTTCTTTCAGCGTGCGGCGCACCGCGTCATCAAAACGGATCAGCGACTGTGGAATGAGAACGCGCAGCGCGGCGTCATCGGCTAACAGATCGTGCTTCAACCCCTGGATCAGTGCCTTGGCGGTGGTTGGCGGCACGGAGGTAATCACATTGAGGAACCACACCGACACCCAACTGGTGGGGAAGGGCACGGGGATCAGCAGCCGGTGACGGCCACTGACCTGCATGAAATGCTCGAACTGCTGCTGATAACTCAGTACGTCCGGCCCGGCGGCTTCAAAAATGCGGTGATCAGGCGCAGGGTGATTTAACAGCTCTACCAGATAAAACAGCAGGTTTTCCAGCGCAATCGGCGTGGTTCGCGAGCGTACCCAGCGCGGCGGCGTCAGCACCGGCAGGTTGTACACCATATCGCGCATCACTTCGAAGGCAGCAGAGCCTGCGCCGACGATAATGCCGGCGCGCAGTTCCGTCACCGGGCAGCCCGCATCGCGCAGCACGTCGGCGGTGATTTGCCGGGCGCGCAGATGTTCTGACTGCTGACTTTCCGGTGCCTGCAGCGAGCTGAGAAAGATAATTTGCTTCACCGGCGTGTCACGCAACGCATCGCGTACGTTCAGTGCCACCTGCCGTTCATGGGCGACAAAATCGCCGCCTTCGCCCATGCCGTGTACCAGGTAATAAAGCGTGTCCACGCCGTTTAACAGGTCGGGCAGATTTTGTGGCCAGATGAGATCGACCTGATGGCAGCTGACGCCGGGCAACTGTCGTTTTTCCAGCCGTTCAATACGACGTGCCGCCGCCCGCACGGTATAGCCGCGCTGGCTAAGCTCAGTCACCAGATGTTGGCCGATATAGCCGCTGGCGCCGAGCACCAGAATGGGTTGCGACACGTACGCCACTCCTTAACGCTGTAAAAATGCCTGCCAGTGGCTGACTACCTGCGCCAGCTGTTCGCGGTTGACATCAAGATGCATTACCAGACGCAGGGCGGGAGCCGCGTTGATCAGCACGCCGCGCTCGCGCATAAACTCGCCCAGCGCGGCCGCGTGAGTTTCACCGACGCGAACAAACAGCATGTTGGTATCATGGCGCATGACATCGACGCCTGTTTCACGCAACTGCGCAGCCATCCAGGCGGCGTTGTCGTGATCCTGTTGCAGTCGCTGGACATTGTTTTTCAGCGCATACAACCCGGCGGCTGCCAGAATACCGGCCTGACGCATACCGCCGCCGGCCATTTTACGCCAGCGGGTTGCCCGTTTGATGTAGTCCGCGCTGCCGACCAGCAGCGAACCGACCGGCGTCCCCAGTCCTTTTGACAGGCAGATGGTGAAGGAGTCGCAGTATTGCGTCACGTCGCGGAGCTCGCAGCCGTAATCCACCACAGCGTTAAAGATCCGCGCGCCATCAACATGCAGGGAAAGCCCGCGCTCGCGGGTGAATTCCCACGCCTGTTTCAGGTATTCACGCGGCAGTACTTTGCCGTTGTGGGTGTTTTCCAGACTCAGCAGGCGCGTGCGCGCAAAGTGAATATCATCGGCTTTGATTTTGGCCGCGACGTTGTCGAGTGGCAGCGTGCCGTCCGGCGCGGCGTCAATCGGTTGCGGCTGAATGCTGCCCAGCACGGCAGCACCGCCCGCTTCATAGAGATAGTTATGCGCCACCTGGCCGACGATATACTCTTCGCCGCGTTCGCAATGGCTCAGCAGCGCCACGAGATTGGCTTGGGTGCCGGTGGGTAGAAACAGCGCCGCCTCTTTTCCGCCCAGTTCGGCGGCGTAGCGCTGCAGTTCGTTGACGGTAGGGTCGTCGCCATAGACGTCATCCCCGACCGGGGCAGCCATCATAGCTTCCAGCATGACACGCCCCGGACGGGTGACGGTATCACTACGTAGATCGATCACGGCATTTCCTTATCAGATACAGGGTAATGCCATCCTTTTTACCTGAGCCAGTTGGTTTTCGCCAGTTCGATCACTTCATCACCGCGTCCGCTGATGATGGCGCGCAGCATATACAGACTGAATCCTTTGGCCTGTTCGAGTTTAATTTGCGGTGGGATCGCCAGCTCTTCTTTTGCCACCACGACGTCCACCAGTACCGGGCCGTCAATGCTGAAAGCGCGTTGAAGCGCGTCATTGACGTCCGCAGCTTTCTCCACCCGAATACCGGTAATGCCGCAGGCTTCGGCGATGCGGGCAAAATTGGTGTCGTGCAGTTCGGTGCCATCGGTCAGATAGCCACCCGCTTTCATCTCCATCGCCACAAAGCCAAGCACACTGTTGTTAAAGACGATGATTTTCACCGGCAGTTTCATCTGCACTACTGACAGAAAATCCCCCATTAGCATACTGAAACCGCCGTCGCCGCACATCGCCACCACCTGACGGTTGGGATCGGTCGCTTTGGCGCCTAACGCCTGCGGCATGGCGTTGGCCATTGAGCCGTGGTTAAACGAGCCAATCAGACGGCGCTTGCCGTTCATCTTCAGATAGCGCGCCGCCCAGACGGTAGGCGTGCCAACGTCGCAGGTGAAGATGGCGTCGTCATCGGCGAGCTGGCTGATTTGCTGCGCCAGATACTGCGGGTGAATCGCTTTGTCGCTTGGTTTAGCCAGGTCGTCCAGCCCTTTGCGCGCGTCGCGGTAGTGCTCCAGTGCCTTATCGAGGAATTTACGGTCAGTTTTTTCTTCTACAAATGGCAACAGCGCAGACAGTGTGGATTTGATATCACCCACCAGCGCCATATCGACTTTACTGTGCGCACCAATACCGGCGGGATTGATATCGATCTGAATGATTTTGGCGTCGGTCGGGTAAAAGGCGCGGTACGGGAACTGGGTACCGAGCAGCACCAGCGTGTCGGCGTTCATCATGGTGTGGAAACCGGAAGAAAAACCAATCAGCCCGGTCATGCCGACGTCGTACGGGTTGTCATACTCGACGTGCTCTTTACCGCGCAGAGCGTGGACAATCGGCGCTTTCAGTTTCGCGGCAAATTCAACCAGCTCTTTATGCGCGCCCGCACAACCGCTGCCGCACATCAGGGCGATGTTGCTCGAATAGCGCAACAATTGCGCCAGTTTTCTCAGTTCTTCTTCGGCAGGCGTCACGATCGGCTGCGGTGCGTGATACCAGTGCGAACTGGCAGTTTCTGGTGCCGGTTTCAGAGCCACATCGCCGGGTAACACCACCACTGACACGCCGCGTTTCAGCACGGCCTGACGCATCGCGACGGCCAACACCTGGGGGATTTGTTCCGGGTTCGACACCAGCTCACAGTAGTGGCTACATTCACGGAACAGCTCCTGCGGATGCGTCTCCTGAAAATAGCCGCTGCCGATTTCACTGGAGGGAATATGCGCGGCGATCGCCAGCACCGGAACGTGGTTACGGTGGCAGTCGAACAGCCCGTTAATCAGGTGCAGGTTACCCGGCCCGCAGGAACCCGCACACACCGCCAGCTCTCCGGTTAATTGTGCCTCTGCGCCTGCGGCAAAGGCCGCCACCTCTTCATGGCGTGTCGACATCCAGTCAATCGTGCCCATCCGGTTCAGGCTATCGCTCAGACCGTTCAGCGAGTCTCCGGTGACTCCCCAGATACGTTTGACACCCGCCTGTTCGAGAGTTTTTGCAATATAAGCCGCCACGGTTTGTTTCATGGTTGTCCATCTCCGTTTTTGTGATAACGCTTACAAGCTTAGAAGAAAGTCACCGTATTGCCCGACAAATACCTGCCATTAAAAGGTGCTTTTCATGCGCAATTATTCGGCATAATCTGATGGTACCTCAAATGAAAACAGGAATTATTTCAAATGGCTGAATCATTATTACTTGCTGTTAATAGAAAGCTCGCGTGCGACGATCTCGGTAAACTCTTGTTACGACTTGCCGTGGGCGGGCTGATGTTGTTTCACGGCTTACATAAGTTATTTGATGGGGTTGCGGGCATCAGCGGTATGCTGGTGGCCAAAGGATTACCGGGGTTTATCGCTTATGGTGTATTGATTGGTGAAGTGGTCGCACCGGTGCTGATTATTCTTGGTGTGCTGACGCGCCCGGCAGCGCTGGTGTTGGCGCTGACGATGATCGTGGCATGGCTGATGGTCGGGATGGGCGAAACCTTCGCGCTGGACAAGGTCGGGGCATGGGCGATTGAGAGCCTGGTTTATTTCTTCATTGGCGCGCTGGCGGTGGCGTTTTTAGGGGCAGGGCGATACGCGGTAGCGAAAGATCCCGCGTGGAAATAGCGGCTTTGTAAGCCCGGTAAGCGCTGGCGCCACCGGGCTTTACAGACTACGCGAGGACAAGATCACCCTGCGGATGGCAGGAGCAGGCCAGCACGTAACCGCTGGCGATCTCCTGCTCCGTCAGAGTCATAGTACTGCTGACAGTGTAATTGCCGGAAACGACTTTGGTTTTACAACTTCCACATACCCCGGCGCGACAGGCGGCATTGACCGGGACTTTGTTGCTTTCCAGTGCTTCCAGCAACGTGGTGCCGACACGGCCAAAAAATGTTTTTGCCGGTTGCAGTTTGGTGAATTTCAGCCCGCTGGTGGCCGCTTCCGCGACCGGTGTAAAAAACTGCTCTTTATAGAACTGTGTAACACCCAGCGCTTTCACTTCATCTTCTACCATCGCCATGTACGGCGCCGGACCGCAGGTCATCACTGTGCGGGAGGCGAGATCCGGTACCCCCGCCAGCAACTCACGGGTGAGACGACCAGCAATGAAACCGTCCGTGGCGTTGTTTTCTGCGACCAGAGTGACGGGATACTGACGCCACTCATCGGCGAAAATAACGTCCTGCGGCGAACGGACGTTAAAGATCACCTGCACATCCGCCTGTGGACGATATTTTGCCAGCCAGCGACGCATCGACATCACCGGCGTCACGCCGCAACCACCGGCCAACAGCAGAAAACGGTCGGTCGCTTTGTCATCACAGGTGAATTCACCCTGAGCACCAGAAAGCCAGAGGTAATCGCCACGTTTCACGTCGTTCGTCAGCCACTGCGAACCCGTGCCATCATCAATGCGACGGATGGTCAGCGTGAGGTACTCGCTGACGCCCGGCGTTGAAGAGAGCGTATAGGCACGCAGGGTCTCCGCCGAATTGCGGATACTGACCAGCGCATATTGTCCGGCGCGGTACGGATAATAGTCGTGACACAGCAGCGACAGCGTCCAGACATCCGGGGTTTCCTGAGTGATGTGATGAACCTGCATCCGCCACGGACACTGTGATGTTGGCATCGTCATGCTTAACTCCTTACGCGCACAGTAACTGCTGCATATCCTGTTCAACGGTGGTGACCGAACGCAGGCCAAATTTCTCATTCAGCACGGCCAGTAGATCCGGCGTCAGGAAGCCAGGCGCAGTCGGGCCGGTGACGATGTTTTTCACGCCCAGCGACAGTAAAGTCAGCAAAATGACAATCGCTTTCTGTTCGAACCAGGAGAGTACCAGCGACAGCGGCAGATCGTTCACACCACAGCCCAGTTTTTCCGCCAGAGTTACCGCCAGAATGATCGCGGAATAGGCGTCGTTACACTGACCGGCATCCACCAGACGCGGCAGACCTTCGATGTCGCCGAAGTCCAGCTTGTTGAAACGATATTTACCGCACGCCAGCGTCAGGATCAGGCAGTCGTCCGGCACGCTGGTGGCGAAATCGGTGAAGTAGCTGCGTTCATCGCGCGCACCGTCACAGCCGCCGACCAGGAAGATGTGCCGCAGTTTTTCACGGCTGACCAGGTCTATCAGGGTGTCTGCCGCGCCGAGCAGCGTCTGGCGGCCAAAGCCGACGGTGATCAGATGTTCAATTTCGCTGTACGGGAAGCCCGCCATTTGCTGCGCCTGATTGATAATCGGTGAGAAATCGTCGCCTTCGAGGTGGCTCACACCCGGCCAGCCGACGATGCTGCGGGTCCAGATGCGGTCGTCGTAGGCACCCACGGTAGGGTCGATTATGCAGTTGGAAGTCATGACGATGGGGCCAGGGAAACGGGCGAATTCTACCTGCTGATTCTGCCAGCCGCTGCCGTAGTTACCAACGAGATGTTTGAATTTACGCAGTTCAGGATAACCATGCGCCGGCAGCATTTCACCGTGGGTATAGACGTTAACGCCAGTGCCTTCGGTTTGCTGTAACAGGTTGTAGAGATCTTTCAGGTCATGGCCGGAGATAAGAATGCACTTCCCGGCAACGGCTTTCACGTTGACTTGCGTCGGGGTCGGATGGCCGTAAGCGTCGGTTTCACCGGCGTCGAGGATGCTCATCACTTTGAAATTCATCTGGCCGATTTCCATCGAGCATTCCAGTAGCGCGTTCATGTCTGTCGGCCAGGTACCCAGCCACGCCATGATTTTATGATATTGCGCATAAATACTGTTGTCGTACTGCCCCAGCACATGTGCGTGTTCCATGTACGCCGCGGCGCCTTTCAGACCATACAGGCACAGCAGACGCAGGCCGAGAATGTTGTCACCAATCGCCGCTTTGTCTTTATTCGGGGTGAATTCGGCGGCCTGACGTTGCAGTTCTCCGAGGTCGTCGCTGACCAGTTGCAGACCGGCCATCGGGTTATCAACGGCTACTGCCGGATCGTTATGCAGGCACTGCGCTTTCAGCATTTCGCGTCTGGCGATGGCTTCACGCGCGTAGGCAATAATGCGGGGGGAATCAAAGTTAACGTTGGTCAGGGTAGAGAAGAAGGCGCGAGGCGCAAAGTTATCGATATCATGGTCGATAATGCCGTATTCACGTGCTTTTACAGCCCATGCCGACAAGCCCTGCAGCGTGGCGATCAGCAGATCCTGCAGATCGGAGGTTTCCGCGGTTTTACCGCACATACCCTGCGCGTAAGAACAGCCGTTACCTGCCGGGGTACGAATGGTTTGTTCACATTGCACACAAAACATGGTCACACCTTTTAAAGTTATATTTGAGATACATGTTTAAGATTAAGCCTGTGCTATGTCGCTGAAAAGGTATTTTTAATGCAACTTACACAGAGATTGATTTAGCGCAATTTTGGCGGTAATGGCATTACCGCCATGGAGGTATTATGCGGAGAAGAAAGCCATTAATAATGGCACCATCAGGCTCAAAATAAAGCCATGCACAATGGCGGCGGGAACAATTTCAATTCCCCCGGAGCGTTGCAACACTGGCAGGGTAAAGTCCATTGACGTCGCGCCAGACAGCCCCAGCGCGGTGGAGCGGCTGCGGTGTACCAGCCCCGGAATCAGCATAATCGCAATAAGCTCGCGCGCCAGATCGTTAAAGAAGGCGGCGCTGCCAATCACCGGACCAAAAGCTTCGGTAAGTAAAATACCCGACAGAGAATACCAGCCGTATCCGGATGCCATTGCGAGACTGGTTTTTAACGGCAGGTCGAGAATAAAGGCATTAATCGCGCCGCCAATCAGCGAACTGATAACAACGATCACCGCGACAATCATTCCCCGACGATTCAGTATAATTTGTCTGAGCGTCATGCCATTATTTCTTAATTGCACACCAACGAGGAATAACAAAAAGATGAGCGTATATTCGCTGGCTTCGGTGGCATGCTGAAGAAAAGCAAGTCCGGTCAGTCCAAGTAAAAAACCGAGCACCACAACGCCGCAGAGTTTTAATGATTCCAGCGCCATCGCAATGCGTGACGGTAATTTCTCCTGTTGGTGCTGATGGCGCCAGGGAAGGATTCTTTCCAGCCACAACAGCGCCACCGTATTACACAGCAAAATAATAACGATACTGACGGCAGAATAGTGAAGGATCGCGAGCAAATTACTCGTCAGGTTATCCAGAAACGCCAGACTGATCCCCATAAAAAAGAGAATGACATACACAATCCAGCTTAACAGACGATTTATCAGTTTCAGCGTTGCGCTATGGCGCAGGGGAATAAGGTAACCTGCAATCAGCGGCAGGAGGATAATCAACAAGCCTGAGAACATGAACAGCCCGATCCTTTGAATAAAAATAGCGCACCAGACACTACCGAATTCCCGGGACTCAGTAAATAGATGCGGAATAAAAAACGCCCGGCAACGCGATGAGACGCTGCCGGGCGTATGTCTGTTCGCTTAATCGCGTTTTTCGAGCAGCGTGCGATAGAGCACGCCGCCGAGGATACCGCCGACAATGGGCATCACCCAGAATAACCACAACTGCTGCAGTGCCCAGCCGCCCTGGAAGATAGCGACGGCAGTGCTGCGCGCCGGGTTAACGGAGGTGTTGGTGACCGGAATGCTGATGAGATGAATAAGCGTCAGCGCCAGACCAATGGCGATGGGCGCAAACCCGGCCGGCGCATGCTTATCCGTCGCACCGTGGATCACCAGCAGGAAGCCACAGGTCAGGACAATCTCAATGACAATGGCAGACAGCATGGAGAATCCGCCCGGTGAATGTTCGCCATAGCCGTTGGAGGCAAAGCCGCTGGCTGCCGCATCAAAACCGGCTTTACCACTGGCAATGAGATACAGAATTGCCGCAGCAATAATACCGCCAACCACCTGGGCGACAATATAACCAATCACGTCTTTTGCCGGGAAACGCCCCCCAGCCCACAGACCTAACGTCACCGCAGGGTTAAAATGGCCACCAGAGATATGACCCACGGCGTAAGCCATGGTCAGTACCGTTAAACCAAACGCCAGCGCGACACCCGCAAAACCAATTCCTAATTCAGGGAATGCTGCAGCCAGTACCGCGCTACCACAACCACCGAACACCAGCCAGAATGTACCGAAGCATTCCGCTGCTAATTTTCTGAACATAGCCACCTCAATGGATAATAGTTTATCAGTGCACGAATGAGCCGCACTGGTCATTTATTTACCGCGACAAAAGGATGCGATGAAAATAAAGACTACGTATTCTAAAAATGAAAACCATCCCTTTGCCAGTTAAATAAGACTTATTAGTTTGATTTAAGGCAATATGGTGTCATTCCTTAGGAAATTCTGAGGTAATGTAAGTGTAGAATGCTTCAATTGAAAGTAAATGTTCAGCATAAAATATAATTACAGGTTCTGATTCATATTCTTTTTACGTGTTTTCATGTTTCATCTGGAAAAGAATACGTGCATAACAGATACGATTCGACCGGTGTTCAGCGGCAGTCTCTGCCGCTATACTGCTGATAGCAAAAGGAGAATCTGGCGACGAAGGGGAGGGGTTATGCTTCTTGAACGGGTGGAAATCGTTGGTTTTCGCGGTATCAGGCGTTTATCGCTGATGCTGGAACATAACAACGTGCTGATTGGTGAAAACGCCTGGGGTAAATCCAGCCTCCTGGATGCATTAACATTACTGTTGTCTCCTGAGCCTCCACTCTACCACTTCGTACGCGATGATTTCTGGTTTCCTACTGGCGATGTACAAGGGCGCGAGCATCATTTGCACATCATTCTGACCTTCCGCGAGCGTGAGCCAGGCCGCCATCGGGTGCGTCGTTATCGCCCGCTGTCTCCGGGGTGGGTTCCCTGCGACGATGGCTATCAGCGCGTTTTTTACCGTCTCGAAGGGGAACTGGCGGAAGACGGCAGCGTGATGACGCTGCGCAGTTTCCTCGACGGCGATGGCGACGCGCTGGATCTGGACGACATCGACAACCTGGCGCACCATCTGATCCGCCTGAAACCGGTGTTACGTCTGCGCGACGCCCGCTTTATGCGCCGTATCAGCAGCGGAACGGTGCCGCATCTGCCGGATGTCGAGGTCACCGCCCGCCAGCTTGATTTTCTCTCCCGCGAGCTGGTGCGCAGCCCGCAAAACCTCACTGACGCCCAGATCCGCCAGGGGCTTTCCGCCATGGTGCAACTGCTGGAACACTATTTTTCCGAGCAGGGAACCGCCGAATCGCGCCACCGCCTGTTGCGCCGACGGTCGACGGATGAACAGCGCAGCTGGCGTTATCTCGACATTATTAACCGCATGATCGATAAGCCCGGCAGCCGCAGCCATCGGGTGATCCTGCTGGGGTTATTCTCCACCCTGTTGCAGGCCAAAGGTACGGTCAGGCTGGACCGGGACGCGCGCCCCCTGTTGTTGGTGGAAGATCCGGAAACCCGTCTGCATCCGATCATGCTCTCCGTTGCCTGGAATTTACTGAATCTTCTGCCGCTGCAGCAGGTGACCACCACCAACTCCAGCGAACTGTTGTCCATGACGCCGGTCGAGCAGGTGTGTCGTCTGGTGCGTGAGTCGTCGCGCGTGGCGGCATGGCGGCTCGGGCCGGGCGGAATGAATGCTGAAGATGGTCGCCGCATCGCGTTCCATATTCGTTTTAATCGCGCCTCTTCGCTCTTTTCCCGCTGCTGGTTGCTGGTGGAAGGTGAGACCGAAACCTGGATGATTAACGAAATGGCGCGCCAGTGTGGCCACCATTTTGATGCGGAAGGGGTGAAAGTGATTGAGTTTGCCCAGTCCGGTCTGAAGCCGCTGATCAAGTTCGCCCGCCGGATGGGCATTGAGTGGCATGTGCTGGTGGACGGTGACGAGGCTGGTAAAAAATATGCCGCGACGGTGCGCAGTCTGCTTAACAATGACGGAGAGCTGGAGCGCGATCACCTGACGGTGCTACCGGCGATGGACATGGAACACTTCATGTACAAACAGGGGTTCGCCGGGGTTTATCACCGGGTGGCTCAGGTCCCGGAAGGGGTGCCGATGAACCTGCGACGGGTGATCACCAAAGCGATTCACCGTTCGTCAAAACCGGATCTGGCTATTGAAGTGGCGATTGAAGCCGGGCGAAGGGGGATTGATGCTGTCCCGATGCTGCTGCGGAAGATGTTCTCCCGCGTGCTCTGGCTGGCGCGCGGGAGGGCGGATTAACGCTGGCACATCTGCCGCGTTTGTTGATGCAGACTGTCCAGCAACGCGTAACGGCGACGGTATTCGGCGCGTTTCTTGCTGGCAATGTCCTCCATCGCTTTGCGCGGCATTTCGCATGGCAGCACGTAATCGCCGCGCTCATCCACATGGGCGCCTATCGATGCCCAGAAACTGTTGTAATCCGCATGCAAGTGTTCCTGTTTTTTTCTGCGATAGCGCAAACTACGGTAAATGTGCGTTTCGTTACTCACCGCGCGGATCTGCTCTGCGCCGAGATGCTGCCCCAGTGTCATGGCGACTTCCAACAGCAGGCGCTTCGGAAACAGACCGTGGCAGGCTTTGGTCGCCATTTGGATCCGCTCATGCGGAACGTGCGCTTTGGCGCCCTGCATGCCACCGATATAGAGCGTATTGTTGCCCCCGAAGCGACACAGTGTAAAGGTCAGCTCCGCCAGCATGGTCTCCTGCGCGTCGCAAAACTGCAGCGTTGCTTCGCCTTCTTTATCCTGCATGGCGTCGGCCCGCAGTCGCACCGTAAAGATCTGGTCGTCTTTGCCGCTCAGCGCCGCCAGCGTGACGCCGTTCGGCGTGAGATAATGGTTGAAAACCCGTCCCGGCAACGCATTGGCGAACTGCTGATAGTGCCAACACAGGGCGTCGATCGCCTGCGTACGCGACATATTGATGGATAACCACGGACGATGCAGACGACACGGCAGCCCTGGCTGCACATTCAGCATCTGCATCAGTTGCGGCTGTTGCGCCAGCGCATTCAGTAAACGCAACGTATTGAACGGCGTGGCCAGTGAGCGAAGCATAAATTTGCGGCGATACGCAGGATTGCGCCACGCGAGCCCAGGCATCAGCTTCCCGTTTCTGAGTAACTGAAAAAGCTGCCAGCCCGACTTCAGTTGCGTGGATTCTGATTGCGATATTTCTGCGATGAATGACATGATGAAATCTGTTGGTCAGGAAGGGATGGCACTATTTCATCAGGTGAATAATCAATACTGTCTAAACAAATTTGACCTGGTGGCAAAACAGAGGGTTTCGTTGAGGTCAGGTTTAGATAGAATCATCCTTTATTTATGCCCGTGCATAGAGTTGGACTTTTTATGAATTTGAAGGGAAAAAGCAAAAAGGTTTATCTGCTGCTGGCTGTGCTGATTGTTATTGGCGGGATCTGGCTATGGCGGACGCTGAATGCTCCGCTTCCGCAGTATCAGACGCTGATTGTGCGCAAGGGAGATTTGCAACAAAGCGTGCTGGCGACAGGAAAACTGGATGCACTGCGCAAGGTGGACGTGGGCGCGCAGGTCAGCGGTCAGCTTAAAACGCTGTCGGTCAATATTGGCGATAAGGTGAAAAAAGATAAGTTGCTGGGGGTGATTGACCCGGAACAGGCGGAAAACCAGATCAAAGAGGTGGATGCCACGCTGATGGAGCTTCGCGCACAGTTACGGCAGGCGCAGGCAGAGCAGAAACTGGCGCAGGTCACGCTGGCGCGGCAGCAAAAACTGGCGAAAACCAACCTGATCTCGCAACAGGATCTGGACACCGCGGCGACCGACCTGGCGGTTAAACAGGCGCAAATCGGCACCATTGAAGCGCAAATCAAACGCAATCAGGCGACCCTCGATACGGCGAAAACCAATCTGGATTACACCCGCATTGTCGCCCCGATGGCAGGCGAAGTGACGCAGATTACCACGTTGCAGGGACAGACCGTCATCGCCGCGCAACAGGCGCCAAATATTCTGACGCTGGCGGATCTCAGCACAATGCTGGTGAAAGCCCAGGTATCGGAAGCCGATGTCATTCATCTGAAGCCGGGGCAAAAGGCCTGGTTTACGGTGCTTGGCGACCCGCTGACGCGCTACGAAGGTACGCTGAAAGACATTTTGCCGACGCCGGAAAAAGTGAATGACGCCATCTTCTATTACGCCCGTTTTGAGGTGCCGAACCCGCAGGGAGTGCTGCGTCTGGAGATGACCGCACAGGTGCATATTCAGCTCAGCGGCGTGAAAAACGTGATGACGATTCCGCTGTCGGCGCTGGGCGATGCCGTTGGCGATAACCGCTATAACGTGCGGCTGCTGCGTAACGGCGAGGTCAAGGATCGTGAAGTCACCATCGGCGCGCGTAACGATACCGAAGTGGAAATTACCAAAGGGCTGGAAGAAGGTGATGAAGTGATCACCGGCGAAGGCAAGCCCGGAGCCGCGAAATGACGGCACTGCTTGAGCTGAACAATATTCGGCGCAGTTATCCTTCCGGCGACGGCAGTGTCGATGTGTTGAAGGGGATCACGCTCAGTATTGACGCCGGTGAAATGGTGGCGATTGTCGGCGCGTCCGGCTCGGGCAAATCGACACTGATGAACATTCTCGGCTGTCTGGATAAGCCGAGCAGCGGCACCTATCGCGTTGCCGGTACTGATGTCGCCACACTGGATGGCGACGCGCTGGCAAAATTGCGCCGCGAACATTTTGGCTTCATCTTTCAGCGTTATCATTTGTTATCGCACCTGACGGCGGCGCAGAACGTGGAGATCCCGGCGGTCTACGCGGGTACAGAACGCAAGGCGCGGCGGCAGCGCTCGCTCGAATTGCTGAAACGGCTGGGGCTGGACGACCGGGTGGATTATCAGCCGTCAAAACTGTCCGGCGGTCAGCAGCAACGCGTGAGTATTGCGCGTGCGCTGATGAATGGCGGACAGGTGATCCTCGCCGATGAACCCACCGGGGCGCTGGATACCCATTCCGGCGACGAAGTGATGGCTATCCTGCATCAGCTCAAAGAGCAGGGCCATACAGTGATTATCGTAACGCATGATCCGCAGGTGGCGGCGCAGGCGGAACGCATCATTGAAATTCGCGACGGGGAGATTATCACTAATCCCCCGGTGAAAACGGCGGCGCAGCGGCGGACGGTCAGCGAGCGAAATGTCAACGCTTCCGGCTGGCGGCAGTTCACCAGCGGCTTTCGCGAAGCGCTGTCGATGGCCTGGCGCGCGCTGGCGGCTAATAAAATGCGCACCCTGCTGACGATGCTGGGGATTATTATCGGTATCGCTTCAGTGGTTTCCATTGTGGTGGTGGGCGACGCCGCCAAACAGATGGTGCTGGCGGATATCCGGGCGATTGGCACCAATACTATTGATATCTACCCCGGCAAAGATTTTGGTGACGACGATCCGCAGTACCAGCAGTCGCTGAAATATGACGATCTGCTGGCGATCCAGAAACAGTCATGGGTCAGTTCGGCGACACCGGCGGTTTCAAAAAGCTTGCGTCTGCGCGCCAACAATATTGATGTGGCGGCGAACGCAGAAGGAGTCGGCGGACAGTATTTTAACGTCTACGGCATGACCTTCAGCGAAGGGAATACTTTTAACGATATTCAGCTCAATGGCCGCGCACAAGTGGTAGTGCTTGACAGCAACAGCCGCCGCCAGCTCTTTCCCAATAAAGTGAAGGTCGTCGGGGAAGTGATTCTGGTGGGCAATACGCCCGCCACGGTGATTGGCGTGGCAGATGAAAAACAGTCGATGTTCGGTAGCAGCAAAGTGCTGCGCGTCTGGCTGCCGTACACCACCATGTCAGGGCGTGTGGTCGGGCAGTCGTGGCTCAACTCGATTACCGTCAGGGTCAAAGAGGGTTATGACAGCGCCGTGGCGGAACAGCAACTCACCCGGTTGCTGACATTGCGCCACGGTAAGAAAGATTTCTTTACCTGGAATATGGACAGCGTCTTGAAAACGGCAGAAAGAACCACACATACTCTTCAGCTGTTCCTGACGCTGGTGGCGGTGATCTCGCTGGTGGTCGGCGGGATTGGCGTGATGAATATTATGCTGGTGTCAGTAACGGAACGTACCCGTGAAATCGGCATCCGTATGGCGGTCGGCGCGCGAGCCAGCGATGTGCTGCAACAGTTCCTCATTGAGGCGGTGCTGGTTTGTCTTGTGGGCGGCGCGCTGGGTGTGACGTTGTCGCTGATGATTGCCGTGGTATTGCAGCTCTTTTTGCCGGGCTGGGAGATTGGTTTCTCACCGCTGGCGCTGCTGACCGCATTTTTCTGCTCGACGCTGACCGGCGTGCTGTTTGGCTGGCTGCCCGCGCGAAACGCGGCCCGACTCGATCCAGTTGATGCACTGGCACGCGAATAAGCGAAAAAAATGCCAGTCATAAGGACTGGCATTTTGCCTGCGGGATGTACACAATAATGCATAAGAGCTATGCGGTCGTTTCTGCTTCGACGGGCACAATCACTGAGGCATGATTGCCTTTAGGGCCCTGGTGGACATCAAACCGAACAGATTGCCCGGCTTTTAGCGTTCTGTAACCATCCATCTGAATGGTGGAGTAATGAGCGAATATGTCTTCGCCACCGCCCTCGGGACAGATAAAACCAAACCCTTTGGCATTGTTGAACCACTTAACAGTACCCATTTCCATACTTCGACATCCTTCGTAAATCTTTATAAGTAGATGGAATGACCGGTGGTAGAGTGGGGGGTTGTTCAAATCCTCGCCAACTCTCGTCAGTAGAATGTAGATAAAGCGGGTATCGCGTCAAGGGGATGGCATCGCGAAACGGTGGAAAATGAATCAAAATTTGAAGCAGTTAACGCTATTCCGGGGAATGTGACAGCCGTCGCGGATGACAACAATAGATGATAGTTATCGGCGATCTCGTGTAGATTCAATAGTGTGTAGACTCTTGTCAGCGGCAGGCCTCGGGTCTGTCGGCACCTGTAAACTAAGATGATAACTGACGATGAGCAAGACCAGAGAGTGGCTGGACTTTGACCAGCTTGCAGAAGATAAACTGCGCGATGCGCTAAAGCCGCCATCTATGTATAAAGTGATATTGGTCAATGATGATTATACTCCCATGGAGTTTGTTATTGACGTGTTACAAAAATTCTTTTCTTATGATGTAGAACGTGCAACGCAACTGATGCTCACGGTTCATTATCAAGGTAAGGCGATTTGTGGTGTATTTACCGCCGAGGTCGCAGAAACCAAAGTGGCGATGGTGAACAAATACGCAAGGGAGAACGAGCATCCGTTGCTGTGTACGCTGGAAAAAGCCTGAAGACAGGCATGAAAATTGGGGGAGGTGCCTATGCTCAATCAAGAACTGGAACTCAGTTTAAATATGGCTTTCGCCAGAGCGCGCGAGCACCGTCATGAGTTTATGACCGTCGAGCATCTGTTGCTGGCTCTGCTCAGCAACCCATCGGCCCGTGAAGCGCTGGAAGCGTGTTCCGTGGATCTGGTGGCGCTGCGTCAGGAACTCGAAGCCTTCATCGAACAAACCACACCCGTCCTGCCCGCCAGTGAAGAAGAGCGCGATACACAACCGACGCTCAGCTTCCAGCGTGTGTTGCAGCGCGCGGTCTTTCACGTTCAGTCTTCCGGTCGCAGTGAAGTTACCGGCGCGAATGTGCTGGTCGCTATTTTCAGCGAGCAGGAGTCGCAAGCGGCTTACCTGCTGCGTAAACACGAAGTCAGCCGCCTTGATGTGGTGAACTTCATTTCTCACGGCACGCGCAAAGACGAGCCGAGCCAGTCTTCAGATGCCGGCAGTCAACCGAACAGCGAAGAGCAAGCAGGCGGGGAGGAACGTATGGAAAACTTCACGACCAACCTCAATCAGCTCGCGCGTGTTGGCGGCATCGACCCGTTAATCGGACGGGACAAGGAACTGGAACGCGCTATCCAGGTTCTGTGTCGTCGTCGTAAAAATAACCCGCTGCTGGTGGGGGAATCCGGTGTCGGTAAAACGGCCATCGCCGAAGGTCTCGCCTGGCGCATTGTGCAGGGCGACGTGCCGGAAGTGATCGCCGATTGCACCATCTATTCGCTGGATATCGGTTCATTGCTGGCAGGTACTAAATACCGCGGTGATTTTGAAAAACGCTTTAAGGCGTTGCTGAAACAGCTGGAGCAGGATACCAACAGCATTCTGTTCATCGACGAGATCCACACCATTATTGGTGCGGGCGCGGCGTCGGGCGGTCAGGTAGATGCTGCTAACCTGATCAAACCGCTGCTTTCCAGCGGTAAGATCCGGGTGATCGGCTCAACCACCTATCAGGAATTCAGCAATATCTTTGAGAAGGATCGTGCGCTGGCGCGCCGTTTCCAGAAAATTGATATCACCGAGCCGTCCGTCGAAGAGACGGTGCAGATCCTCAACGGTCTGAAACCGAAATACGAAGCGCACCACGACGTGCGTTACACCGCGAAAGCGGTACGTGCGGCGGTGGAGCTGGCGGTGAAATACATCAACGATCGCCATCTGCCGGATAAAGCGATTGACGTGATCGACGAAGCGGGCGCGCGTGCCCGTCTGATGCCGGTCAGCAAACGCAAGAAAACCGTCAACGTGGCGGATATCGAATCCGTAGTGGCGCGTATTGCGCGTATCCCGGAGAAGAGTGTCTCGCAAAGCGATCGCGATACGCTGAAAAACCTTGGCGATCGCCTGAAAATGCTGGTCTTTGGTCAGGATAACGCCATTGAAGCGTTAACCGAAGCCATCAAGATGAGCCGCGCTGGCCTCGGTCACGACCACAAACCGGTAGGTTCTTTCCTGTTCGCCGGGCCAACCGGGGTCGGGAAAACCGAAGTGACCGTGCAACTGGCGAAAGCGCTGGGCATTGAGCTGCTGCGTTTCGATATGTCCGAATATATGGAACGTCATACGGTGAGCCGCCTGATTGGCGCGCCTCCGGGCTATGTGGGCTTCGACCAGGGCGGTCTGCTGACCGATGCAGTTATTAAGCATCCTCACGCCGTACTGCTGCTGGACGAAATCGAGAAAGCGCACCCGGATGTCTTTAACCTGCTGTTACAGGTAATGGACAACGGTACGCTGACTGATAACAACGGCCGCAAAGCGGACTTCCGCAACGTGGTGATGGTGATGACCACCAACGCCGGGGTACGGGAAACCGAACGTAAATCCATCGGCCTTATCCAGCAGGATAACAGCACCGATGCGATGGAGGAGATCAAGAAGATCTTTACGCCGGAATTCCGTAACCGTCTGGACAACATCATCTGGTTCGATCACCTCTCGACCGACGTGATTCATCAGGTGGTGGATAAGTTCATCGTCGAACTGCAGGTGCAACTGGATCAGAAAGGCGTGTCGCTGGAAGTGAGCCAGGATGCCCGTAACTGGCTGGCAGACAAAGGCTACGATCGTGCTATGGGTGCGCGTCCGATGGCGCGTGTAATTCAGGACAACCTGAAAAAACCACTGGCGAACGAGTTGCTGTTTGGTCAACTGGTTGATGGTGGTCAGGTTACCGTCGAGCTGGATAAAGAGAAAAATGCGCTGACTTATGGTTTCCAGAGTGCGCAAAAGCACAAACCGGAAGCGGCACATTGATTTTCTGACTGCATTAAAAAACGGGCGAAAGCCCGTTTTTTTGTCCACCACACCATGAAAAAAGGCCGGGAAGCGTTCCCGGCCTTTCAGCATAATTCGGTTGCCGTTTCGGCAAGTAAAACAATCAGCGACTACGGAAGACAATGCGGCCTTTGCTCAGGTCGTACGGGGTCAGCTCAACAGTCACTTTGTCGCCCGTCAGAATGCGGATATAGTTTTTACGCATTTTACCGGAGATATGCGCGGTTACCACGTGTCCGTTTTCCAGTTCTACGCGGAACATAGTGTTAGGCAACGTTTCGAGAACGGTACCCTGCATTTCAATATTGTCTTCTTTGGCCATCTAGTCCTCTGGGGTATCACTACCATAGTTTTGAACCGGCAAGATAATGCCGAAATTCAGCAATTAAGTAAAGATTTGTACGTAAAAAACGCAAAGCCGTTTTTGCGCATTGCCCTGATGCCACACGAAAAGAGCGTATGACAGCGCAAACGTAGAGAAGGAGCAGTGGTATTAACTGACTCGAACGGTCCCAAACGACGGCGGGGCAAGATGCAGAAACGACTCTTCGGCACAATTATATCACCCTGATAAAAAAATGTTTCGAAAACATTTATGTCGCAGGGGAAAAGAGCGTTCTCGGCACCCAGCAGCGCTGCGTGAGGGAATGAACGCGTAATGCGGAAAGGTATTCAAGGTAATCCCGTCGGGGTATCTCAGACACGCCCAGCGACGCCGTGTGGCTGTTCAGCACCTGGCAGTCGATGAGTTTGCCGCCCTGACGGGCAAAATCGGCGCTGAACACCAGCAGCGCGGTTTTAGAGGCATTCTCTGCGCGGCTGAACATCGACTCGCCGCAGAACAGCGCACCCTGGGAAACGCCATACATGCCGCCCACCAGTTCATCCTCTTTCCAGACTTCAACCGAATGCGCGTGGCCGAGCTCGTGAAGACGATGATAGGCTTCAACAATGTCATGGGTGATCCACGTGCCTTCGTCGCGATCGCTGGCGCAGCCTTCAATCACGCGCTCAAACGCATGGTTCAGCGTCACGCGGTAGGGTGAATTTTTATGGAATCGCTTCATGCTGCGGCTGATGTGAAACTGTTCCGGCCACAGAACCGCGCGGGGGTCGGGCGACCACCACAGAATAGGATCGCCTGGCGAGTACCAGGGGAAAATGCCGCGCTGGTACGCCATCAATAGCCGTGCCGGGCTAAGATCGCCCCCTAATGCCAGTAACCCATTGGGTTCACGCAGAGCCCCTTCTGGCGAGGGGAACGCAATCGAGTAACGGGAAAGCTGGACCAGACGCATGCCAGGACGACCTCTTACATGGCAAACAAGAGTAATAGTGGCCTACAGACGCTGCGTAAAATGGTAATAACGCCCCCGTTTCACCAACAGATCTGCGTGACTACCATGCTCAATAATTTGTCCGTTGTCCATTACAATTATCTGATCAAAACGCGCCAGCCCGCGCAGGCGATGCGTCACCATCAGCATGGTTTTTCCCCGCATCACAACCGCAAGTAAATCAAGAATTTGCCGCTCTGTTGCCGCGTCCAGTCCTTCGGTTGGCTCATCCAGCAGCATCAGTGGCGCATCGTGCAGCAGCGCGCGAGCGATGGCCAGACGGCGCAGTTCGCCACCCGATAACTGACGCCCGCCTTCGCCGAGCCAGCTGTTAAGCCCGCTGTCCTCAAGCAGCTTACCCAGCCCGGTACGCAGCAACACGGCTTTCAGCTCATCATCCGTCGCCGCTGGTTTTGCCAGCAGCAGGTTGTCGCGCAACGTGGCGCTGAAAAGATGAACGCGCTGCGGAACAACGCTCATCGAGCGGCGCAACGACGTTTCGTCGAACTCGCTGATGTGACGATCGTTGAGCAGGATCTCGCCGTGCTGTGGGTTCCAGGCCCGCGTCAGTAACTGCAGCAGGGTGGATTTGCCGCAGCCGGTGCGCCCGAGGATCGCCACGTGTTCCCCTGCTGCGATTTGCGCTGAAATGCTGTCCAGCGCTGGTTGTTGTTGTTCCGGGTAGTGGAATGAAACCTGTTTGAGCGTCAGCCTGACTTGCGACGGCACTGCGGTTGCGGCATCCGGGAAGCTGACTTCAGGCTGCTGTTCGGTTATCTGGCTGATGCGTAAGGCGGAAGCAATGACCTGACCGAGATGCTGGAAAGCGCCCGTTACCGGTGCCAGCGCTTCAAATGCCGCCAGCGCGCAGAACACAAACAACGCAATGAGCGCGCCAGGCTGTTTGTTGCCACCGACGTCGCCTGCGGCCATCCATAGCATGGTGATCACCGCCACGCCGCCGATCAGTAACATGACGGCCTGCGACAGGGCTGTCAGTTCGGACTGACGGCGCTGCGCCTCATGCCAGTTCATTTCCGTCTGTTCCATCTGCTGACGATAGCGGGTACTGGCGTTAAACAGCGACAGCTCGGCCTGACCCTGCAACCACGCCGTCACTTGCTGGCGGTACTGACCACGCAGCCGGGTAAGGCTTTCACCGGTGGGTTTCCCGGCGCGATAAAACAGGGGCGGCAGGACAAACAGCGTTGCCAGCATGATGCCACCCAGCGTCAGGGCCAGCGTCATATCAAGAAAGCTCAGACCAAACGTCACCACCAGAATGACCACCAGCGCGCCCACCAGCGGCGAGATCACGCGCAGATAGAGATGATCAAGGGTATCGACATCCGCCACTACGCGGTTAAGCAGCTCGCCCTGGCGAAAACGCGCCAGCCCGGCAGGGGAGAGGGGAAGCAGCTTGCTGAAAGTAAAGACGCGCAGGTGCTGCAACACACGGAAGGTAGCGTCGTGGCTCACCAGACGCTCAAAATAGCGCCCGGCGGTACGAATAATCGCCGCGCCGCGCACGCCCGCCGCAGGCAGCATGTAGTTAAAACTGTAAAGCCCGGCAACACCGACCACCGCAGAGGCTGACAGGAACCAGCCGGACAGCGTCAACAGGCCGATGCTGGCAAGCAGCGTGACAATCGCCAGCACGACACCGAGTGACAGCAGCCATTTGTGGCGTTTATAGAGCGCCAGATAGGGAAGCAGTGCGCGCATTTAAATCTCCTCCTGACGGTGGGCCAGCAGGCTGGCAAACGGGCCGTCAGCCTGTGCCAGCGTCGCATAGCGTCCCTGTTCAACCAGGCGCCCGTCGTGCATCACCCAGACGGCGTCCCAGTCGGTCAGGTTTTCCAGTTGATGCGTGACCATCAGCGTGGCCTGGCGGGTTGATGCCTGTGTTAACGCCTGCATTACGCGCAGTTCGCTGTGCGCATCAAGACTGGCAGCGGGTTCATCCAGCAGCAACAGGCGGCACGGCGTGAGCAGGGCGCGGGCGACGGCAACGCGCTGCGCCTGACCGACGGAAAGCCCGGCGGCCTGATCACCGGTTGGCGTGTCGATGCCCTGCGGTAACTGATGAATAAATTCGCTGACCCAGGCGGCGTCAAGTGCGGCCTGAAGCTGTTCGTCGCTGGCGTCAGGATCCGCCAGCAGGACGTTTTCACGCAGCGTAGCGGCGGGCAGTTGCGGGTTTTGCCCGACCCAGCTTATCAGGCGGCGCCAGCCTTCCGCATGCAGCTCGCGCAGTTCAACGCCGTTGATGCGCAGGCTGCCTTCATAAGGTAAAAAACCGGCCAGCGTATTGAGCAGCGAGCTTTTTCCGGAACCGCTTTGCCCGACCAGCACTACGCGCTGCCCGGCAGCAAGTTCAAAATCGAGCGGTCCTGCCAGTGTTTTGCCTTCGGGCGATTTGATGATGAGTCCGTGCGCCTGAATACTGACCATTTCGTCGTCAGACAGCCGGTGTTCGCCGGGTTCAGGCTGCGCCAGCGGCGTTTCGAGAAACGTTTTCAGGCTGTCAGCCGCGCCGACCGCCTGCGCTTTGGCATGGTAAAAGGTCCCGAGATCACGCAGCGGCTGGAAAAATTCCGGTGCCAGAATCAGCGCTAAGAAACCGGCCGAGAGCGTCACGCCGAGGCCATAAGAGCCGAAATTAAATTCGCCAAGGTAAGAGAAGCCAAAGTAGACCGCCACCAGTGCTATCGACAGCGAGGCGAAAAATTCCAGCACCCCGGAGGAGAGAAACGCCAGGCGCAGTACTTCCATCGTCCGCTGGCGAAAATCCTGCGACGCATGGCGGATGTTTTCGGTTTCCGCATCGCCGCGACCGAACAGTCGCAGGGTGTCCATCCCGCGCAGACGGTCGAGAAAGTGACCGCTCAGGCGAGCCAGTGCGAGGAAATTACGCCGGTTGGCATCGGCCGCGCCCATACCAACCAGCGCCATAAACAGCGGGATGAGCGGCGCGGTGCAGAGCAGGATCAGCGCGGCGGCCCAGTTATAAGGGAAAATCGTCATCACGATCAGCAACGGTACGCAGACCGCCAGCGCCATTTGTGGCAGGTAGCGGGCGTAGTAATCATGCATATCATCGATCTGTTCCAGGATCAGCGTCGCCCAGCTTCCGGCTGGTTTCCCCTGGATCCACGCCGGACCGGCCTGTTGCAGGCGGTCAAGCACCTGACGGCGGATCTCAAAACGAATCGTTTGCCCGGCGTGAAACCCGACACGCTCACGCAGCCATACCACCCAGGCGCGCAGCACCCAGGTCAGCACCAGCAGAACGAACGGCAGTAGCAGGGCTTCGCGCGGGATGTTTACCATGATCATGTGATGGAGCGTGCGGGCGAGCAGCCAGGCTTGCGCGACAATCAGGAGTCCACTGACGAAGCCCAGCAGACGAGAGAGCGTCAGCCAGCGTCGGGACAGGATACTCTGCTGTTTTAACCAGCGGGTAAGCTCTTGTTGACGGGTTTTATTCATTGCGTGCTTAGCAGGTGCAGTTATGAGTTTTATTGGGCACGGCAATGTTACATCGGGGCAAAAATAAAGGCGACTTTTCGTCGCCTTCTTTACCTTTGTTACTGACTTGTAAAGATTATTTGCACGCGTCAGCCAGACCGTCGAGATAACGCTCAGCATCCAGTGCAGCCATACAGCCGGTACCTGCGGAGGTGATCGCCTGACGGTAAATATGGTCCATTACATCGCCCGCAGCAAAGACGCCCGGGATGCTGGTCTGGGTGGCGTTGCCGTGGATCCCGGACTGCACCTTGATATAGCCGTTTTCCAGCGCCAGTTGACCGTCAAAAATCGCAGTGTTTGGGCTGTGACCAATCGCCACAAACAGGCCAGCGACGTCCAGTGTTTCAACGATATCGGTATTTTGCGTATCACGGATGCGCACACCGCTCACGCCCATCTGGTCGCCGGTCACTTCTTCCAGCGTACGATGGGTGTGCAGTACGATATTGCCGCTGGCGACTTTATCCATCAGACGATTGATGAGGATTTTTTCCGCACGGAACGAATCGCGGCGGTGAATCAGGTGCACCTCAGAAGCGATATTCGACAGATATAACGCCTCTTCGACCGCCGTGTTGCCGCCGCCGATGACCGCCACTTTCTGGTTACGGTAGAAGAACCCGTCACAGGTCGCGCAGGCAGAGACGCCGCGGCCTTTAAATGCCTCTTCAGACGGCAGACCCAGATAACGTGCCGAAGCGCCGGTCGCGATGATCAGCGCGTCGCAGGTGTATTCACCGTTGTCGCCAGTCAGGCGGAACGGACGGTTCTGTAAATCAACCTTGTTGATGTGATCGAACAGGATTTCGGTGTCGAATTTGGTCGCATGCTCATGCATACGCTCCATCAGCAGCGGCCCGGTCAGGTCGTTTGGATCACCCGGCCAGTTTTCCACTTCGGTGGTGGTGGTCAGTTGACCGCCTTTTTCCAGCCCGGTGATTAACACCGGCTTCAGGTTGGCGCGTGCTGCATAGACCGCCGCGGTGTATCCCGCAGGGCCGGAACCCAGAATAAGCAATTTACTGTGTTTGGTCGTGCCCATGAGATCCCCATAATTGTTGGCAGACGTTTGCCGCGATTGTAGGGAATTTGTTGCAGTAAAAAAAGGGCTCCGCAATGTTGTTAGCGATATGTGCAATAGAAAACGCCGATGAATAGTCGATTTTTCTGCCGTTGACTATAATAATTTCTTCTGAAAAGTGACGTGTTATAAGGCGAAAACATGAGGATCGGCAGAGTCAGTTAAGGAATATCTGGCATGTTGTACTAAAAATCGATGTTTTGCTTTGACAATCACCTGTGCTTTTGCGAAAACATTCAAGGAAGATTAAAGAAGTGTTTCGCGTGTGCTGAATTACCATGCATGCAAATACCATTTATATACACGGTTCCGTGTATACCCGGGCTAGCGCAATCCGCGCATGGCGTGGACAGACGCCATACGAGATAGCGAAAGCTGCCGACTGGCACCGGTCTTCTCAACACGTACCCTGGATTACGTTATGTCTCTGGTAACAGAGCGGCGCGTAAACAATGGGCGCAGACTCTGAACAGTGACGTGCTAAGAGTCCAGACAGGAGTAGGGAAGGAATACAGAGAGACAATAATAATGGTAGATAGCAAGAAGCGCCCAGGCAAAGATCTCGACCGCATCGATCGCAACATTCTGAATGAGTTGCAAAAGGATGGGCGTATTTCCAACGTCGAGCTTTCTAAACGAGTGGGACTTTCTCCGACGCCTTGCCTTGAGCGTGTGCGCCGGCTGGAAAGACAGGGTTTTATTCAGGGCTATACCGCGCTGTTGAACCCGCATTATCTGGATGCATCACTTCTGGTTTTTGTTGAGATTACTCTGAATCGTGGTGCACCGGATGTGTTTGAGCAATTCAACTCCGCTGTACAGAAACTTGAAGAAATTCAAGAGTGTCATCTGGTTTCCGGCGATTTCGACTATTTGTTGAAGACCCGTGTACCGGATATGTCAGCGTATCGTAAGTTACTGGGCGAGACCCTGCTGCGTCTGCCGGGTGTGAACGACACCCGTACTTACGTGGTCATGGAAGAGGTCAAACAGAGCAATCGTCTGGTAATTAAGACTCGCTAATACGGAACAGGTGCAAAATCGGCATAGTTTGATTACACTCCTGTTAATCCATACAGCAACAGTGCCGGGGAGACCCGGCGCTGTTGTCCGTTTTAGCATCGGGCAGGAAAAGCCTGAAACCTGGAGAGCCTTTCTTGAGCCAGGAATACACTGAAGACAAAGAAGTCAGATTGACAAGATTAAGCAGCGGGCGCCGACTTCTGGAGGCGTTACTGATCTTATGTTCTCTTTTTGCCATCTGGCTGATGGCAGCGCTACTCAGTTTTAACCCCTCCGATCCCAGCTGGTCACAAACAGCCTGGCATGAGCCTATCCATAATCTCGGCGGTGCGCCTGGCGCATGGCTTGCGGATACGCTGTTCTTTATTTTTGGCGTGATGGCCTACACCATTCCGGTGATTATCATCGGCGGCTGCTGGTTTGCTTACCGGCATCGCGCAAATGAAGATTATATTGATTACTTCGCCGTTTCCCTGCGCCTGATTGGCGTACTGGCGCTGATCCTGACCTCCTGCGGGCTGGCGGCGATTAACGCTGACGATATCTGGTATTTCGCCTCCGGCGGCGTGATCGGCAGCCTGCTCAGCACCACGCTGCAACCGCTTCTGCACAGCAGCGGCGGCACGATTACGCTTCTGTGCATCTGGGCGGCAGGGCTGACGCTCTTTACCGGCTGGTCATGGGTCAGCATTGCCGAGAAAATCGGTAGTTGGGTGCTGAACATCCTGACTTTCGCCAGCAACCGTACCCGTCGTGATGATACCTGGGTCGATGACGACGAGTATGAAGATGACTACGAAGACGACGAGGCGCAACCCGCACCTCGCCGTGATTCCCGCCGGGCGCGTATCCTGCGCGGCGCGCTGGCCCGTCGCAAACGTCTGGCGGACAAATTCGCCAATCCGATGGGGCGCAAAACTGACGAAGCGCTGTTCTCCGGCAAACGGATGGACGACGACGAAGACGATATCCAGTACAGCGCGCGTGGTGTCGCGGCTGATGCTGACGACGTGCTGTTCTCTGGCAACAGCGCGGTGCGCCCGACGGATTACGACCCGTATGATCCCCTGCTGAACGGCCATTCTGTAACGGAACCGGTCGCGGCGGCGGCTGCCGCAACGACCGCAGCGCAATCATGGGCGGCGCCGGCCGAGCCGGTGATGCAAACACCACCACCGGAAAACGCAGAACCGGTTGTCACCACGCCTGCCGTGGAATGGCAACAGGTACCCGGCCCGCAAACGGCGGAGCCGTCTATCGCGCCAGCGCCCGACAGCTGGCCGCCGCAGCCTCATGCACCGCATCCGGAAGAATATACATATGAGCCGGAACAGCCGGAATGGCAGACAGATGCCGTTCCGGAGCCGGAAGAAGAGGTTAAACCGCAGCGTCCGCCGCTCTATTACTTCGAAGAAGTGGAAGAAAAGCGTGCGCGAGAACGCGAACAGCTGGCGGCGTGGTATCAGCCAACGCCGGAACCGGCAAAATCCACATCAACGCCTGCGCCTTCTGTGCCGCCAGTGGTTGATCCTGCCTCGGCCTTCACGCCAGCAGCTGCCAGCGTAAAAGAGTCGACCGGAACAGCCGCCACTGCCGCCGCCGCAGCAGCAGCTCCGATCTTCAGCCTGGCCGGCGATGCGCCGCGTCCTCAGGTGAAAGAGGGGATTGGCCCACAGTTGCCTCGTCCTAACCGTGTGCGTCTTCCTACGCGTCGTGAGCGGGCCTCTTACGGTATCAAGCTGCCGTCGCAACGGATGGCAGAAGAAAAAGCCCGCGAGGCCGGGCGCTATCAGCACTACAGCGATAGCGACATGACCGACGATGAAGCAGATGCGCAGCAGCAGGAAGATCTGGCGCGTCAGTTTGCTGCCTCGCAGCTGCAGCGCTACAGCGGTGAAGACGAGTATGACGAAGAGGCGGAAGCGGAAGCCGAGCTGGCTCGCCAGTTCGCCGCGACGCAACAGGCGCGTTATGGCGGCGCTGCGCTGGATGACATCGATTTCTCGCCGATGAAAACGCTGGTGGATGATACACCGAGCGAACCGCTGTTTATGCCGAGCCCGATGCAGGAAACGCCGGCCGCGGCACCGCAACATGCTCAGCCAGTACAATCACAACCGCCAGTGCAGGAAAGTCTGCTGCATCCGCTGCTGATGCGTAACGGCGACAGTCGCCCGCTGCAAAGACCAACCACGCCGCTGCCGTCGCTGGATCTCCTCACGCCGCCGCCGACGGAAGTTGAACCGGTCGACACTTTCGCGCTGGAACAGATGGCGCGTCTGGTGGAAGCGCGTCTGGCGGATTTCCGCATCAAAGCAGATGTGGTTAACTACTCGCCAGGCCCGGTAATCACCCGTTTCGAACTGAATCTGGCGCCTGGCGTCAAAGCCGCGCGAATCTCGAACCTGTCACGCGATCTGGCGCGCTCGCTCTCCACCGTCGCCGTGCGTGTGGTGGAAGTGATCCCCGGCAAACCATACGTCGGTCTTGAGCTGCCTAACAAGAAACGCCACACCGTTTATCTGCGCGAGGTGCTGGACTGCGCGAAATTCCGCGAAAACCCATCACCGCTGACAGTGGTGCTGGGGAAAGATATCGCGGGTGATCCGGTCATTGCTGATCTGGCGAAAATGCCACACCTGCTGGTGGCTGGTACTACCGGTTCCGGTAAGTCAGTGGGTGTGAACGCCATGATCCTCAGCATGCTCTACAAAGCGCAGCCGGAAGATGTGCGTTTCATCATGATCGACCCGAAAATGCTGGAGCTTTCGGTGTATGAAGGCATCCCGCATCTGCTGACAGAAGTCGTCACCGACATGAAAGACGCCGCCAATGCCTTGCGCTGGAGCGTCAACGAGATGGAGCGCCGCTATAAACTGATGTCGGCGCTGGGTGTGCGTAATCTGGCAGGTTACAACGACAAGATTGCAGAAGCGGCGCGCATGGGGCGTCCGATTCCGGATCCGTACTGGAAGCCGGGCGACAGCATGGACGCCACCCATCCGGTGCTGGAAAAACTGCCGTACATCGTGGTGCTGGTCGATGAATTCGCCGATCTGATGATGACGGTAGGCAAGAAAGTCGAAGAGCTGATCGCGCGTCTGGCGCAGAAAGCGCGTGCTGCCGGTATCCACCTGGTGCTGGCAACGCAGCGCCCGTCGGTGGATGTTATCACCGGTCTGATTAAAGCGAACATCCCGACGCGTATTGCCTTTACCGTATCGAGCAAAATCGACTCGCGTACCATTCTCGACCAGGGTGGCGCCGAATCGCTGCTGGGCATGGGGGATATGCTCTATTCCGGCCCGAACTCCACGACGCCGGTGCGTGTCCACGGCGCCTTCGTGCGTGATCAGGAAGTCCATGCCGTTGTGCAGGACTGGAAAGCGCGCGGTCGTCCGCAGTACGTTGATGGCATCACCTCCGATACCGAAAGTGAAGGCGGCAGTGGTGGTTTTGATGGCGGTGAAGAGCTGGATCCGCTGTTTGACCAGGCCGTGAATTTCGTCACCGAAAAACGCAAAGCGTCCATTTCCGGCGTACAGCGTCAGTTCCGCATCGGTTATAACCGTGCCGCCCGCATCATTGAGCAGATGGAAGCGCAGGGGATCGTCAGCGAACAGGGCCATAATGGTAACCGTGAAGTGCTGGCTCCGCCTCCCTTCGAATGATTGCAAAGATGGGTAAATAAGTCATAAATCAGCATTTTCTTCTGTCACCCTGCCGGGCTTCCGCCTACAGTGGTGGCAGAAGCGTGACGTACACTAAGGATGAACAATGAAAAAACTCGCCATTACCTGTGCCTTACTTTCTGGCCTGGTTGCCAGCAGCGTATGGGCGGATGCCGCCAGCGATCTCAAGAGCCGTCTGGATAAAGTCAGCAGTTTCCATGCCAGCTTCACACAGAAAGTGACTGATGGCAGCGGCAATGCTGTGCAGGAAGGTCAGGGTGATTTATGGGTAAAACGACCGAATCTGTTCAACTGGCATATGACACAGCCGGACGAGAGCATTCTGGTTTCTGACGGTAAAACGCTGTGGTTCTACAACCCGTTTGTGGAGCAGGCGACTGCGACCTGGCTGAAAGACGCCACCAGCAATACGCCGTTTATGCTGATTGCCCGTAACCAGTCCAGCGACTGGCAGCAGTACAACATCAAACAGAATGGCGATGACTTCTTGCTGACGCCGAAAGGCAACAGCGGCAACCTGAAGCAATTTACTATCAACGTCGGCCGCGATGGCACCATCCATCAGTTCAGCGCCGTTGAGCAGGACGACCAGCGCAGCAGCTATCAGCTGAAATCTCAGCAGAACAGCGTGACTGACGCGTCTAAATTTACTTTCACTCCGCCGCAGGGCGTGACGGTAGACGATCAACGTAAGTAGAGGCGAGTGTGAGCAACCTGTCGCTCGATTTTTCCGATAATGCGTTTCAACCTCTGGCCGCCCGTATGCGGCCAGAAAATTTAGCGCAGTATATTGGTCAGCAGCATTTGCTGGCCCCGGGCAAACCGTTGCCGCGAGCCATTGAAGCAGGGCATCTGCATTCAATGATCCTCTGGGGACCGCCGGGAACCGGGAAAACGACGCTGGCAGAAGTGATTGCCCGCTACGCCAGTGCTGACGTCGAGCGCATTTCCGCCGTCACCTCTGGCGTGAAAGAGATCCGCGAAGCCATTGAACGCGCCCGGCAAAACCGTAATGCCGGTCGCCGTACTATTCTGTTCGTTGATGAAGTCCATCGCTTCAACAAGAGCCAGCAGGATGCCTTCCTGCCGCACATCGAAGACGGCACCATCACCTTCATTGGTGCGACGACAGAAAACCCCTCCTTTGAACTCAATTCAGCGTTACTTTCACGTGCCCGTGTCTATTTGCTGAAATCGCTGACTGTTGAGGATATCGAGCAGGTGCTCGATCAGGCGATGTCCGACAGCGCCCGCGGTTACGGCGGCCAGGATATTGTCTTGCCGGACGAGACACGCCGGGCGATTGCCGAACTGGTCAATGGCGATGCGCGTCGGGCGCTCAACACGCTGGAAATGATGGCCGATATGGCCGAAGCGGATGACGCCGGGAAACGCGTGCTTAAGCAGACGCTGCTGACGGAAATCGCCGGAGAGCGCAGCGCGCGCTTTGATAACAAAGGCGACCGTTATTACGATTTGATCTCGGCGCTGCATAAATCGGTACGCGGCAGCGCGCCGGATGCCGCGCTCTACTGGTATGCCCGGATTATTACCGCCGGTGGCGACCCGTTATATGTTGCGCGCCGCTGTCTGGCGATTGCTTCCGAAGATGTCGGCAATGCCGATCCCCGTGCGATGCAGGTAGCACTCGCCGCCTGGGACTGCTTCACCCGTGTCGGCCCGGCAGAAGGGGAACGCGCAATCGCGCAGGCGGTGGTGTATCTTGCTTGTGCGCCGAAAAGTAACGCCGTATATACCGCTTTTAAAGCGGCAATGGCGGATGCCCGCGAACGCCCGGATTACGATGTGCCGGTGCATCTGCGCAATGCACCAACCAAACTGATGAAAGAGATGGGTTACGGGCAGGAGTATCGTTACGCCCATGACGAACCCAATGCCTATGCTGCCGGTGAGGAGTATTTCCCGCAGGAAATGGCACAAACGCGCTATTATCAGCCGACAAACAGAGGTCTTGAAGGGAAGATTGGCGAAAAGCTCGCCTGGCTTGCCGGACAGGATCAAAATAGCCCTATAAAACGCTACCGCTAAGCCTGGCGTTGCGGTAATGTTGTCACTTGTATCTCTGTGGCCGCAGGCTGCGGTCTTTTTCTCCTCTTTCAATTCGATAAGCACAGGATAAGCATGCTCGATCCCAATCTGCTGCGTAATGAGCCAGACGCAGTCGCTGAAAAACTGGCACGCCGGGGCTTTAAGCTGGATGTAGATAAGCTGCGCGCTCTTGAAGAGCGTCGTAAAGTTCTGCAGGTACAAACTGAAAATCTGCAGGCAGAGCGTAACTCGCGATCGAAATCCATCGGCCAGGCAAAAGCGCGCGGGGAAGACATCGAGCCATTACGCCTGGAAGTCAACAAACTGGGTGAAGAGCTTGACCGGGCGAAAGCTGAACTGGACGTCCTCCAGGCAGAAATTCGTGATATCGCGCTGACTATTCCCAACATTCCTGACGACAGCGTGCCGGTCGGTAAAGACGAAAATGACAACGTTGAAGTCAGCCGCTGGGGCACGCCGCGCCAGTTTGATTTCGAGGTTCGCGATCACGTTACGCTTGGCGAAATGCACAGCGGTCTCGATTTCGCGGCAGCCGTGAAACTGACCGGTTCCCGCTTTGTGGTGATGAAAGGGCAGATTGCCCGTATGCACCGCGCGCTGTCTCAGTTCATGCTGGATCTGCACACCGAGCAGCATGGCTATAGCGAAAACTATGTTCCGTATCTGGTTAACCACGATACGCTGTACGGTACCGGCCAGTTGCCGAAATTCGCTGGCGACCTGTTCCATACGCGCCCGCTGGAAGAAGAAGCGGACAGCAGCAACTACGCGCTGATCCCGACGGCGGAAGTACCGCTGACCAACCTGGTCCGCGACGAGATCATCGACGAAGACGATCTGCCGATCAAAATGACCGCGCATACACCGTGTTTCCGTTCGGAAGCCGGTTCGTACGGTCGCGACACCCGTGGACTGATCCGTATGCACCAGTTCGACAAAGTCGAAATGGTACAGGTTGTTCGCCCTGAAGATTCGATGGCCGCGCTTGAAGAGATGACCGGTCATGCAGAGAAAGTGCTGCAACTGCTCGGTCTGCCATATCGCAAGATTGTTCTGTGCACCGGTGACATGGGCTTTGGCGCTGCCAAAACCTACGATCTCGAAGTGTGGGTGCCAGCGCAGAACACCTATCGCGAAATCTCTTCCTGCTCCAACGTCTGGGATTTCCAGGCGCGTCGTATGCAGGCGCGTTGCCGCAGCAAGTCTGATAAGAAAACCCGTCTGGTACATACCCTGAACGGTTCCGGTCTGGCGGTAGGGCGTACGCTGGTCGCGGTGATGGAAAACTATCAGCAGGCAGATGGCCGCATTGAAGTGCCGGAAGTGTTACGTCCTTACATGAACGGTCTGCAGTACATCGGCTAAACCCGGTTCGACTATCCTGTAAAACGCCAGCGTCCTGTGATGCTGGCGTTTTTGTCTGTTTTTCTTTCCATGAAATTTTTCGACTGTTCTTTTCCGCCTGTTTTACTGATTAATTATAAAAAACAATGGAATAAGCGAAAGAATAATTCCCGTCTCGCATTATTGAATAAGAAACTTCAATCGATGCTCTGAAAACCGCGTCATTGCTGAATTCTGGTGGATTGACAATGTTTACAGCAGTGGCATGATGCGCACGAAATATGAACTAGCTCACGGTTTTTGTATCCATGTCCACCTATTCCCGGCCAGTGCTGTTATTGCTCTGTGGCCTGCTGTTGTTGACGCTGGCGATCGCAGTATTAAACACACTTGTTCCGCTCTGGCTCGCTCATGAAAATCTTCCTACCTGGCAGGTGGGGATGGTGGGCTCATCCTATTTTACCGGTAATCTGGTCGGCACCTTACTGACGGGGCGATTGATTCAGCGCCTGGGGTTTAACCGCAGTTACTATCTCGCCTCGCTGATTTTTGCCGTCGGCTGTGTGGGACTGGGTTTCATGGTTGGTTTCTGGAGCTGGATGAGCTGGCGGTTTATCGCCGGTGTCGGTTGCGCCATGATCTGGGTTGTCGTTGAGAGCGCGCTGATGTGCAGTGGTACATCACGTAACCGTGGTCGTCTGCTGGCAGCGTATATGATGGTTTATTACGTGGGCACGGCGCTGGGCCAGTTGATGGTCAGCAAGCTGCCAACGGATCTGATGAGCGTCCTGCCCTGGGCGGCGGCGCTGACGCTGGCAGGTATTCTGCCGCTGCTGTTTACCCGCATCGTGAATCAACAACCGAACTCGCACGAAGCCAGTCACGTCTGGTCGATGTTTAAACTGCGCGGCGCGCGTCTGGGCGTCAATGGTTGCGTGATTTCCGGTATTGTGCTGGGGTCGTTATATGGCCTGATGCCGCTGTGGCTGAACCATAAAGGCGTCAGCGATTCGGGTATTGGCTTCTGGATGGCGGTCATGGTGAGCGCGGGGATCGTCGGCCAGTGGCCGGTGGGGCGTCTTGCCGATCGCTATGGTCGTTTGCTGGTATTGCGGGTCCAGGTGTTTGTCGTCATTCTTGGCTGTGTGGCGATGCTGAGCCAGGCGGCGATGGCGCCAGCGCTGTTTATCCTGGGGGCGGCGGGCTTTACGCTTTACCCGGTGGCGATGGCCTGGGCTTGCGAAAAAGTGCAGCATCACCAACTGGTCGCCATGAACCAGGCGCTGCTGCTGAGCTATACCATCGGCAGCCTGCTGGGACCGACCTTCACGGCAATGTTGATGCAGAACTACTCTGATAACCTTCTGTTCATCATGATTGCGGGTGTGTCGTTTATCTATCTGCTGATGCTGCTGCGCAAAGTGGAACACCACCCGACGCCAGTGGCGCATGCCTGATACAAAAAGGCCCCGACGGTCGGGGCCTTTTTGCTGTTCTGACAGTGTCAGTACATCACTTTGTGACCATACTGCTCAAGGATGCCCTTAACACGCTCCATGGTCTCTTTCTTCGGTGGTTTCACCCCATCCAGTTTGTACTCTTCGCCCATGGCCACCCATTTGTGTTTACCCAGTTCGTGATACGGCAGCAGTTCGATTTTTTCGACGTTGCCCATGTCACGGGTAAATTCACCGAGTCGATGCGCGGAGTCGTCGTCATCTGACCAGCCCGGCACCACGACGTAGCGGATCCAGGTATTAATCCCTTTGGCGGAAATGTACTTCGCGAAATCCAGCGTGCGGTGGTTGGATACCCCCACCAGGTTCTGGTGGATCTCATCGTTCATCTGCTTGAGATCAAGCATTACCAGATCGGTCACTTCCAGCAGTTCATCAATGACCGGATCGTAACGACGCACGAAACCGTTGGTGTCGAGGCAGGTATGAATTCCCTCTTTTTTGCAGGCACGGAACCAGTCACGCACGAATTCGGCCTGCAGGATGGCCTCACCGCCAGACGCCGTTACGCCGCCGCCAGAGGCATTCATAAAGTGGCGATAGGTCACCACCTCTTTCATCAACTCGTCAACGGTGATTTCTTTGCCGCCGTGGGTATCCCAGGTATCGCGGTTATGGCAATAGAGGCAGCGCATCAGGCAGCCCTGAAAGAAGGTGATAAAGCGGATGCCGGGGCCATCTACAGTGCCACAGGATTCAAAGGAGTGAATGCGACCAGTTACTGACATTGCGGTGTTTTCTCCAGATGTGGCCCATCCAGGGCCAGTGTATTCACAGCTCAAAACCGGCTGTGTTAAGTCTGTTTTGACAGATACCCATAGTATAGATGGCTGGCAAAGCAGGCTGGGGCAGGAGAGAGTTATTAAAAAGGCCCCACTTGCGTGGAGCCTTTATTGTACTCTTTTTAAAACTTGTTTTCAGTCAAAACCGATTACATGGTCTGAGTGAAAGTACGAGTGATAACGTCCTGCTGCTGTTCTTTCGTCAGGGAGTTAAAACGTACTGCGTAGCCAGAAACACGGATGGTCAGCTGCGGATATTTTTCCGGGTGTTCCATCGCGTCGAGCAGCATTTCACGGTTCATCACGTTCACGTTCAGGTGCTGACCACCTTCGATGGACGCTTCGTGATGGAAGTAACCATCCATCAGACCGGCCAGGTTGGTTTTACGAACGTCGTCGTCTTTACCCAGTGCGTTCGGAACGATAGAGAAGGTGTAAGAGATACCATCTTTCGCGTAAGCAAACGGCAGTTTTGCAACGGAAGTCAGAGAGGCAACAGCACCTTTCTGGTCACGGCCGTGCATCGGGTTAGCACCTGGTCCGAACGGAGCGCCTGCGCGACGGCCATCCGGGGTGTTACCGGTTTTCTTACCATACACAACGTTAGAGGTGATGGTCAGAACAGACTGCGTCGGGATAGCGTTACGGTAGGTATGCAGTTTCTGAATTTTCTTCATGAAACGTTCTACCAGGTCAACCGCCAGGTCATCTACGCGAGCATCGTTGTTACCAAACTGCGGGTATTCGCCTTCGATAGCGAAGTCGATAGCCAGGCCGTCTTCGTCACGAATCGGTTTAACTTTCGCATATTTGATAGCAGACAGGGAGTCAGCCGCAACGGACAGACCTGCGATACCACACGCCATGGTGCGGATAACGTCACGGTCGTGCAACGCCATCAGAGAGGCCTCGTAGCTGTACTTATCATGCATGTAGTGAATGATGTTCAGCGCGGTGACGTACTGTTTAGCCAGCCAGTCCATGAAGTGATCCATACGATCCATCACTTCATCAAATTTCAGGACATCGCCTTTGATCGGTTCAGATTTCGGACCAACCTGCATTTTCAGTTTTTCATCAACGCCGCCGTTGATAGCGTACAGCATGGTTTTCGCGAGGTTTGCACGCGCACCGAAGAACTGCATTTGCTTACCAACGATCATCGGGCTTACGCAGCATGCGATAGCGTAGTCGTCGTTGTTGAAGTCCGGACGCATCAGGTCATCGTTCTCATACTGCAGAGAAGAGGTATCGATAGACACTTTTGCGGCGAATTTTTTGAAGTTCAGCGGCAGTTTTTCAGACCACAGAACAGTGATGTTCGGCTCCGGTGACGGCCCCATGGTGTACAGGGTGTTCAGGAAACGGAAGCTGTTTTTGGTGACCAGCGTACGGCCGTCAACGCCCATACCGCCGATAGATTCCGTTGCCCAAATCGGGTCGCCAGAGAACAGTTCATCATATTCAGGAGTACGCAGGAAACGAACCATACGCAGTTTCATGACCAGGTGGTCAATCATTTCCTGAGCGTCTTTCTCAGTGATTTTGCCTGCTTTCAGGTCACGTTCAATGAACACGTCCAGGAAGGTGGACACGCGACCGAAGGACATTGCCGCACCGTTCTGAGACTTAACCGCAGCCAGGTAGCCGAAGTAGGTCCACTGAATAGCTTCCTGAGCGTTAGTTGCCGGCGCAGAGATATCGCAGCCATATTTCGCCGCCATCTCTTTGATCTGGCCCAGCGCGCGATGCTGTTCAGCAATTTCTTCACGCAGACGGATAGTGGCTTCCAGGTTTTCACCATTTTCCAGATCGCTCTGCAGAGACAAGAACTGTGCGTATTTGTCTTTCATCAGGAAATCGATACCGTACAGCGCGATACGGCGGTAGTCACCGATGATACGGCCACGGCCGTAAGCGTCAGGCAGACCAGTCAGAACACCGGATTTACGGCAGTTCAGGATGTCTTTGGTATAAACATCGAATACACCCTGGTTATGGGTTTTACGGTATTCGGTGAAGATTTTTTTCAGCATCGGGTCCAGTTCGCGGTTATACGCTTTGCAGGAACCTTCAACCATTTTGATACCACCGAACGGGATGATTGCACGTTTCAGCGGGGCTTCAGTTTGCAGACCAACAATTTTCTCCAGCGCTTTGTTGATGTAGCCAGCGTCGTGAGAAGTAATGGTGGAAGCAACAGAGGTGTCAAAATCAACTGGCGCGTGAGTGCGGTTTTCCAGTTTAACGCCTTCCATCACGCGGTCCCACAGTTTAGTGGTCGCCTCGGTGGCACCGGCCAGGAAGGTTTCATCACCTTCATATGGGGTGTAGTTTTTCTGGATAAAGTCACGGACGTTAACGGCATTCTGCCATTCACCTTTCGCGAAACCTTCCCACGCAGTGGCTAACTTTTCATTAAGCTCGGACATGTAACACCTACCTTCTTAAGTGGATTTTTTATTTACTGCCTGAGAAAACCATCAGCAATGATGATCGTCACCACGCAGGTAAATGACCCAGTATGTCAACCCAACTAACAAACCCCCGCCAATAATGTTACCGATAGTCACCGGAATCAGGTTATCAGTGATGAAGTTTATAACAGTCAGATGAGAAAAACTGTCAGGAGTTGAACCAATCGCGGTCCAGAACTCCGGGCTTCCAAAGTGTTTGATCACGATACCCATCGGGATCATAAACATGTTTGCAATGCTGTGCTCGAAGCCGCTGGCGACAAACATCGCCACGGGCAATACCATAATCATGGCTTTATCCATCAGGCTGCGACCGGAGTAGCTCATCCAGACCGCAAGGCAAACCATCAGGTTGGCCAGGATACCCAGGCAAACGGCTTCAATAAAAGTATGGTGCATTTTGTGGTCGGCGGTTTGAAGAACGTTAAGTCCCCAGCCGCCATTCGCGACCATATATTCACCGGACAACCACATCAACAGAACAAAGAGCAGGCAGCCAATCAGGTTACCTACATAAACGTTGAGCCAGTTGAGTGCCAGTTGGCCCCAGGTGATCCTTCCACTTGCTTTTGCAACAACGATAAGGACCGTTGAGGTGAAGAGGTCAGCGCCGCAGATGACGCAAAGAATCAGGCCGAGTGAGAAGCAAATACCCCCGATCAGTTTGGCAATGCCAAAGGGCATCGTGGCGGTGCCGGTCGTCGCGGTGATATAAAAGACAAAAGCAATGGAGATGAATACGCCCGCAGTAATTGCCAGATAAAGGGTTTTCAGCGGTTGTTTGGTGGCTTTATAGACACCTGCTTCTTCAGCGACTTTCGCCATTGCTGCAGGAAGTAATAGATCAAAAGGGTTGTCAGCTTTCACACTAACTCTCTCTTTATTAAGTCGGCGACGAGATACTAACAAAGCATTATAGAAGAGAATTTGATGTAGATCATATCTCGCCTGGCTTATAGGCCCGTAAAACGCATGGTTTTCCAGCAAATACGGCGTAACTGTTTGATTATCCAAATAAAAATAAATTTTAAAAATTACTAATACAGTTGAATTTTTTCTTCACTCCTTGCTGAATCGGTTAATTAAAATGGAGTAAATACCCTTTTATTTAACATTGCAGGTGATGTAATGAAAATATATTTCACCCGTATTTAACTTTATTATCACATTTATACTGATAAACAAGAAAATAAAAAAAGGGGCCTGTTAACAGGCCCCGTAATATATAGCAGAGAAATCGCTACGCCTACCAATAATGCAGCTTTTTAATGCTGTTTAGCCCACCAGGCGGCTTTGGCGCGCTGAAGTTTCTCATAGGCCTGCAGTAACGTCTGATGCGCAGGGAAGGCATGCAGATCGCCATCGACCGGCGGTAAACCGTAGAAGGGGGCTTCACCGCTCAGGGCTGCGCTGGCCGCTTCCACCGCTGCTGCGCCGTACATCCGCACGAAAGCGTTCAGGTACTGCAGCGGTTGACGCTCTTCTTCCTGTGCGAGCAGCAGCAGGGTCTGCAGGCAGCGATAGTAATTCGCCCGTTCAGCGCTAAAGATGGAGGCGTTAAATTCCATCGTCCACTCGGTCCAGATCAGCGCCTGCTCCAGGTCGCCGCCCGCCAGCGCCAGCATCGCTTTCAGCTCGCCGATGCGCAGCGTGTACCAGCCGTTGTCTTTACCGGTCGCCAGGCCCAGCAGCTCACGAACGCGGGTAAAGTCGTCGTGACCTTCTTCATCAAGCTGTTCAATCAGCGCCAGGTATTCTTCTTTTTCCCACTCGCTACCCGGCAACGCCAGCAGGGTTTCGCGCAGATGACTGCCCATGTTGTTGTTCGCCAGCCACAGATCTTCCGCCGGATAGATATCGGACATGCCCGGCACCAGAATGCGGCAGGCATAAACGCCCAGATGTTCATAATCGGCGATGTACACTTCTTTCCCTTCAGCCTGGAAAATAGCCATCAGCGTAGCGAACTCTTCCTGTGTCGTGCCGGAGAAGTTCCAGTCAACGAATGGATAGTCGGCATCCTGTTTAAACATATCCCAGGAGATAAGGCCGCTGGAGTCGATGAAATGGGTTTCCAGGTTGGCGTGTTCCGCCACTTCTTCGTCATCAAAGGTTGGCGGCGTGAAGACATCGAGATCTTTCAGGCTACGGCCCTGCAGCAGTTCAGTGACGGTACGCTCCAGCGCCACGCCAAAATCCGGGTGTGCGCCAAACGAGGCAAAACAGGTGCCGTTTGCCGGGTTGAACAGCACGACGCAGATGACCGGGTATTTGCCGCCCAGCGAGCCATCGTAAGCAAAGATCGGGAAACCTTCGGCTTCCAGTTTGTTGATGGCTTCCACCACGCCAGGATAGCGCGCCATCACGTCTTGCGGAATTTCCGGCAGGCTGATGCTTTCCGCAATAATGCGATTTTTGATATGGCGTTCGAATACTTCAGACAGCCCCTGAACCCGCGCTTCATCTGCGGTGTTGCCTGCGGACATGCCGTTAGAAACATACAGGTTACCGACGATGTTCATCGGGATATAAATCGTCTGGTTATCAGACTGGCGGGTGAATGGCAGACCGCAGATGCCACGCGCGTCGTTACCGGACTGTAAATCGACCAGCATGCTGGCGGTCAGTTGATTGTCCGGATCGTAAAAGGCACGCAGACGCGGGTCGAGCAGACCTTCCGGCACCTCATCGTCGTCGGTCAGCGGGAACCATTTTTCGTTGGGATAGTGAACGAAAGGACCATTGGCAAGGGTTTCGCCCAGCCAGAAGTCGGCAAAGAAATAGTTAGTGGAGAGACGCTCAAAATATTCACCGAGGGCGGACGCGAGAGCGGCTTTTTTCGTCGCCCCTTTACCGTTAGTGAAGCACAGGGCGCACTCTTTGTCGCGAATGTGCACGGACCAGACGTGCGGTACCGGATTCAGCCACGAGGCCTCTTCAATGTCAAAGCCCAGATCGAGCAGTTTTTGCTGAAAGCGAGCGATGGAATCTTCCAGCGCGGCATCTTTGCCGGGAATAAATGTTTGAGTCATGGCGATCACTTAGTTCGTACGTAAAGCGCGCAATGATACGGGTTTTGCCTGACAGGCGCTATCTTCGCGGCGCTACCGACGAAAATAAACAACCAGGCTACGCTTAACAGCAATCACAGGCGAGACGGGAGAGAAAATGAAAGCATTTGACTGGCAAAGAATGGCGCTGGACAAAGTGCCGTTCGACTTTCTCTGGGAAGTGGCGTTGCGCAGCGTCTATACCTTCATACTGGTGTTTATCTTCCTCAAAATCACCGGTCGGCGCGGCGTTCGCCAGATGTCGTTGTTTGAAGTGTTGATCATCCTGACACTGGGGTCGGCGGCGGGGGACGTGGCGTTTTATGACGACGTCCCGATGCTGCCGGTGCTGGTGGTGTTTGTTTCTCTGGCGTTGCTGTACCGGCTGGTGATGTGGCTGATGTCGCGCAGCGAAAAACTGGAGGATTTGCTGGAAGGGAAACCGGTGGTCGTCATCGAAAACGGACAACTGGCGTGGGAAAAACTGAACGCCGAAAATTTAACCGAATTTGAGTTCTTCATGGAACTGCGGCTGCGTGGTGTCGAGCAACTAGGGCAGGTTCGCCTGGCGATCATGGAAACCAACGGCCAGGTTAGTGTCTATTACTACCCTGACGATGAGGTAAAAAAAGGTCTGACGATTTTGCCGGAATACTGCAATGAGCGGTTTACCGTCATGCCCGAACAGAATGACTACGCCTGTGTACGTTGCAGCGCCGTCCGGCAAATGTACGCCGGTGATAAGCTGGTATGCCCACGCTGCGGACATCCGGAATGGTCGAAGGCGAGTAAAGCTGTTCGGGTGACCTGATAGCCATTTTGTCGGTTTTTTACCACCGGGCTGGTGGATCCTGTTGTGTGAAGCCGGCCACATTTCCCCGACCATCGCTATTAGCCATTGCGGCGCGTGTCACTGAATGATAAAACCGATATCCACAGGATTTTTTTATGGCAAATTAGCGTGGTGAGGGGAAATGAGTCAGGTCTACAATTTTAGCTCTGGTCCGGCAATGTTACCGGCCGAGGTACTTAAACAGGCGCAACAGGAACTGTGTGACTGGCAAGGCTTAGGTACATCGGTGATGGAAGTCAGCCATCGCGGAAAAGAATTTATTCAGGTCGCGGAAGAGGCAGAAAAGGATTTTCGCGATCTGCTGAACATCCCCTCCAGTTATAAAGTTTTGTTCTGTCACGGCGGCGGCCGCGGGCAGTTTGCCGGTATTCCGCTGAACCTGCTGGGTGATAAAACCACTGCGGACTACGTTGATGCAGGCTACTGGGCGGCAAGCGCTGTCAAAGAAGCGAAGAAATACTGCACGCCGAATGTCATTGATGCCAAAGTGACCGTTGATGGTCTGCGCGCCGTGAAGCCAATGCGTGAATGGCAGCTCAGCGATAACGCCGCCTATCTGCATTATTGTCCGAATGAAACCATTGATGGCATCGCCATTCATGAAACGCCTGACTTCGGTAACGCCATCGTCACGGCGGATTTCTCTTCTTCTATTCTGTCTCATCCGCTTGATGTGAGCCGCTATGGCGCCATCTATGCGGGGGCGCAGAAAAACATTGGCCCGGCGGGGCTGACGCTGGTGATCGTGCGGGAAGATCTGCTGGGCAAAGCGCAGACCGCATGCCCGTCGATCCTCGACTACACCGTGCTCAGCAACAATGACTCTATGTTCAACACGCCGCCGACCTTTGCCTGGTATCTGGCGGGGCTGGTGTTCAAATGGTTGAAAAAGCAGGGCGGTGTTGCGGCGATGAACAGCATCAACCAGCAAAAAGCGGAACTGCTGTACAGCATCATTGACCGCAGCGATTTTTACCGCAACGACGTGTCACCCGCTAACCGTTCGCGCATGAACATTCCGTTCCAGCTCGCCGACAGCGCGCTCGACAAACTGTTCCTTGAGGAGTCGTTTGCTGCAGGCCTTCACGCGCTGAAAGGTCACCGTGTCGTGGGCGGTATGCGTGCCTCTATTTATAACGCGATGCCGCTGGAAGGCGTAAAAGCGCTGACCGACTTCATGCAGGATTTCGAACGTCGTCGCGGTTAACCGGACTGCCTTTTCACCCCCGTAGCCTCGCTGCGGGGTTTTTATTGACCTGTTTTTGAGAGTTGAGTTTCATGGAATCCCTGACGTTACAACCCATCGCGCGGGTGGATGGCACCATCAATCTGCCAGGTTCGAAAAGCGTTTCGAATCGCGCCTTGCTGCTGGCTGCATTAGCCAATGGCACCACCGTGCTGACCAATTTGCTGGACAGCGACGACGTGCGCCACATGCTGAATGCCCTGAGTGCGCTGGGAGTTCATTACACGCTTTCTGCTGACCGTACCCGCTGCGAAGTAACGGGCAACGGTGGACCATTGCGAACCGATCGCGCGCTGGAGCTTTTTCTCGGTAATGCCGGAACGGCGATGCGCCCGCTGGCGGCCGCGCTCTGTCTGGGGTGCCACGACGCGGTAGTGCTGACTGGCGAACCGCGCATGAAAGAGCGCCCGATTGGTCATCTGGTTGATGCACTGCGCCAGGGCGGGGCGGAGATCGACTATCTCGAACAAGAAAATTATCCGCCGCTGCGCCTGCGCGGTGGCTTCACTGGCGGTAACGTTGAGGTTGACGGTAGCGTTTCCAGCCAGTTCCTGACGGCGTTACTGATGACGGCACCGCTGGCGCCACAGGACACGACCATCACTATTAAAGGTGAACTGGTCTCGAAACCGTACATCGATATCACGCTGCACCTGATGAAAACCTTCGGCGTGGAGGTTGAAAACCAGAATTATCAGCGCTTTGTTGTGCGCGGCGGGCAACAATATCAATCTCCGGGCGCATATCTGGTGGAGGGCGATGCGTCCTCTGCGTCCTATTTTCTTGCTGCTGCCGCCATCAAAGGCGGAACGGTGAAAGTCACCGGCATTGGCCGCAACAGTGTGCAGGGTGATATCCGTTTCGCTGACGTGCTGGAAAAAATGGGCGCTACTATCACCTGGGGGGATGATTTCATTCTCTGCACGCGAGGCGAGCTGCACGCCATTGATATGGATATGAACCATATTCCGGATGCGGCGATGACCATCGCCACTACAGCGTTGTTTGCCAATGGCACGACGACGCTGCGCAACATTTATAACTGGCGCGTGAAGGAAACGGATCGCCTGTATGCGATGGCAACGGAGCTGCGCAAGGTGGGTGCCGAAGTGGAAGAGGGCGAGGATTATATTCGCGTGACGCCACCGGTTGAACTGACTTTCGCCGAGATTGGCACCTATAACGATCATCGTATGGCGATGTGTTTCTCGCTGGTGGCGTTGTCCGATACGCCGGTCACCATTCTCGATCCGAAATGTACCGCCAAGACCTTCCCGGACTACTTCGACCAGCTGGCGCGTATCAGTACGCCAGCGTAATCGCTCCCTCCCTCAGCGCCGACCCTAGGGTCGGCGTTTTCATGTCTGCTTCTGAACTTTTTTGCCTCTTCGCCGGGTGCTATCTTCACCGCTGTTTCAACCTGTTGATTTATATATTTTAATTATGGTTATCAGTGGATGATATATATGAAGAATACAAAACTCGCACTGGCGCTCACGTTCGGCGCCGTCTTGCTGGCAGGGTGTAAAAACGGCGTCAACGGTGATCTGATTGCCAGCTCAGGAATGTCTGCCTACAACGCCATGACGCTGTCTGATGCGGACGTCAAATCGCTCAGCAACAGTAGTTGCAAACAGATGGACAGCGAAAACCAACTGGCGGGCGCTTCCAGCAAATATTCAAAACGACTGAAAAAAATCGCCAAAGCGCTGGGCAGTAACATTGATGGCACCGCGGTTAACTACAAGGTCTATCTGACCCGCGACGTCAACGCCTGGGCCATGGCTAATGGCTGCGTGCGTGTCTATTCGGGCCTGATGGATATGATGTCCGACAACGAAATCGAAGGGGTGCTGGGTCACGAACTGGGTCACGTTTCGTTGGGGCATTCCCGTAAAGCGATGCAAACAGCGTATGCCACGCTCGCTGCCCGAGATGCAATCTCTGCCACCAGCGGCGTTGCAGCACAGCTTTCGCAATCTCAGCTGGGTGATTTAGCGGAAGGCGTGATTAATTCCGCCTTTTCCCGCAGCCAGGAATCCGATGCCGACGATTTCTCCTATGACCTGCTGAAAAAGCGCGGTATTAAGCGAGAGGGGTTAGTCAGTGCATTCGATAAATTCGCGACCATGGATGCCGGACGCGCCAAATCCCTGATGGATTCCCACCCCACCTCTGCTGATCGTGCACAGCATATTCGCGATCGCATTGCCGAAGATAAATAAAAGTAAAACTTGTCATCTTTTGGGCTGGCGCGGCGTCAGCCCACTATACTTGCTTAATTCTCATACAATTCGCTACCGGTCGTCTGCATTTTGCACGCAGTAGTAACGGTCTGGTGCTTTGGCGAGTATAATGCGCGGCGTTTATGTAACTATGCCTTGCTGAAGGAGAAAAAGATGACGGCAATCGCCCCGGTAATCACCATTGATGGGCCAAGCGGTGCAGGTAAAGGAACCTTGTGCAAGGCCATGGCGGAAGCATTACAGTGGCATCTGTTAGATTCAGGCGCGATATATCGCGTACTGGCATTGGCGGCATTACATCATCATGTGGATGTGGCATCAGAAGAAGCGTTAGTCCCGCTGGCGGCGCACCTGGATGTCCGGTTTGTCTCCACTGACGGCAATCTGGAAGTGATCCTCGAAGGCGAAGACGTCAGCGGCGAAATTCGCACGCAAGAGGTGGCAAATGCCGCGTCGCAAGTGGCAGCATTTCCGCGTGTACGTGAGGCGTTGCTGCGTCGTCAGCGCGCGTTTCGCGAAGCTCCGGGTCTGATTGCTGACGGCCGGGATATGGGAACCGTCGTTTTTCCTGATGCGCCGGTGAAAATTTTCCTTGACGCCTCATCGGAAGAGCGGGCACACCGCCGTATGCTGCAGTTGCAGGAGAAGGGCTTTAGTGTTAACTTTGAGCGCCTTTTGGCAGAGATAAAGGAACGTGATGATCGTGACCGCAACCGTGCGGTGGCGCCTCTGGTTCCTGCGGCCGATGCTTTAGTGCTGGATTCCACACGATTAAGCATTGAGCAAGTGATTGAAAAAGCGTTACAATACGCGCGCCAAAAACTGGCCTCCGCCGCGTAACCGGCGAGACGCCTCAGAATTCTTGCAGTACCCCCGCAGCAATGGAGTGTTAGCGGGTATGTGAAACAACCCCATCCGGCATGAAGCCAGGTGGACGTTAATATTAACCTGAAGATTAAACATGACTGAATCTTTTGCTCAACTTTTTGAAGAATCCTTAAAAGAAATCGAAACCCGCCCGGGTTCCATCGTTCGTGGCGTTGTTGTTGCTATCGATAAAGATGTCGTACTGGTTGACGCTGGTCTGAAATCTGAATCCGCCATCCCGGCAGAGCAGTTCAGAAACGCCCAGGGCGAGCTGGAAATCCAGGTCGGTGACGAAGTTGACGTTGCTCTGGATGCAGTAGAAGACGGCTTCGGTGAAACACTGCTGTCCCGTGAGAAAGCGAAACGTCACGAAGCCTGGATCACGCTGGAAAAAGCTTACGAAGACGCTGAAACTGTTACCGGTGTTATCAACGGCAAAGTTAAGGGTGGCTTCACTGTTGAGCTGAACGGTATTCGCGCGTTCCTGCCGGGCTCCCTGGTAGATGTACGTCCGGTCCGTGATACTCTGCACCTGGAAGGCAAAGAGCTTGAATTCAAAGTGATCAAGCTGGATCAGAAACGCAACAACGTTGTTGTTTCTCGCCGTGCAGTTATCGAATCTGAAAACAGCGCAGAGCGCGATCAACTGCTGGAAAACCTGCAGGAAGGCATGGAAGTTAAAGGTATCGTTAAGAACCTCACTGACTACGGTGCATTCGTTGATCTGGGTGGCGTTGACGGCCTGCTGCACATCACTGATATGGCCTGGAAACGCGTTAAGCATCCGAGCGAAATCGTGAACGTGGGCGACGAAATCACTGTTAAAGTGCTGAAGTTCGACCGCGAGCGTACCCGTGTTTCCCTCGGCCTGAAACAGCTGGGCGAAGATCCGTGGGTTGCTATCGCTAAGCGTTACCCGGAAGGTACCAAACTGACTGGTCGCGTGACCAACCTGACCGACTACGGCTGCTTCGTTGAAATCGAAGAAGGCGTTGAAGGCCTGGTTCACGTTTCCGAAATGGACTGGACCAACAAAAACATCCACCCGTCCAAAGTTGTTAACGTTGGCGATGTTGTGGAAGTTATGGTTCTGGACATCGACGAAGAACGTCGTCGTATCTCCCTGGGTCTGAAGCAGTGCAAATCTAACCCGTGGCAGCAGTTCGCGGAAACCCACAACAAGGGCGACCGTGTTGAAGGTAAAATCAAGTCTATCACTGACTTCGGTATCTTCATCGGCCTGGACGGCGGCATCGACGGCCTGGTTCACCTGTCTGACATCTCCTGGAACGTTGCAGGCGAAGAAGCAGTTCGTGAATACAAAAAAGGCGACGAAATCGCGGCAGTTGTTCTGCAGGTTGACGCAGAGCGCGAGCGTATCTCCCTGGGCGTTAAGCAACTGGCAGAAGATCCGTTCAACAACTGGGTTGCACTGAACAAGAAAGGCGCCATCGTAAACGGTAAAGTGACTGCAGTTGACGCGAAAGGCGCAACCGTAGAACTGGCCGACGGTGTTGAAGGTTACCTGCGTGCTTCTGAAGCTTCCCGTGACCGCGTTGAAGATGCGACTCTGGTTCTGAACGTGGGCGATGACGTTGAAGCTAAGTTCACCGGTGTTGACCGTAAGAACCGCGCAATCAGCCTGTCTGTCCGTGCGAAAGACGAAGCTGACGAGAAAGATGCCATCGCTTCTGTTAACAACAAACAGGAAGAAGGCAACTTCTCTAACGCAATGGCTGAAGCTTTCAAAGCAGCTAAAGGCGAGTAAGTTACTCTGAAACTTCGGGCGTAACCGCCTGAAGTCTAATGAGTAGACTTGACAGATTGCAGGTTTCGTCCTGTAATCAACAACAAAGGGCGGCTACGGCCGCCCTTGTTTAAGCTGATAGCCAACTTTCCTGAAAGGAAACCGGAGGAATCATGACCAAGTCAGAGCTTATTGAAAGACTTGCAAGCCAGCAATCTCACATCCCTGCGAAAGCGGTTGAAGATGCTGTGAAAGAGATGCTGGAACACATGGCTACGACCCTGGCCCAGGGCGAGCGCATTGAAATCCGCGGTTTTGGCAGCTTCTCTTTGCACTATCGTGCACCACGCACCGGGCGTAACCCTAAAACAGGTGATAAAGTGGATCTGGAAGGTAAATACGTTCCGCACTTTAAACCGGGTAAAGAATTACGCGACCGCGCCAATATTTACGGCAGCTGAGTTAAGTATTAACCCGGCTGGAAAAAAGCACCTTAGGGTGCTTTTTTTATTGCCTGCTTTCGGCGCGCTGGAATCCTCCTCGCAAAATCGCTGCGGTGTTAGTGCAACGCCATCCTCTCCTTACAGCGCTCACCGCATTGCCGAAAATCACATCCTGACAGCCATTCCCGTTCTGCGTCACACTCGTGAAAAACAGAGGGGTGTTGATGCGTTTACCACAAGTCGCCTGGTGTGTCGTTCTCGGGATCTTCCCGCTGGTTTGGTTGCCCTGGTTACCAGATTTACTGCTGATAAAGGGCATTATTGTGCTGGCGGTTTTGCTGCTCTTTATTCGCACGCCTGGGGTAAGGGTTATCGCGTTGACGCTATTGTTCTTCTGTTGGGGGTGTCTTGCAGCGCACCAGACGTTGTGGCCGGTTGATCTCCTGACGGGGAAAAATCAACAGGCAGACATCGTCATCACTGCCACCGACGGGCAAACCACGCATCAGGGGAAGATAATTCGCCTGAACGGTAAGCGGCAATTTCCCGCTATCGCGGTTTCGCTCTATGGCAACTATCTGCCGCAACCCGCCTGTGCCGGGCAACGCTGGAACATGACAATCCGCATGCGGCCCATCCACGGACAGCTCAATGAAGGTGGGTTCGACAGCCAACGTACGGCGCTTGCCCGGCATATGGCAATCTCAGGCCGATTCCTGTCGGCGACGGCGCTGAGCACCTCATGCAGCTGGCGCGCACGCTATCTGGCATCGCTGACGGCAAGCCTTGCGGATCTTCCGTGGCAGCCTGTTATTCTGGCGCTCGGCGCTGGTGAGCGGATGGCGCTTCCGGTAGAGGTGAAACGCCTGCTGCAACAAACCGGCACATCACACCTGATGGCCATTTCCGGCTTACATATCGCGTTGGTGGCCTCGCTGGGCTGGCTGCTGGTTCGCGCCCTGCAGTTTTTTCTGCCATGCCGCTACATCAACTGGCGAGCACCGTTACTGGCGGGCTTCGGCTGCGCGCTCTGTTATGCGCTGTTTACCGGGTTACAACCGCCCGCGCTACGCACTATCGCCGCACTGGCTGTCCTCTACAGTTTACGACTCCGCGGACGACACTGGTCACCGTGCTCGGTCTGGATTTGCTGTGTTGGCGCGATACTCTTTACCGATCCGTTGGCGGTCCTCTCCCAGAGTTTGTGGCTGTCTGCTTTCGCGGTCGCCACGCTTATCTTCTGGTATCAGTGGATGCCTTTTCCCGCCCTGACGTTACCGCCATGGAGCCGGTGGCTGGCGGGTCTGTTGCATCTGCAACTGGGGTTAATGCTGCTGTTGATGCCGTTGCAGGTGGTGCTGTTTCATGGCATCAGCTTAAGCTCGATGGTGGCGAATCTGGTGGCGGTGCCTGTCGTTACTTTTGCGGTTGTGCCATTGATTCTTGCCGGTATGTTGCTGCACCTTATCGGGCCCGTCGTTGCCGAAACCGGCATAGGGTTACTGACTGATCGCCTGCTGGCGCTGTTGTTCGGTTTTCTTGCCCGTTTGCCCGATGGCTGGCTGGATCTTGATGCAAGGTGGTTGCCCGCCACAATGTTACCGTGGCTCGCTCTGATCGCCTGGAAACTGCGTGGCTGGAAATCTGCGCCAGCGCTGTGTCTGGTCGCGATTGTCGTGCTGACGTTTCCACTCTGGTCACAGAAAAAAACGGATGAATGGCGCGTGACGATGCTGGACGTCGGACAAGGGCTGGCGGTGGTTATCGATCGTCATGATAAAGCTATTCTGTATGACACCGGGCTGGCGTGGCCGGGCGGTGACAGCGGGCAACAACTCATTATTCCCTGGCTCCGCTGGCATCATCTGCAGCCGGAAGGGATTATCCTCAGTCACGAGCATCTCGATCATCGCGGCGGGCTGGACTCGCTCACCCGGGCCTGGCCGCAGGCGTGGATCCGCAGTCCGCTGGGGTGGGGCGGTCATCAGTCCTGTTTTCGTGGCGATCACTGGCAATGGGAAGGGCTGACGTTCCGTGTGCTATGGCCGCTAGCGGGAACACAAACGCAGGGGAACAATCGCTCCTGTGTCGTTCGGGTGGACGACGGCAAATTCAGTGTTTTATTGACCGGAGATATTGAATTATCAGCCGAATTTTCCATGCTCAGCCATTACTGGCAACATCTTACGTCTACACTTATTCAGGTGCCTCATCATGGCAGCAGCACCTCTTCTGGCGTGGCGCTGTTGCAGCGAGTCGGCGGGCAGGCGGCGCTGGCATCGGCCTCCCGCTATAACGCCTGGCGATTACCGTCGGAAAAAATAGTGAAACGCTACCGCCAGCAGGGTTATCAATGGTTCGATACGCCTCATCAGGGGCAACTTTCCGTGCTGTTTCAGCGCGACAACTGGCAAATCCGTAGCTTACGAGATCAAATTTTACCTCGCTGGTATCATCAGTGGTTTGGCGTGTCTCGTGATAACGGGTAGAATATGCGGCTATTTCAACATAAGCTGGTTTTTTGAATGCAGAACGACAAAGATCTCTCCACGTGGCAGACCTTCCGCCGACTCTGGCCAATGATTGCGCCATTTAAAGCAGGGCTGATCGTGGCGGGTGTTGCGTTAGTCCTCAACGCAGCCAGCGATACCTTCATGCTATCGCTTCTTAAACCGTTACTGGATGATGGTTTTGGTAAAACGGATCGCTCAGTGCTGCTGTGGATGCCACTGGTCGTGATCGGGCTGATGATCCTTCGTGGCATAACCAGCTATATCTCAAGCTACTGCATCTCATGGGTATCGGGAAAAGTGGTGATGACCATGCGTCGGCGACTTTTCAGCCACATGATGGGCATGCCAGTGTCGTTTTTCGACAAGCAATCCACCGGGACACTGCTGTCACGCATCACTTATGACTCTGAGCAGGTGGCGTCGTCGTCTTCCAGCGCGCTGATTACCGTCGTGCGCGAAGGCGCGTCGATCATCGGCCTGTTCGCGATGATGTTCTGGTACAGCTGGCAGTTGTCAGTGATCCTCATCGTGCTGGCGCCGATTGTGTCTATCGCCATTCGCGTCGTATCGAAGCGTTTTCGTAACATCAGCAAAAACATGCAGAATACGATGGGTCAGGTAACGACCAGCGCAGAACAGATGCTGAAAGGGCACAAAGAAGTGTTGATGTTTGGCGGCCAGGCTGTCGAAACCAAACGCTTCGATAAGGTCAGCAATAAAATGCGTCTGCAGGGGATGAAAATGGTCTCTGCATCCTCAATTTCCGACCCGATCATTCAGCTCATCGCCTCGCTGGCGCTGGCGTTCGTGCTGTATGCCGCGAGCTTCCCGAGCGTCATGGAAACCCTGACCGCCGGTACTATTACTGTCGTGTTCTCGTCGATGATTGCTCTGATGCGCCCGCTGAAGTCGCTGACTAACGTCAACGCACAGTTCCAGCGCGGGATGGCCGCCTGCCAGACGCTGTTTGCCATTCTCGACAGTGAGCAGGAAAAAGATGAAGGTACCCGTGTAATTGAGCGTGCTGAGGGGAATGTGGAGTTCCGCAATGTCTCCTTTACCTACCCGGGCCGTGAAACAGCTGCGCTGCGCGACATCAACCTGAACATTCCGCAAGGAAAAACCGTGGCTCTGGTCGGGCGTTCGGGGTCAGGGAAATCAACCATTGCCAGCCTTATCACCCGTTTTTACGATATTGATGAAGGCCAAATCCTGCTCGACGGACATGATCTGCGCGAATACAAACTGACCTCTCTGCGTGATCAGGTCGCGCTGGTTTCTCAGAATGTGCATCTGTTTAACGATACGGTCGCCAACAACATCGCCTACGCCCGTACTGAAGAGTACAGCCGTGAGCAGATCGAACAGGCCGCGCGCATGGCGTACGCCATGGACTTTATCAATAAGATGGAGAACGGTCTCGACACCATCATCGGTGAAAACGGCGTGATGCTCTCCGGTGGTCAGCGCCAACGTATCGCTATCGCCCGAGCATTGCTGCGTGACAGCCCGATCCTGATACTCGATGAAGCCACCTCCGCGCTGGATACCGAATCGGAACGCGCGATTCAGGCGGCGCTGGATGAACTGCAGAAAAACCGCACTTCACTGGTTATCGCGCACCGTCTCTCCACCATTGAACAGGCTGATGAAATCGTGGTGGTGGAAGACGGCCGCATCGTCGAGCGCGGCAGTCATGCCGATCTGCTGGCCCACCGTGGCGTTTACGCCCAACTGCATAAGATGCAATTCGGCGAATGATTTCACGCATCTGGTCCGGCGAATCTCCGCTCTGGCGGCTGCTGTTACCGCTCTCCTGGCTCTACGGCCTGGTGAGCGGGCTCATTCGTCTGAGCTATCGTCTGGGGCTGAAATCGTCCTGGCGTGCGCCGGTACCGGTGGCCATTGTCGGAAACCTGACTGCAGGCGGCAACGGTAAAACGCCGGTAGTCATCTGGCTGGTCGAGCAGCTCAGCCAGCGCGGCATTCGTGTTGGCGTGGTGTCGCGCGGTTATGGCGGCAAAGCGGCCCGCTATCCATTACTCCTTTCTGAAAACACCACCACCGCGGAAGCAGGCGATGAACCGGTGTTGATTTTCCAGCGCACCGGCGTGCCGGTAGCGGTTTCCCCGGTGCGACGTGATGCGGTCAGCGCACTACTGGAAAAGCACGATCTACAGCTCATCATCACCGACGACGGGTTACAGCACTACCGTCTGGCGCGTGATATGGAAATCGTGGTCATCGATGGCGTTCGCCGCTTCGGCAACGGCTGGTGGTTACCTGCGGGCCCAATGCGCGAACGCGCTTCACGACTGAAAACCGTTGATGCGGTGATCACCAACGGCGGCGTGGCCCGTGCTGGCGAAATCGCGATGCAACTGCGACCGGGGAATGCGATTAACCTGATGACCGGTGAGCAACGCGATCCTCGCGAACTGGCGCAGGTCGTCGCGATGGCGGGTATCGGCCATCCGCCACGCTTTTTTGCCACCCTCGAAAGCTGCGGTGTGCAACCGATCAAAACGGTGGCGCTGGCCGATCATCAGGCGCTTGTCGCCTCTGAAGTGGATGCGCTGCTGGAACCTGGGCAAACACTGATCATGACGGAAAAAGATGCCGTCAAATGCCGTGCATTTGCCAGAGAAAACTGGTGGTATCTGCCGGTCGACGCCTGTCTGGAGGACGACCGTGCCCAGCTATTGCTTCAGGCGCTGGTGGCGCTGACGCAACGACAGTAATATAGCCGCACATCGTCTGCGGCCCTGATGAGGGACTGCTATGCCCGAATTGCACCTTTCGCTGACCGCTGCACGACATCTGCACCTCGCCGCTCAGGGGATGCTCAAAAAACCCCGCCGCCGCGCTCAACCTGAGGACGTGCTGAAAACCATTGAACGCATGTCATTACTGCAAATCGACACTATCAATGTGGTGGCCCGCAGCCCTTATCTGGTGCTGTTCAGCCGCTTAGGTGATTACCCCCAGACCTGGCTTGATGATGCCCTGCGCCGCGGGGAACTTATGGAGTACTGGGCGCACGAAGCGTGCTTTCTTCCGCGCAGTGATTTCTCGCTGGTGCGCCATCGCATGCTGGCGCTGGACAACATGGGCTGGAAATACAACAAAGCGTGGATGGACGCGCATGCCAGCGAAATAGAAGCGTTGATTGCCCACATTGCCGATAACGGCCCGGTACGCTCGGCGGATTTTGAACATCCGCGCAAAGGTGAATCCGGCTGGTGGGAATGGAAACCGCATAAGCGCCATCTGGAAGGGCTATTTACCGCCGGAAAGGTAATGGTCATTGAACGGCGTAATTTTCAGCGCGTTTATGATTTAACGCACCGGGTGATGCCGCACTGGGACGATGAACGGGATCTGCTGGCGAGGCCCGAAGCCGAAGCGGTTATGCTGGAAAACAGCGCTCGTAGCCTGGGCATTTTTCGCCCGCAGTGGCTTGCGGATTACTACCGTCTGCGCCAGCCGTCGTTACCTGCGCTGCTGGGGCGCTGGCTGGAAGAGAAACGCATCGTGCCTGTTAACGTCGAAACTCTCGGCGAGATGTGGCTCGACAGCGAGTTGTTGCCGTATCTGGACGCGGCAGTGGACGGTAAGCTCACCGCAACCCACAGTGCGGTGCTGTCTCCGTTTGACCCGGTCGTCTGGGACAGAAAGCGTGCAGAACAGCTATTTGGTTTTACCTATCGGCTGGAGTGTTACACGCCCGCGCCAAAGCGTCAGTATGGCTATTTCGTTCTGCCGTTGCTGCATCAGGGCAAACTGGTAGGGCGCATGGACAGCAAAATGCACCGCAAAGAGGGCGTTCTGGAAATCTTTGCGTTATATCTGGAAGACGGCGTGCGCGTCAGCGCCTCGCTGGAGAAGGGGTTAACCCAGGCGATCAACGACTTTGCGCGCTGGCAAGGGGCAACCCGCGTCCGACTGGGGCATGTACCGTCGTCCCTGTTTGCGACGAAGGTCGAAGGTTGGGAAATTGACGCCGACTGATGCGTCGGTGTGGTATGCTGGCGGGATGATTTAGCCGGCCCATCTGGAGGAAGTATGGATCACCGTTTACTCGAAATTATCGCCTGTCCGGTTTGTACCGGAAAGCTCTATTACAGCCAGGACAAACAGGAACTGATTTGTAAAATCGACAATCTGGCGTTCCCGCTGCGCGAAGGTATTCCGGTATTACTGGAAAATGAAGCGCGTACCTTACCTGCGGAAGAGAGCCACCCATGAGTTTTGTTGTTATTATCCCCGCCCGCTATGCCTCCACACGTTTACCCGGGAAACCGTTACAGGATATCAACGGTAAGCCGATGATTGTGCATGTGCTGGAACGCGCGCGTGAATCGGGCGCTGAGCGGATTATCGTGGCGACCGATCATGCAGAGGTTGCCCGCGCCGTCGAAACGGCAGGCGGAGAAGTATGTATGACGCGTGCCGATCATCAGTCCGGCACCGAGCGTCTGGCCGAAGTGGTGGAGAAGTGTGGTTTCAGCGACGATACCGTAATCGTCAATGTGCAGGGCGATGAGCCAATGATCCCGGCGGTCATCATCCGTCAGGTGGCGGAGAATCTCGCCAGCAGCCACGCCGGTATGGCGACCCTGGCGGTGCCGATTCATGACGCGGAAGAAGCGTTCAACCCGAACGCTGTCAAAGTGGTGATGGATGCTAATGGCTATGCGCTCTATTTCTCCCGCGCCACTATTCCCTGGGATCGCGACCGTTTTGCAAAAAGCCGTGACGCTATCGGCGACACGCTGTTGCGCCATATCGGCATTTACGGCTATCGCGCCGGTTTTATTCGCCGCTATGTCAGCTGGACGCCGAGCCCGCTTGAACAAATAGAGATGCTGGAACAGTTGCGTGTGCTCTGGTATGGCGAAAAAATCCATGTTGCTGTGGCGAAACAGGTGCCAGGCACCGGCGTGGATACCCCAGAAGATCTCGAACGCGTACGTGCTGAACTGCGCTAATCTCTGTTGCCCCGAAAGCCGCGGGGCAACTGCTACCGCCTCGTTTTTCCTCACTTTTCTGCGTCACTTTTGATCTTACAAGGGTGACATATTCCCTTGCGGCGCTCATTATAAAAGCAGTAGTCAATGTGAGGGTAATCAGATATGGAACAACTGCGCGCCGAACTGAGCCATCTGCTGGGCGAAAGACTAAGCCGGGTAGAATGTGTTAGCGAAAAACCAGATTCGGCACTGTGGTCGCTCTATGATTCTCAGGGAAATCCTTTACCGCTGCTGGCACGAAGTTTCTCCACACCGGGTCTGGCGCGTCAGCTGGCGTATAAGGTGTCGATGCTGTCGCGTGGCGGCACGGTGCGTATGCCGGTGGTGTATGGTGTGCTGACGCACGAAGAGCACCCTGGTCCCGATGTTCTGCTGATTGAACGCCTGCGTGGCGTGTCGGTTGAGGCGCCTGCCCGAACTCCGGGACGCTGGGAACAATTGAAAGATCAGATCGTCGAGGCGCTGCTCTCCTGGCATCGCCATGACAGCGGCGGGCGTGTCGGCCAGGTCGACAGTACCCAGGAAAACATCTGGCCGCACTGGTATCGCCAGCGGGTTGAGGTGTTATGGGGAACGCTGAACCTGTATCAGAATACCGGTCTCACCATGCAGGATAAGCGCATTTTGTTTCGCACCCGGGAATGTCTGCCTGCGCTGTTCGACGGTTTTAACGACAATTGCGTACTGATCCACGGCAATTTTACGTTGCGCAGTATGCTCAAAGATGCCCGCAGCGATCAGCTGCTGGCGATGGTTGACCCGGGGATCATGCTGTGGGCGCCCCGGGAGTTTGAACTGTTCCGCCTTGCCGATAGCGAGCTGGCGGAAGGATTGCTGTGGCATTACCTCCAGCGCGCGCCAGTTGCCGAAGCGTTTATCTGGCGACGCTGGCTCTACATGCTGTGGGATGAAGTTTCACTGCTGGTCAACACCGGGCGGTTTAACCGCGCCAGTTTCGACCTGGCCGCAAAATCACTCCTCCCCTGGCTCTCCTGACACACCTTTCAGCCATTGCCATACACGGCCAAGCGTTTCATAACCCACGCGATCGCTGTGCATCAGCCAGAACGGCGACGGAATGGCTCGTTCCCATGGGTTCAGCGGTGAGGTAATTGCCAGTTGATTCGCCGGGGCAGGGAGTGGGTTAAGCCCGATGCGCTGGAAGAAGATCATTGCTCGCGGCAGATGCGAAGCGGAGGTCACCAGCAGGAAAGGGGCCGTGCCGACCGTCGCCTTAACGGCTGCGGCTTCTTCTTCGGTGTCTTTGGGTTGATCCAGCACGATCATTTCACTGCGCGGCACCCCGAGGCTTTCGGCGACGCGGGCACCGGCTTCCCCGGTGCTGACCGGGTTGGTTTGCGCGGCGGCACCGGTGAAAACCAGTTTCGCGCCGGGGTTGGCCTGCCACAAGCGGATGCCTTCCACCAGACGTGGAAGACTGTTGTTGATGAGGTTCGAACCCGGTGCCCAGTCCGGGTTCCAGGTATAGCCGCCGCCCAACACCACCACGTACTGCACGCGCTCGTTGCCGCGCCAGGTCGGGTATTTATCTTCAATGGGTTTGAGGAGTCCGTCGGCGACAGGCTGCAGGCTCAGTAACAGCAACGCGAGCCAGCCGACAGCGATGAAACACTTACCGGTTTTCTGAAAACGGCTGAAAACGATCAGCAACAGTCCGAAGCCAATGAACATAAGCAGCAGCGGCAGGGGTAACATCATGCCGCCGACGAACTTTTTCAGCGTAAAAAGCATGCGGAATGGGTCCTTTTTTAACCATTTGACAGGTGGAATGCCGTGATATTACACCAGATGGCTCCATTCTCGTCGCGTCTGTGACAAAATACGCCTTTTGCCTGGATCGCGGAGTGAGCCATGCGGGATCGCAATTTTGATGACATTGCAGAAAAATTCGCGCGCAACATTTACGGAACGACCAAAGGCCAGTTGCGTCAGGCGATCCTGTGGCAGGATCTTGACCGCCTTCTGGAATCTTTTGGCTCGAAACCGCTGCGCGTTCTGGATGCCGGTGGCGGAGAGGGCCAGACCGCGATTAAAATGGCGCAGCGTGGGCATCACGTCACCTTATGCGATATTTCTGGTGAGATGATTAGCCGGGCGACGCAAGTGGCAACGGAGAAAGGTGTGAGCGGCAACATGCATTTTGAACAATGCGCCGTTCAGGACATTACGCAGCATTTGGAAAGCCCGGTTGATCTGATATTGTTTCATGCTGTGCTGGAGTGGGTTGCTTCTCCGCAAGAGGTGTTACAGGCGCTGTGGTCGGTGTTGCGCCCCGGTGGGGCATTGTCGTTAATGTTCTACAATGCTAACGGCCTGTTGATGCATAACATGGTCGCCGGGAATTTTGATTACGTACAGGCAGGCATGCCGAAGAAGAAAAAGCGTACACTTTCGCCGGATTACCCGCGCGAACCACAACAGGTTTATGACTGGCTGGAAGAGACAGGCTGGCAGATTACCGGAAAAACCGGTGTGCGTGTGTTTCATGATTATCTGCGAGAGAAGCATCAGCAGCGTGATTGTTTCGATAGGTTGCTGGAGCTGGAAACGCGCTATTGCCGCCAGGAGCCTTATATCAGCCTGGGCCGCTATATTCATGTCACCGCGATGAAGCCGCTGGTAGATACAAGGAAAAATGATGAGTGAATTTTCCCAGACAGTCCCCGAACTGGTTGCCTGGGCCAGAAAAAATGATTTCGCCATTTCGCTGCCGGTCGACAGACTCTCGTTTTTGCTGGCCGTCGCCACGCTAAACGGCGAACGACTGGAAGGGGAGATGACGGAAGGCGAACTGGTCGATGCGTTTCGTCATGTCAGTGATGCGTTTGAGCAAACCAGTGAAACCATCAGCGTTCGCGCCAACAACGCGATCAACGACATGGTTCGACAACGTCTGCTGAACCGCTTTACCAGTGAGCTGACGGAAGGGAATGCGATTTATCGCCTGACACCGCTCGGCATCGGTATTACCGACTACTACATTCGCCAGCGTGAGTTTTCGACGCTGCGTCTGTCGATGCAGCTGTCTATTGTGGCGGGCGAGCTCAAGCGCGCCGCCGATGCCGCCGACGAAGGCGGTGACGAATTTCACTGGCATCGTAACGTTTATGCGCCGCTGAAATATTCCGTGGCGGAGATTTTCGACAGTATCGATCTCACCCAGCGGGTGATGGATGAACAGCAGCAGCAAGTGAAAGATGATATCGCCCAGTTGCTGAACAAAGACTGGCGGGCAGCGATCTCCAGCTGTGAAGTGTTGCTGTCTGAAACCTCCGGTACGCTGCGCGAACTGCAGGATACGCTGGATGCGGCGGGCGATAAGCTGCAGGCGAATCTGCTGCGCATTCAGGATGCCACCCTGGCCCATGACGATCTGCACTTTGTTGATCGGCTGGTGTTTGATCTGCAAAGCAAGCTTGACCGTATCGTCAGTTGGGGCCAGCAGGCGATCGACCTGTGGATCGGTTACGACCGCCATGTGCACAAGTTCATCCGTACCGCTATCGACATGGATAAAAACCGCGTGTTTGCCCAGCGTCTGCGCCAGTCGGTACAAAGCTACTTCGATGCGCCGTGGGCGTTAACCTACGCCAGCGCGGATCGTCTGCTGGATATGCGTGACGAAGAGATGGCGCTGCGCGACGAAGAGGTGACCGGGGAACTTCCGCCGGATTTAGAGTACGAAGAGTTCAATGAGATCCGCGAACAGCTTGCGGCGATGATCGAGCAACAACTAGTCATCTACAAAGATAAGTCGCTACCGCTGGATCTCGGTCTCGTGGTGCGCGAATACCTCGTGCAATATCCGCGTGCGCGTCATTTTGACGTGGCGCGAATTGTCGTTGACCAGGCCGTGCGCCTGGGTGTTGCACAAGCAGATTTCACCGGACTGCCGCCGAAGTGGCAGCCGATTAATGATTACGGAGCCAAGGTACAGGCGCATGTCATCGACAAATATTGAACAAGTGATGCCAGTTAAACTGGCGCAGGCGCTGGCCAACCCGTTATTTCCTGCCCTCGACAGTGCCCTGCGCGCGGGGCGTCATATTGGGCTTGATGAGCTGGATAATCACGCCTATCTGATGGACTTTCAGGAATATCTGGAAGAGTTTTATGCCCGCTACAATGTTGAGCTGATCCGCGCGCCGGAAGGGTTTTTCTACCTGCGTCCGCGCTCAACCACCATCATCCCGCGTTCAGTGCTTTCTGAACTGGACATGATGGTCGGCAAAATTCTCTGCTACCTGTACCTCAGCCCGGAACGTCTGGCGAACGAAGGCATTTTCACGCAGCAGGAGCTTTACGACGAACTGCTGACGCTGGCGGATGAACCCAAGCTGCTGAAGCTGGTTAACAACCGTTCGACAGGCTCCGATCTCGACCGGCAAAAACTGCAGGAAAAAGTGCGCTCGTCGCTGAACCGTCTGCGCCGTCTCGGCATGGTGTGGTTTATGGGGCATGACAGCAGCAAATTCCGCATTACCGAATCGGTCTTCCGCTTCGGCGCTGACGTTCGCTCAGGTGACGATCCGCGCGAAGCGCAACTGCGCATGATCCGCGACGGCGAGGCGATGTCGATTGAAAACCATCTGCAACTCAATGATGAGACGGAAGAAGATAATCAGCCGGATAGCGGGGAGGAAGAGTAATGATTGAACGTGGTAAGTTTCGTTCGCTAACGCTGATTAACTGGAACGGCTTTTTTGCCCGCACCTTCGATCTCGATGCGCTGGTCACTACGCTGTCAGGCGGTAACGGGGCCGGTAAATCCACCACCATGGCGGCGTTTGTCACGGCGTTGATCCCTGACTTAACGCTGTTGCACTTCCGTAACACCACGGAAGCCGGGGCGACCAGCGGTTCGCGTGATAAAGGCTTGCACGGTAAGCTGAGAGCGGGCGTCTGCTACTCGGTGCTGGATGTCATGAACTCCCGCCATCAGCGTGTGGTGGTTGGCGTGCGTCTGCAACAGATTGCCGGTCGCGACCGCAAAGTGGATATCAAACCGTTCGCCATTCAGGGGTTGCCGATGTCGGTGCAGCCGACGCAACTGCTGACTGAAACGCTTAACGAACGTCAGGCGCGCGTGCTCTCGCTTCAGGAGCTGAAAGACAAGCTCGACGCGATAGAAGGGGTACAGTTCAAGCAGTTTAACTCCATCACTGACTATCACTCGCTGATGTTTGATCTGGGCATCGTCGCGCGTCGTCTGCGCTCGGCGTCGGATCGTAGTAAATTCTACCGTCTGATTGAAGCCTCATTGTACGGCGGTATCTCCAGCGCCATCACCCGTTCACTGCGCGATTACCTGCTGCCGGAAAACAGCGGCGTACGTAAGGCCTTCCAGGACATGGAAGCCGCGCTGCGCGAGAATCGCATGACGCTGGAAGCCATCCGCGTTACCCAGTCTGACCGTGACCTGTTCAAGCACCTCATTTCCGAAGCGACTGACTATGTGGCCGCTGACTATATGCGTCACGCCAACGAACGCCGTATCCATCTCGATAAGGCGCTTGAATACCGCCGTGAACTGTTTACCTCCCGCCAGCAACTGGCGTCTGAGCAGTATAAACATGTCGACATGGCGCGTGAGTTGCAGGAACACAGCGGCGCAGAAGGCGATCTGGAAGCTGATTACCAGGCCGCCAGCGATCATCTGAACCTGGTGCAAACCGCGCTGCGTCAGCAGGAAAAAATTGAGCGCTACGAAGCTGACCTCGAAGAGCTGCAAATTCGTCTGGAAGAGCAGAACGAAGTGTTGGCCGAAGCGACCGAACAGCAGGAAGACAACGAAGCCCGCGCCGAAGCCGCCGAACTGGAAGTGGATGAGCTGAAAAGCCAGCTTGCCGATTACCAGCAGGCGCTGGACGTCCAGCAGACCCGCGCGATTCAGTACACCCAGGCGTTGCAGGCGCTGACCCGCGCCAAAGAGTTGTGCCATCTGCCGGACCTGACCCCGGACAGCGCTGACACGTGGCTGGAAACCTTCCAGGCGAAAGAGCAGGAAGCCACAGAAAAACTGCTGTCGCTCGATCAGAAAATGAGCGTGGCGCAAACCGCGCACAGCCAGTTTGAACAGGCTTACCAGCTGGTGACGGCGATTAACGGCCCGGTTGCCCGTGACGAAGCATGGAATGTGGCCCGTGACTTGCTACGCGACGGCGTTAACCAGCGCCATCTGGCGGAGCAGGCGAATGCCCTGCGTGGTCGCCTGAACGAGCTGGAGCAGCGTCTGCGCGAGCAGCAGGACGCCGAGCGTCTGCTGGCGGAATTCTGCAAGCGCCAGGGCAAACAGTACGATGCGGACGAACTGGAAACGCTGCATCAGGAACTGGAAGAGCGCATTGAATCGCTTTCCGAAAGCGTTTCAAACGCCAGTGAAAAACGCATGGAATTGCGTCAGGAGCTGGAACAGCTTCAGGGTCGCGTTCAGGCGCTGATGCAGCGTGCGCCGGTCTGGCTGCAGGCGCAAAGCAGCCTGGCGCAACTGTGTGAGCAGAGCGGCGAGCAGTTCGAATCCAGCCAGGATGTAACCGAATATCTGCAACAGTTGCTGGAGCGTGAACGTGAAGCGATTGTTGAACGTGATGAAGTCGGCGCGCGTAAGCGGGCGGTCGATGAAGAGATCGAACGTTTAAGCCAGCCGGGCGGCTCTGAAGATCAGCGTCTTAACGCGCTGGCCGAACGCTTTGGCGGCGTGCTGCTGTCGGAAATTTACGATGACGTCAGCCTCGACGATGCGCCGTACTTCTCGGCATTGTATGGCCCGTCGCGTCACGCCATCGTGGTGCCTGATCTGTCGCTGATCGCCGACCAGCTGGAAGGTCTTGAAGACTGCCCGGAAGATCTCTATCTGATCGAAGGCGACCCGCAGTCCTTTGATGACAGCGTGTTCAGCGTCGATGAACTGGAAAAAGCGGTGGTGGTGAAAATCGCTGATCGCCAGTGGCGTTATTCCCGCTTCCCGTCGGTGCCGCTGTTTGGCCGCGCCGCCCGCGAGAACCGCATCGAAGCTTTGCATTCCGAGCGTGAAGATCTCTCTGAGCGTTTCGCGACGCTCTCCTTTGACGTACAGAAAACGCAGCGTCTGCATCAGGCCTTCAGTCGCTTTATCGGCAGCCATCTGGCGGTGGCGTTTGACGACGATCCGGAAGCGGAAATTCGTAAGCTGAACAACCGTCGTGGTGAGCTGGAACGCGCACTCAGCACGCATGAAAGCGATAATCAGCAGAGCCGGGCACAATTCGAACAGGCGAAAGAGGGCGTGAGCCAACTGAACCGCCTGTTGCCGCGCCTGAACCTGCTGGCGGATGAAACGCTGGCTGACCGTGTCGGCGAGATTCAGGAGCGTCTGGATGAAGCGCAGGATGCCGTACGTTTTATTCAGCAGTTCGGTAATCAACTGGCAAAACTGGAGCCAATCGCGTCGGTGTTGCAGAGCGACCCGGAACAGTTTGAACAGCTGCGCGAAGATTATGCCAACTCGCAGCAGGTGCAGCGCGAAGCGCGTCAGCAGGCGTTCGCACTGACCGAAGTGGTGCAGCGTCGCGCTCACTTCAGTTACTCCGATTCCGCCGAGATGCTGAGCGGCAACAGCGATCTCAACGAAAAACTGCGCCAGCGTCTGGAACAGGCCGAAGCAGAACGTACCCGCGCCCGTGAGGCGATGCGTACCCACGCCGCGCAGCTCAGCCAGTACAGCCAGGTAATGGCGTCGCTGAAGAGTTCGTACGATACCAAAAAAGAGTTGCTGAACGATCTGCATCGCGAGCTTCAGGATATTGGCGTTCGTGCTGACAGCGGCGCAGAAGAGCGCGCCCGCCAGCGTCGTGATGAACTGCATACGCAGCTCAGCAACAACCGTGCGCGGCGTAATCAGCTGGAAAAAGCCCTGACCTTCTGCGAAGCAGAAATGGACAACCTGACCCGCAAGCTGCGGAGCCTGGAGCGTAACTATCTCGAAATGCGCGAACAGGTGGTGAGCGCGAAAGCGGGCTGGTGCGCGGTGATGCGTCTGGTGAAAGACAATAACGTCGAGCGCCGTCTGCACCGTCGCGAGCTGGCCTATCTCTCCGGCGATGAACTGCGCTCGATGTCGGATAAGGCGCTCGGTGCGTTGCGTCTGGCGGTGGCGGATAACGAACATCTGCGTGATGTGCTGCGCATGTCGGAAGATCCGAAACGGCCGGAGCGTAAAATCCAGTTCTTCGTTGCTGTTTATCAGCATCTGCGTGAACGTATTCGTCAGGATATTATCCGTACCGACGATCCGGTGGAAGCCATTGAACAAATGGAAATCGAACTGGGCCGTCTGACGGAAGAGCTGACGTCGCGTGAGCAGAAGCTGGCGATCAGCTCCCGCAGCGTGTCGAACATCATCCGCAAAACCATCCAGCGCGAGCAGAACCGTATCCGGATGCTCAACCAGGGGTTGCAGAATGTCTCCTTCGGCCAGGTCAACAGCGTGCGTCTCAATGTGAACGTGCGTGAAACCCATGCCACGTTGCTGGAGGTGCTGTCTGAACAGCACGAACAGCATCAGGATCTGTTTAACAGCACCCGTCTGACCTTCTCGGAAGCGCTGGCGAAACTGTATCAGCGCCTGAACCCGCAGATCGATATGGGGCAGCGTACGCCGCAGACCATCGGTGAAGAGCTGCTGGATTACCGCAGCTATCTCGAAATGGAAGTGGAGGTTAACCGTGGCTCCGACGGCTGGCTACGTGCAGAGTCCGGGGCGCTGTCGACCGGGGAGGCGATCGGTACCGGTATGTCCATCCTGGTGATGGTGGTGCAGAGCTGGGAAGATGAAGCGCGTCGTCTGCGCGGTAAGGATATTTCACCGTGCCGCCTGCTGTTCCTCGACGAAGCCGCGCGTCTGGATGCCCGCTCAATTGCTACGCTGTTCGAACTGTGCGAGCGTCTGGAAATGCAGTTGATCATCGCGGCGCCGGAGAACATCAGTCCGGAAAAAGGCACCACCTATAAACTGGTGCGTAAGGTCTTCCAGAACCACGAACACGTGCATGTCGTTGGTCTGCGCGGCTTTGCGGCACAGTTGCCGGAGACCCTGCCGGGAACGGCTGACGCTTCTTAGAAAGAGATTCTGAAAATGCAAGGGCGACACTCGTGTCGCCCTTTTTGTTATCGGGTTTGCCTGAAGAATATAGTATTATCTTTAAACTTCTTTACGTTTGGTCAGGCAAAAGAATTTTTGTCTTTATATACTGAGAGTAAGGCCCGTTTGAGAGGCCTGCAATGCCAACAGGGGGCAAGGGATGTTGCTAAAGAATGCCGTATGTCGTCGATTGTCAGCATTGAGTGTGTGTCTGGCTTTCGCATTTGCTCCACTGTTCAGCGTACAGGCTGATGAGCCTGAACTGGTGCCGACGGACAGCTCCGCCACAATGGGCGAAAACGCCACGGCACTGGTGCAACCGGCAACGGAATCTGACACGGTTGCGATGATGGCAGGGCTTAAACCGCTACCGGAAGGGGCGGCGGAAAAAGCGCGCAGTCAGATCACATCGTTGTTGCCCGCAGACTACAAACCGGTCTATATGAATGCGTTGACGGCGATGTATGCCGCGCGCGACATGAAACCGATGTGGGAAAATCGCGAGGCGGTGCAGGCCTTCCAGCAACAGCTCGCGGAAGTCGCCATTGCCGGGTTTCAACCGCAATTTACCACCTGGGTTGAATGGCTGACCGATCCCGCAATCAGCGGTGACGCGCGTGATATTGTGCTGTCAGACGCGATGATGGGCTACCTGCACTTCATCAGTAATATTCCTCTCCAGGGTAATCGCTGGCTATACAGTGCGAAGCCATACACGCTGGCGACACCGCCGCTGTCAGTCATCAATCAATGGCAGGTGGCGCTGGATAACGGCGCGCTGCCGCAATTCCTGGCTGAACTCGCCCCACAACACCCGCAATATGCTGCAATGCATCAGGCCCTGCTGGCGCTGGTGGCAGACTCGCGTCCGTGGCCGGAACTGACTTCCACCGCCAAACTGAGCCCCGGCCAGCGGAGCAAAGATGTTCCCGCGCTGCGTGAAATTCTGCGCCGCACCGGCATGTTAGAAACCACGCCGGATATCGCGTTGCCTGGCGATAACCCCGTGGTAAGCCCGTCAGCACAGTCGGAGAGCAAGGCCAAAAGCGAATCTCAGGTCTATGACCGGACGCTGGTCGATGCCGTGAAGCGCTTTCAGACCTGGCAGGGGCTGGGTGCTGATGGCGTCATTGGACAGGGCACGCGTAGCTGGCTGAACGTCACGTCGGCGCAGCGGGCAGGGGTGCTGGCGCTGAATATCCAGCGTTTGCGCTTGCTGCCGGGCAAACTTTCGACGGGCATTATGGTGAACATTCCGGCGTTCTCACTGGTGTATTACCAGAATGGCGATCAGGTGCTGGCGTCGCGCGTTATCGTCGGTCGCCCGGACCGCAAAACGCCGCTGATGAGCAGTGCGCTGAATAACGTAGTGGTGAACCCGCCGTGGAACGTGCCGCCGACTCTGGCGCGCAAAGATATTCTGCCGAAGGTGTGGAACGATCCGGGTTATCTGGAGCGCCACAACTATACCGTGCTGCGCGGCTGGAACAGCAAAGAGGCGATTGATCCGTGGATGGTGGACTGGTCGACGATCACACCATCGAATCTGCCGTTCCGTTTCCAGCAGGCGCCAGGTGCGAGCAACTCGCTCGGGCGCTATAAATTCAATATGCCGAGCTCTGACGCCATCTATCTTCACGACACGCCTAACCATAACCTGTTCCAGAAAGACGTGCGTGCGTTGAGCTCTGGCTGTGTACGCGTGAATAAAGCTTCTGAACTGGCAAATATGCTGCTGCAGGATGCGGGCTGGAACGACACGCGCATTTCAGATGCGCTGAAGCAGGGCGATACGCGCTACGTTAATATTCGCGAGAATATCCCGGTAAATCTCTACTACCTGACCGCCTTTGTCGGCACCGACGGGCGCACGCAATATCGTACAGATATTTACAATTATGACCTCACGGCGCGATCCGGCGCACAAATTCTGTCAAAAGCAGAACAATTAATCAGGTAAATGAAGCAATTCAGGCCATTTAGTTGTCGTATGAAACAGAGAAAGCGGCCCATAAAGTCAAAAAGGGCCGCTTTTCCTGGGATAGGGTGCCTTGACGGCGGTGGTATTGCCCGGTAAGGTTCCCTGAGTGCGCCAGAAGTGCATAAATAACGACCACTTACTTGTAGACCTGATTATCATGGACAAATTTGACGCTAATCGCCGCAAACTGCTGGCGTTAGGTGGCGTTGCTTTAGGCGCGGCTGCCATCTTACCTACGCCAGCATTTGCCACCCTCTCGACACCCAGACCGCGAATTTTGACGCTGAGTAACCTGAATACCGGCGAGTCTATCAAAGCGGAGTTTTTCGATGGCAGAGGCTATATTCAGGAAGAATTAGCAAAGCTAAATCATTTTTTCCGTGATTATCGCGCGAACAAAATGAGATCCATTGATCCTTCTCTCTTTGATCAGCTCTACCGCCTCCAGGGCCTGCTCGGCACCCGTAAACCTGTTCAGTTGATTTCGGGTTACCGCTCACTGGATACAAACAATGAAATGCGTGCCCACAGCCGGGGTGTAGCGAAACAGAGCTACCACACCAAAGGCCAGGCCATGGATTTCCATATCGAAGGCACCTCTTTGAGCAATATTCGCAAAGCTGCGTTATCTCTGCGCGCAGGTGGTGTAGGATATTACCCACGTAGCAACTTTGTGCATATTGATACCGGGCCTGTCCGGCACTGGTAATAAAGCAGGAGCATCATGAACTATCGAATTATTCCGGTTACGGCGTTCTCCCAGAACTGTTCATTGATCTGGTGTGAACAAACGAAACTGGCGGCGCTGGTCGATCCGGGTGGCGATGCAGAACGAATCAAACAGGAAGTGGCTGCGGCAGGGGTGAACCTGATGCAAATTCTGCTGACGCACGGGCATCTCGATCACGTTGGCGCCGCGGGAGAGCTGGCTCAGCATTACGGCATCCCGGTGATCGGCCCGGAAAAAGAAGATGAGTTCTGGCTTCAGGGCTTACCCGCTCAGAGCAAGATGTTCGGGCTGGGTGATTGCCCGGCGCTCACCCCTGATCGCTGGTTGAATGAAGGGGATACGGTCAGCGTTGGCAATATCTCGTTGCAGGTGCTGCATTGTCCGGGTCATACGCCGGGGCATGTTGTGTTCTTTGATGACGCCTCTCGCCTGCTAATTTCCGGCGATGTGATTTTCAAAGGCGGTGTTGGCCGCAGTGATTTCCCGCGTGGCGATCACAGCCAGCTCATCGACGCGATTAAACGCAAATTATTGCCGCTGGGCGATGACGTGACGTTTATTCCCGGGCACGGCCCACTGTCGACGCTCGGTGAGGAACGCCTGCACAACCCATTCCTGCAGGATGAAATGCCTGTCTGGTAAAAAACAAAAAGGCCGCGAAAGCGGCCTTTTTCATCATGCTGGTGTGCTTACAGCACAGCGACAATCGCTTCGCACAGTGGTGCCATGTTATCCGGTGTCATCCCGGCGACGTTAACACGCCCGGACGCTACCGCATACACCCCAAACTCTTCACGCAGACGCAGCACCTGCTCTTTGGTCAGGCCGCTGAAAGAGAACATGCCGTTCTGTTTAGTGATAAAGCTGAAGTCACGATCAGCGCCTTTTTCCTGCAGCGTATTCACGAACAGCAGGCGCATGCGCTGAATGCGCTGGCGCATATCCGTCAGTTCCTGTTCCCAGATGGCGCGCAGGGCGTCGTTGCTGAGAATGGTCGCCACCACGGAAGCGCCGTGGGCCGGCGGGTTGGAGTAGTTGGCACGGATCACTGATTTCATCTGGCTGAAGGTGCGATCAGCGGTTTCGCTGTCGGCGGCGACAATCGTACAGGCGCCAACGCGCTCGTTGTACAGGCCAAAGTTTTTCGAGAAGGAACTGGCAACAATCAGCTCTTTATGCAGCGCAGCGAACGCGCGCAGGCCTTCAGCGTCCTCTTCCAGACCACGGGCAAAGCCCTGATACGCGAAGTCGAACAGCGGCAGCCAGCCTTTTTCTACGGACAGGTTTGCCAGCTGTTGCCATTGTTCCAGCGTCGGATCGATACCGGTTGGGTTATGGCAGCAGCCGTGGAACAGCACAATGTCGCCCGCCTGGGCTTCGCTCAGACTGGAGAGCAGGCCGTCGAAATCGAGCGCATGGTTTGCCGCATCGTAGTAAGCGTATTCACGCACTTCCAGACCGGCGGCATTAAACACGCCTTTATGGTTTGGCCAGCTCGGATTACTCACCCACACGCGTCTGGCGCTGGTGTTTTTTGCAATGAAATCTGCAGCAATGCGCAGCGCACCGGTACCGCCCGGCGTCTGTGCTGTACGCGCACGTTTGTTGTTAATCAGCGCACTGCCTTTGCCGAACAGCAACTCCTGGGTGCAGCGCCCGAATTCCGGAATACCGTCGATGCCGAGGTAATTTTTGGTGGTTTCATTTTCCAGCAGGTACTGTTCTGCTTTTTTTACGCTGGTAAGAACCGGGGTTTTTCCTGTTTCATCTTTATACACACCGATCCCAAGGTTAATTTTAGTTGGGCGGTCATCGGCACGAAACAAATCGGCCAGCCCCAGAATAGGGTCGGCAGGCGCAGCGGTAATGTTCTCAAACATGACGAGGTTCCATTGTGGTTACAGAAGGAAATTCCGATATCAGGTTAACGGGAGATTTCTAAATTGCCAACCGTTTGCGACGAAAAGCGAGCGACATCGCAAAACTCGCCATTTTTTACTGCCGGACACAAAAAAACAGGGCCGAAGCCCTGTTTTTTAAGCATATAACAAAGTGGCGTACTGATTAGAACTGGTATGCAACACCCAGGACAACCTGGTCGTCTACACCAACCAGCGCGGTGTCAGCATCTTCTTTGTCCAGCAGGTTGATACGGTAGTCAGCATACACGTTGAAGTTCTTGTTGAAGTAGTAGTAAGAACCCACGGTGATGTATTTAGCCAGGTCGCGGTCGTAGTAAGAACCGTCTGCAGCAACCAGGTCTTTACCTTTAGTCTGTACGTAAGATACGGACGGACGCAGACCGAAGTCGAACTGGTACTGAGCTACAACTTCAACGTTCTGAGTTTTGTTAGCGATATCGTAAGCGTCTGCGCCAGTCGCAGTCTGGTTACGGGTTTCAGAGTAGATCGCTGCCAGGTAGATGTTGTTCGCATCGTATTTGGTACCGAATGCCCATGCTTCAGCTTTGTCGCCACGACCGTCAGCTTTCTGGCTCTTAGCCGGATCACTATTAACGGTACGGTTAGCATTGCTGTACGCAGCAATCACACCAAAGCCTTCGCCGAAGTCATAGCCCAGAGAGTAGCCTACACCGTCGCCGTTTGACTGTTTCAGGCTATCACGCTCATTTTTACCCTGATACTGAATACCGAAGTTCAGACCATCAACCAGACCGAAGAAATCGCTGTTACGATAGGTCAGCAGGCCAGTAGAACGGTTGTTCATGTAGTTGTCAGTGTTGCCTGCCCAGGTTTCGCCAGAGAAGGACGGCGCCACGTCGGTCAGCGCTTCTACATCGTACACGATGCCGTAGTTACGACCGTAGTCGATAGAACCGAAGTCAGCAATTTTCAGACCAGCGAAAGCCAGACGAGTTTTGTTAACCTGGGAACCTTCAGCTTCGTTAGCCAGCATACGATATTCGAACTGGCCGTAACCGGTCAGTTGATCGTTGATCTGGGTTTCGCCTTTAACACCGATCTGAGCGTAAGACTGGTCACCGTTAGTGGTGTTGTCACCAGAGGTAACAAAGCCGTGCTCACCTACTACTTTGCCGTACAGATCCAGCTTGTTGGCATTTTTGTTATAGATTTCTGCTGCGTTGGACGCACCAGCTACTAACAAGGCAGGGATAACCACTGCCAGGATATTGCGCTTCATCATTATTTATTACCCTCATTAGGTTTTTTTTATTAACACTCGCCACTGCCGCCAATAAATTCCGTCAATGAAAATTTACGGAACTATTGATGAGAGTTTGGTGTCTTTGTGTATCTAGGACGAATATTTCCATTCATGACAACGTTTCGCTAGCCTGAAAGTGCTACAAATCTCCTAAATAAGTTACAAAAAGAAATAATGTGTAAGAATTTGTGTAATTCAGGGAACTTTGTGAACCATCTCAAAGTTCCTGGAAGTGTGTTGTAAAATTCTCCTGGTCTTTATCTATCTATCTGAAAAACTTATATTAAAATCAGAAAACGCTTTTAATAGTGCGAAAAAGATACGAATCCTGATTTTTATTTTTTCTGCAAACAGCCATCCATACCGCTTTGGGTTTGGTTAAAATTTGTGCTAAGGGATGCGTATAGTCTGATCGGCAAGTAAGAACATGGTTATTTTTTGTTCGCAAATGTTACGCGACAGAGCAGGAGAGGTTAAGGACAGGAAAGCGGTAGGAACAGAGGTATAAAAAAGCCAGCATTGCTGCTGGCTTTCAGTTTTGTGAACTTAGAAGTTCGCGTTACGTGGCGTACGCGGGAACGGGATAACGTCACGGACGTTCTGCACACCGGTTACATAGGCAATGAGACGCTCAAAGCCCAGGCCGAAACCAGAATGCGGAACCGTGCCATAACGGCGCAGATCGCGGTACCACCAGTAGTCTTCTTTATTGAGGCCCATCTCGGCCATACGCGCATCCAGCACATCAAGACGCTCTTCACGCTGCGAACCACCGATGATTTCACCGATGCCCGGCGCCAGCACGTCCATCGCGGCAACCGTTTTGTTGTCGTCGTTCAGGCGCATATAGAATGCTTTGATCTCTTTCGGGTAGTTTTTCACCACCACCGGCGCTTTAAAGTGCTGCTCAGCCAGATAGCGCTCATGCTCAGACGACAGGTCCACACCCCAGTAAACCGGGTTTTCGAATGTCTGACCGCAGTTTTCCAGGATGGTGACCGCGTCGGTGTAATCCACCTGAGCAAAATCCGCAGAGACAAAACGCTCCAGACGCGCGATGGCGTCTTTATCAACGCGCTCGGCGAAGAACTGCATATCGTCCATGCGCTCTTCCAGCACCGCTTTGAAGACATATTTCAGCATGGCTTCCGCCAGGCGGGCGTTGTCTTCCAGATCAGCAAACGCCACTTCCGGCTCCAGCATCCAGAACTCGGCAAGGTGGCGGCTGGTGTTGGAATTTTCCGCACGGAAGGTCGGGCCAAAGGTGTACACCTTCGACAGTGCGCAGGCATAGGTTTCGCCGTTCAACTGGCCGGAAACGGTCAGGAAGGATTCTTTGCCAAAGAAGTCTTTGTCGTAATCCACTTTGCCCTGATCGTTGCGCGGCAGGTTTTCCAGATCCAGCGTGGAAACGCGGAACATCTCGCCAGCGCCTTCGGTATCAGAGGCGGTGATAAGCGGCGTAGACACCCAGAAGAAACCCTGCTCATCAAAGAAGCGATGCAGCGCCTGCGCCAGCGTATGGCGTACGCGCGCAACCGCGCCAATCAGGTTAGTGCGCGGACGCAGGTGCGCGACTTCACGCAGGTACTCGATGCTGTGGCGTTTCGCCGCCATCGGGTAAGTATCCGGCTCGTCCACCCAGCCGGTGACCTCAATCTGGCTCGCCTGAATTTCGAAATTCTGGCCCTGGCCCTGAGACGCCACTACCTTGCCGGTAACAATCACCGAGCAACCGGTCGTCAGACGCAGCACTTCCTGATTGTAATTGGGCAGAGAATTATTGACGACGGCCTGTACAGGATCAAAGCAGGAACCGTCATAGACGGCGACGAAGGAGAAACCAGCTTTTGAATCTCGGCGGGTACGCACCCATCCGCGCACGGTGACTTCGCTGTCAACGGCTACGCGGCCCTGGAGTACGTCGGCAACAGGCACAACGCTCATAATAATCTCTCTGTAGTAGTCCAATAAAAAAGTCATAACTCCCTCAAAAGGGAGTTATCTATGTTACCTGTCATCCGCCATCAGACAAGCAGATTTCGCAGCTCAACAGAGAGAAAATGATAAATAAATAAAGAAGAAGGGAGCCTGCGGGCTCCCGTTTCACCTTTAACTGGCTTTCTTCACCTGTGGCAGGTCGAAGGCTTCACGCAGCGCGCGAACAAACGCCTTGTCGTGGCAAATGGTTTTGCCCGGGCTGTCGGAGAGTTTCGCCACCGGCTTGCCGTTACATTCCACCAGCTTAATGACGATATTCAGCGGTTTCACCTGGGGGATATCGCAGGTTAACCGTGTACCGATACCGAAGCTCAGATTCACCCGCGAGGAGAAGTGGCGGTATAAATCGACGGCTTTGGCTAAATCGAGATTGTCGGAGAAAACCAGCACCTTGCTGAGTGGGTCGATACCGAGTTTCTGGTAATGGGCGATGGCTTTTTCTCCCCATTCCACCGGGTCGCCGGAGTCATGGCGCAGGCCCTGGTAGCGAGTGGCGAATTCCGGCCCGAAATCGCGCAGAAAGGCATCCATAGTAATGCAGTCGGTGAGGGCGATCCCCAGTTGATCCGGATATTCATCAAGCCAGGCCGCGAGCGCGGCCCGCTGGCTGGTGGCCAGGTCAGGGCTGATTTGCTGGTGCGCCTGGAACCATTCGTGGGCCTGGGTGCCCATTGGCGTCAGGGAGAGGCGGCGGGCGAGGTCGTAGTTGCTGGTGCCGATAAACCACGGCTCCTGTTGCAGTCGCTGCACGATAGCCTGCTGGACGTCGCGGGAGAAGCGGCGGCGAGTGCCGAAATCCATCAGGCGAAACGCGGACATATCAAGATCCGCCGTCATGTGCGCAAAATCGACAAGTTTATGCTCAAGCGTTTCCAGCGCCTGGGAGACGCCCATTTCCGCAGAGCGGTAGCGATGCACCAGCTCGCTTATCACCGCCAGCAGCGGCACTTCCCACATGATCACTTCGCGCCATGGGCCGGACAGACGGATATTCAGCTTGCCGTTGTCGTTGCTGACGGTCACCTGCTGCGGGTCATAGCGGAAATCGCGCAGCCAGTCGAGATAATCCTGTTTAAAGAACGGCAGGCCAGAGAGCCAGTGGTACTCGTCATCCTGCAATTTAAGCGTACGCATTGCGTCAACCTGCTCACGAATCGCATCGGCATAGATGCCCAGCAGGTCGTCACCACGGCAGCGGAATTCAGCCGCCACATGCACATCATAGTAGTGGTGAAAAACAGCCTGCTGCATGTGCAGTTTGTAGGCATCTGTATCAAGCAGCGTGTGCAAAACAGGAGAAGCAAATTGTGTCATGGCGCGCAGTAGCATCCTCTCACGGGAGCGTTTCCATCAAAATCAGACAGATAAAAAACGCAGGAGTATAGCTTGTTAACCTGGCTATGTCCTGCAATGAACGCGGCATCGTCTGCGGCGGTCATGTCGGGAACATAGTTTAATATATTGAACACGGATCACACCACAAGGAGATGCTCTGGTCGAGAGCATTTCGTGCCTCAATGTTATGTGAATGTAGCAATTCGCGTGTCTGGCCCTGAAAAGATGAACATTCTGCGTAGCGAGATTGTCACAACAGGAATAGACTGGAGTCGATACTTTACAAAGATGCTAAAGGTTTTTTATGACACAACAGCCCCAAGCCAAATACCGCCACGACTACCGTGCGCCGGATTACCAGATTAGCGATATTGACTTGACCTTTGACCTGGATGCCGCCAGAACCGTGGTGACGGCTGAAAGCCAGGTATCCCGGCATGCTGCGTCTTCTGATGTGCCTCTGCGTCTTGATGGCGAAGATTTAACGCTGGTGTCCATTCATGTGAACGACCAGCCGTGGACCGATTATAAAGAAGAGAATAACCAACTGGTGATTTCCGCTTTGCCGGAGCGCTTTACGCTGCGCATCGTCAATGAAATCAGTCCGTCCGCCAATACCGCGCTGGAAGGGTTGTATCAGTCCGGCGAAGCGCTCTGCACGCAGTGTGAAGCGGAAGGTTTTCGTCATATTACCTGGTATCTTGACCGCCCTGATGTGCTGGCGCGGTTCACGACCAAAGTTATCGCCGATAAAAACAAATATCCGTTCCTGCTCTCCAACGGCAACCGCATTGCGCAGGGCGAGCTGGAAAACGGCCGTCACTGGGTGCAATGGCAGGATCCGTTCCCGAAACCGTGCTATCTGTTTGCATTAGTGGCCGGGGATTTCGACGTGCTGCGCGACACCTTCACCACCCGTTCAGGGCGTGAAGTGGCGCTGGAACTGTATGTTGACCGCGGCAATCTCGATCGCGCGCCGTGGGCGATGACTTCCCTGCAAAACTCCATGAAGTGGGACGAAGAGCGTTTCGGTCTTGAATACGATCTCGACATCTATATGATTGTCGCCGTCGATTTCTTCAATATGGGGGCGATGGAAAATAAAGGGCTGAACATCTTTAACTCCAAATACGTGCTGGCCCGCACCGATACCGCCACTGACAAAGATTATCTCGATATTGAACGCGTTATCGGTCACGAATATTTCCATAACTGGACCGGTAACCGCGTCACTTGCCGCGACTGGTTCCAGCTCAGCCTGAAAGAAGGCCTGACTGTGTTCCGCGATCAGGAGTTCAGCTCTGATCTCGGCTCCCGCGCGGTCAATCGCATCAATAACGTGCGCACCATGCGCGGGATGCAATTCGCCGAAGACGCCAGCCCGATGGCGCACCCGATTCGCCCGGACATGGTCATCGAGATGAACAACTTCTATACCCTGACGGTGTACGAAAAGGGCGCAGAAGTGATCCGCATGATGCATACCCTGCTCGGCGAAACGAATTTCCAGAAGGGCATGCAGCTCTATTTTGAGCGCCATGATGGCAGCGCCGCGACCTGTGATGATTTCGTGCAGGCGATGGAAGACGCATCAAACGTTGATCTCTCCCATTTCCGTCGCTGGTACAGCCAGTCCGGTACGCCGGTGGTGACCGTGCATGATGACTACAACCCGGAAACGGAGCAGTACACGCTGACCATCAAACAGCGTACGCCCGCCACGCCGGATCAACCGGAAAAGCAGCCGCTGCATATTCCGTTTGATATCGAACTGTATGATAACGAAGGTAAAGCGATCCCGCTGCAGAAGGGCGGTCATCCGGTGCATCACGTGCTGAACGTCACCCAGGCGGAACAGACTTTTGTGTTTGATAACGTCTATTTCCAGCCGGTGCCATCGCTGCTGCGCGAGTTCTCCGCGCCGGTGAAACTGGAATATAAATGGAGCGATCAACAACTGACGTTCCTGATGCGTCACGCGCGTAATGATTTCTCTCGCTGGGATGCGGCGCAAAGCCTGCTGGCGACCTACATCAGGCTGAACGTGGCCCGCCACCAGCAGGGGCAGCCGCTGTCGCTGCCGGTGCATGTCGCCGACGCTTTCCGCGCCATTCTGCTTGACGAGAAGATCGATCCCGCGCTGGCGGCGGAAATCCTCACTCTGCCATCAGTTAGTGAAATCGCCGAACTGTTCGATATTATCGATCCGATTGCCATCGCCACCGTGCGCGAAGCGCTGACGCGAACGCTGGCTAACGAACTGGCTGACGAATTCTTCGCGGTTTACAACGCTAACGCCCTCGACGGCTATCGTGTGGAACATGCCGACATCGGCAAGCGTTCACTGCGCAATACCTGCCTGCGTTATCTGGCGTTTGGCGAAACGGAACTGGCCGACAGACTGGTGCGCGAACAGTATCAGCATGCCGACAATATGACCGATGCGCTGGCCGCGCTGGCGTCAGCGGTTGCCGCGCAACTGCCGTGCCGCGATGCGCTGATGCAGGAGTACGACGACAAGTGGCATCAGGATGGTCTGGTGATGGACAAATGGTTCATTCTGCAGGCCACCAGCCCGGCCAGCAACGTGCTGGAAACTGTGCGCAGCCTGCTGAAACACCGTTCGTTCAGCCTCAGCAACCCGAACCGTATTCGTTCGCTGATTGGCGCTTTTGCGGGCAGCAACCCGGCGGCGTTCCATGCGGAAGATGGCAGCGGCTATCAGTTCCTCGTGGAAATGCTGACCGATCTCAACAGCCGCAACCCGCAGGTGGCGTCGCGCCTGATTGAGCCGTTGATTCGCCTGAAACGTTACGATGCAAAACGTCAGGAGAAGATGCGTGCGGCGCTGGAACAGCTGAAAGGGCTGGAAAATCTCTCCGGCGATCTGTTCGAGAAGATCACTAAAGCGCTGGCCTGATATAACAAGCCGGGCGGCACTACCTTGCCCGGCCTTTTTTTATCCATGTTTTCTGGCAGGCAATTCATTTGAACCGCGCTTCATCACCCGATCCAGCACTTCCGCTTCCAGCTCCGCCAGTCTGGCTAATCCGACCCGCCGTGGACGTGGAATATCAACCGTCAGATCCAGACCGATCTTACCCTCTTCGATAAGCAACACCCGATCAGCCATGGCGACCGCCTCGCTAACGTCGTGCGTCACCAGCAGCACCGTAAACCCCTGTTCCTGCCACAGCGATGCGATCAGATCCTGCATCTCAATGCGGGTTAACGCATCCAGTGCGCCGAGCGGTTCATCCAGCAACAGCAGGCCGGGGCGATGGATCAGCGCGCGGGCCAGCGCGACACGCTGCTTTTGTCCGCCAGACAGCGCCGCCGGCCACTCACCGGCACGGCTCTCCAGCCCGACCGATGCCAGCGCTTGTCGCGCCGCGTCCCGCCAGTGGCCTTTCAGCCCCAGGCCCACATTGTCGATCACCGTTTTCCACGGCAGCAGACGGGCGTCCTGGAACATCAGCCGGGTGTCATCCTGAATGTCGGCAAGCGGTGTGTTTCCCGCCAGCAGTTCGCCACCGTTGGGCGCTTCCAGACCAGCGAGCAGACGCAGCAGCGTACTCTTGCCGCCGCCGCTGCGCCCGACAATGGCAACAAATTGCCCGGCGGGAATATGCAGATCGAGGGCATTAAGAATGGTGTTTTCGCCGTAGCGTTTGGTGACGCCGTTCAGCAACAGCGGCGTCCCCTGATTCAGGCGAGCGGTATTCATGCGTTTGCCTCCTTCGACGAGTAGGCCGGATTCCAGCGCAGCCAGAGGCGTTCCAGCCCTTGCGCGCTGACATCAGCAAGCTTGCCCAGCAGGGCGTAAAGAATGATGGCGACCACCACCACATCGGTTTGTAAAAATTCGCGGGCGTTCATCGCCAGATAACCGATCCCGGCATTGGCTGAGATGGTTTCTGCGACGATCAGCGTCAGCCACATCAGGCCGAGGGCAAAACGCACACCGACCATAATCGAGGGCAGGGCGCCAGGCAGGATCACATGCCGGAACAGTGCAAAACCAGAGAGCCCGTAGCTGCGCGCCATCTCCACCAGTCCACGGTCGATATTGCGGATCCCGTGCCAGGTATTGATGTAAATCGGGAACAGTGTCCCCAGCGCCACGAGGAAAATTTTGGCACTCTCATCAATACCAAACCACAGAATGACCAGCGGGATCAGCGCCAGATGCGGGACGTTGCGTAGCATCTGGATGGAGGTATCCAGCAGCCGTTCGCCCCAGCGGGACAGCCCGCTAATCAGCCCCAGCGTCAGGCCAATCGATCCGCCAATGGAAAAACCGATCAGCGCGCGCCAGGAGCTGATCGCCAGATGCTGCCATAGCTCGCCGCTGGCTGATAACGACCAGAACGCCTCCACCACCCCTTCCGGGGAAGGCAGAATGCGGGTGGAGAGCCAGCCGGTCGCAGACGCGATTTGCCAGACGATGACGATCCCGGCGGGAAGCAGCCACGGGGCGATGCGCCGTAGCAGGGCATGGGAGGCTGTAACCATCATGCGCTCCTCAGCTCTGAGCCACTTTGCGAGGAATAAAGGCGTTGGCGACGGCTTCTCCCTGCTGTGGCAACGTAGTGGATTGAGGCACCTCGGGAATAGCGACATCCAGATGCGGGAACAGCAGTTCGCCCACTTTGTACGCCTCTTCCAGATGCGGATAGCCAGACAAAATAAAGCTGTCGATCCCCAGTGCAGCATATTCGTTGATGCGCGCGGCAACCGTCGGGCCATCACCCACCAGCGCGGTTCCGGCGCCACCGCGCACCAGGCCAACGCCGGCCCACAGGTTGGGGCTGATCTCCAGATTCTCCCGACGACCGTTATGCAGCGCCGCCATGCGATGCTGGCCCACTGAATCGGTTTGCGCGAACGCTGCCTGCGCTCTGGCGATGATCTCATCGTCGAGACGGGAGATCAGCCGATCTGCATCGCGCCAGGCTTCTTCAGTTGTCTCCCGCACAATCACGTGCAGGCGAATGCCAAAGCGCACCTGTCGCCCGTGACGCGCGGCTTTTTCCCGCACCTGGGCAATTTTCTCTTTCACCTGCTCTGGTGGTTCACCCCATGTCAGGTAGAGATCAACCTGCTCCGCGGCCAGATCCTGCGCCACATCGGAAGAGCCGCCAAAATAGAGTGGCGGGCGCGGCTGTTGCACGGGCGGAAAAAGCAGCTTTGCGCCGCGCACGCGCTGGTATTTACCGTCGAAATCGACGGTTTCCCCTTCCAGCAACCGACGCCAGATATGGGTAAATTCAGCCGAGGCTTCATAGCGCGCGGTGTGATCGAGAAAAATACCGTCGCCCGCCAGCTCCTGCGGATCGCTGCCGGTCACCAGGTTAAACAGCGCGCGGCCATTGGACAGACGATCCAGCGTGGCGGCCTGGCGTGCAGCGACCGTCGGGGAGATCACGCTCGGGCGCAGCGCGACGAGAAATTTCAGTCGCTGCGTCACCGGGATCATCGACGCCGCGACCAGCCAGGCGTCTTCACAGGAGCGCCCGGTCGGGATCAACACCCCGGTAAACCCAATCCTGTCAGCGGCCTGCGCTATCTGCTGTAGATACGCGTGATCGACAGGGCGCGCGCCCTCGTCGCTACCAAGATAGTGACCATCACCGTGCGTCGGTAAAAACCAGAACAGATTCAGGCTCATGATTTCGCTCCTTGTTGAGAAGTGGGGTGCCAGATTCGGGTACGGATGTCGATCTTCTTCGGCACCAGACGATTTTCGTAAAACAGATCTGCCGTTTGCTGTTGTAGTACCGCAATGGCCTCACTGACCGGGGCGATCACTGTCGGCGGGCGATGATCGAGATAGCTGGCGATCACGGGTTCAGGTAAGCCCATGGTTTTCGCCAGCAGGGTAATGCTCTGTTGGCGATGGCTTTGGGTTAAGGCATCGGCCTGGCTGAAGGTTTCCAGCACGCCCTGCAGAAAAGCGCCATTTTTCTCGGCATACGGGCGCGCCGCGAGGTAGAAAGAGCCTGTCTGTTTGAGTGAAGTCCCGTCTTTCAGCACCCGGACGCCACCCTGTAACAGTGCGGCAGAATAGTAGGGATCCCAGATAGCCCAGGCATCAACGTTATTTTGCTGGAACGCAGCGCGGGCATCGGCAGGCGTCAGGTAGACGGGCTGAATATCGGTGAACTTAAGCCCCGCCTGCTGGAGCGCACGCAACAACAGGTTGTGCGAGCTGGAGCCTTTCTGGAACGCCACCTTATGACCTTTCAGATCGGCGACGGTTTTGATGGCGCTGTTTTCCGGCACCAGAATCACTTCCGCTTTCGGTTTTGGCGGTTCAACACCGACGTACACCAGATCCGCTCCCGCCGCCTGCGCGAAGATCGGCGGAATATCGCCGGTGCTGCCAAGATCGATGCTGCCGACATTCAGCGCTTCCAACATCTGAGGTCCGGCCGGGAATTCGATCCACGAGATGTTTGTATCCGGATAGCGTTTTTCCAGAAACTGATGGCTTTTCGCCAGCACCATGCTGACGCTACCTTTTTGATAGCCAATGCGCAGTGCATCTGGCGCGGGCTCTGCGGCCAGGCTCCAGGCAGAAAGAGTGAGCAGGCCGGTCAGCGCCAGAGACTGTATTCGCCAGTGAAACAAATTACGCATGGGCAACTCCCTGTTGTCGCGGCTGGAAAGTAGGTTCGCGGCGTTGTAGCGCCTGCCAGAAGGTGTCCAGCGCGCTGTCGAGACGATGTTGCAGATTCGGAGTAAACCGGGGCTGGTGCTGATAATCGATAACCTGGCTGTCATCAGCAAAGACGCCGTGCAGGATCTCCTGCGCTTTCAGTGCGTTCAGTACCGGTTTCAGTGCGTAATCGACCGCCAGCATATGGGCAATGGTGCCGCCA